>NZ_CP101153.1:2901030-3223367 GCF_024298825.1 Haloglomus salinum
TCGTCGTCACCGTCGACCTCCCCGGCTTCGAGCGCGACGACATCGAGGTGACGGTCACCGACCACACACTCCGCATCGAGGCCGAACACGAGGCGGAGACGGAGGAGGAGGACGACTCGTACCTCCGCCGCGAGCGCCGCCACCAGTCAGCGAGCCGGTCGGTGCGGCTCCCCGGCGAGGTGGACCGCGACGCCGTCGCGGGCACGATGAAGAACGGGGTCCTGACGGTTACCCTCCCCAAAGCGGAGGCCGAGGACGCCCACACCATCGACATCGAGTGACCGGTCCCCGAACGACGGCCGGGTCGTCCGGCCGATTCCCGATTCTTCGAGTCCGAGTCCGTCGCTAGCCACGATAGCACCAGTCGCCTGCGCGGACGCCGTCGACGGACCGTCCCGAGGGACAGGACTAACTACCGAGGACTTGCCGGAGAGAGTGTCCCGTGGCCTCGTCGAACACCCGCCTCCTGACCCTCGCCGTCGCGCTCCTGGTCACCGGACTTGTCGCGGTCGTTCCCGTCGAGGGGCCGCTCACCACGGCCGGGCAGTACGCCCTCGCGACGATGGCGTTCGCGGCCATCCTCTGGGTGACGGGCGCGGTTCCGCTGCCGCTGACGGCGCTGTGCATCCCGATTCTGCTGACGGCGTTCGGCGTCTACCCCAGCTTCGGCGACGCCGTCGCCGGGTTCGCGGACCCCGTCATCTTCCTGCTGCTGGCGGGCTTCGTGCTGGCCGAGGCGCTGCAGGCCCACGGCATCGACCGGCGCATCGCCTACCGCATCCTTATCCGATTCGGGACCTCGTCTCGCGGCCTCGTGGCGGGCGTGATGGTGGCGACGGCGGTCCTCTCGATGGTCGTCTCCAACACGGCGACGGTCGCGATGATGGTCCCCATCGTGCTGGGCATCGTCGACTCCGTCACCGACCTGACGACGGCGGAGGAGGCCGGCGCGGGCGGGCGGGCCTCGAACCTGCAGGTGGCGATGCTCCTGGGGGTCGCGTACGCCGCCAGTCTCGGCGGCGTCGGGACGCTCATCGGGACGCCGCCCAACGCTATCGTCGTCGGCCAGCTGAACGAGCTCCTGGGCTTCGAGATAACCTTCGTCGAGTGGCTGGCCATCGGGCTGCCGATGGTCGTCCTGCTGCTCCCGGTCGCGTGGGTCCTCCTGACGTACGTCGTCTACCCACCGGAGGCCTACGACGTGGGCGCGGCGCGCGAGCGGGCCCGCACGGAACTGCGTGCGATGGGGTCCCTCTCCCCGGCGGCGCGACGGACCGTCGCCATCTTCGCCGCGACCGCCGGCCTCTGGCTGCTTGGCGGCTTCGAGTTCCTGTTCGGCGACCTGCTCCCGCCGGCGGTCCGCGTGACGCTGTTCGGCGGTACCGGGGGGAGCGTCTTCGGGACGACCGGCCACGAGGGGCTGCTGTTCTACGTCCTCGTGGGGGTGCTGGCGATTCCCGCGCTCGTCGTGAGTGGCGCGGCCGAGTGGGACGACCTGGTCGACATCGACTGGGGGACGCTCCTGTTGCTCGGCGGCGGCATCTCGCTCGCGAACGCCCTCCGGGACACCGCCGCCACGCGCTGGATGGCCGGCGTGACGGTCGAGGCGCTCGCCGGCACGTCGGTCGTGGTGGTCCTGCTCGCCGTGGTCGCACTGACCGTCCTCGTCGGCGAACTGGCCTCGAACACCGCGATGGCGGCCATCCTCGCGCCGTTGCTCATCAACGCCGGGCCCGCGTACGCGGCCGCGCTCGGAACCACCAGCGAACTCGCGGCCGTCCTGCTGGCGGTGACCGGCGCCATCGCCGCGAGCTACGGGTTCGCGCTCCCGGTCGCGACGCCACCCAACGCCATCGTCTTCGGCGCCGGCTACGTCGAGCGCGACCACATGCTGCGAGCGGGCGTGCTGCTGGACGCCGTCGTCATCCTGCTGACGACCGGCGCCGCCTACCTGCTCATCCGGTTCCTCTGGCCGCACGTCCTGGGCTGATGGCACATTCCGGCGACCGGCACCGCTCGCGGACCGGGAGCCACACGGCACGTTTTAGGGCTGCCCGGACCCACCCCGCCACATGGCACCTGTCCGCCGGCTCGTCATCGACGTCCTGAAGCCCCACGAGCCGCCGCTGCTCGAGTTCACGCAGCGCATCGCAGATGTCGACAGCGTCGAGGGAGTCAGCTCGTCGCTCATCGAGCTGGACAACGAAGTCCAGAACCTGAAGCTCACCTTCGAGGGGGCGGCCATCGACTACGCGGCCATCGAGGAGGCCATCGAGGGACAGGGCGGCACCATCCACTCCGTCGACGAGGTGGGCTGTGGCGACTACGTCGTCGACGACCGCCCGACGCTCCAGGACCGGTGACGCCGTGAGCTCCCTCCGACAGCAGGTGGCCCGAGTGCTCGCCCGGGACGACGTCCTCCCCATCGCCCGGCGCTACTTCGTCTCCAACGGGTTCGACGGCACCCTCACCTGCATCGGCGTCGTCGTCGGCGCGGTCCTGTCGGGCATCCCGGATGGCGCGACGGTCATCAAAATCGGCCTCGGCGCGGCGGTCGGGCTGGGGACCTCGGCGGTCTGGAGCGTCTGGGAGATCGAGCGGGCCGAGACGAAGGCCGAGATCCTCCGGATGGAGAAGGCGATGCTCACCGACCTCGACGACACCCGTATCCAGCGCGAACGGTCGACCGCCCGCCTCCTCCACGCGTTCGCGAGCGGGCTCGGCCCGATACTCGGCATCCTCATCCCGCTCTCGCCGTTCCTGCTGGAGGGTGGCCTCCTGACGATGGTCGAAGCCGCCGTCATCGCCGTCGGCCTGGGCATCGGCGTCCTCGGCGTCTTCGGGGCCTACATGGGTTCCATCTCGGGGCAGCGCTGGTACGTGGCCGCCGCACGGATGGCACTCGCGGGACTCGTGGTGGCGGTCGTCAACGTCTTCCTCCCCGGGTGACGACTCGGACTCGCATCCACAAACAGTCTTTCGCTGTTTCCAAAATACTGCGAACCACCTGTACTTCATTACCGACCTCCGTGCTTCCCTCCGACCATGACAGAGACGTTCGTCGTCATCGGCGGTGACGCGGCAGGAATGAGCGCGGCGAGCAAGGCCAAGCGCGAGAACCCGGACCTCGACATCGTCGTCTTCGAGAAGGGCGAGTGGGTGTCGTACGCGGCCTGCGGGATGCCGTACTACGTGAAGGGCGAGATCGACGAACTCGAGGACCTCGTGCAGGTGACCGCCGAGGAGTTCCGCGAGGAGCGCGACATCGACCTGCGGACGGGCCACGAGGTGGTCGGCATCGACCCCGAGGCCCGGACCGTCCGGGTCGAGGGCGACGGCGAGGCGTTCGACCAGCCGTACGACCAGCTCCTCATCGCGACCGGCGCGCACGCCGTGAAGCCGCCGTTCGACGGCATCGACCTCGACGGCGTGTTCACCATCCACGACATGGACCACGCCGACGCCATCCAGGACTACGTCACGGAGGAGAACCCGCAGACCGCCGCCATCGTCGGCGGAGGGTACGTCGGCATCGAGATGGCCGAGGCGCTCGACGAGCGGGGCCTCGAGGTCCACATGTACGAGATGCTGCCACACGTCCTCCAGCCGTTCGGGGAGTCCGTGGCGACCGTCGTCGAGGACCACCTCCGCGAGCAGGGCATCCACCTCCACCTCGACACGGCCGTCCAGGGGTTCACCGGTGACGGCGCCGTCGACGGCGTAGCGCTGGAGGCGGAGACGGTTCCAGCCGACATCGTGGTCGTCGGCGTCGGCGTGGCACCGAACACGGCACTCGCAGAGGACGCCGGTATCGAGGTCGGCGAGACGGGCGCCATCGCCACGGACGCCTACGGGCGGACGAACTTCGACCGCATCTACGCCGCCGGCGACTGCGCGGAGGCGCACAACGTGGTCACCGACGCACCCGACCACGTGCCGCTCGCACTGACCGCGAACCGGGCCGGGCGAGCCATCGGCCAGAGCGTAACGGGCACACCGACCGAGGTCGGCGGGATGGCGGGGACGGCTATCGTCAAGGCGTTCGACATCGGCGCGGCCCGGACGGGCCTGACCGACGAGGAGCAGGCCCGCGACGCGGGCTTCGACCCCGTCTCCGTCGAAATCCAGGCCTCCTCGCGGGCACACTACTACCCTGGTGCGGAGGAACTGACCGTGATGCTCATGGCCGACCGGCCCAGCGGGCAGGTCCTCGGGGCCAGCATCGTGGGCCGTGAGGGTGTCAAGCGCATCGACACCGTCGCCACCGCACTCCACGGTGGGATGACCGTCGAGGACGTCGAGAACCTCGACCTGGCGTACGCACCGCCGTTCAGCCCGGTCTGGGACCCCGTCGCGACCGCGGCGCGGGTGCTGAGCGGGAAGGTCGAATAACCCGCAAGAAGATTATATGTTCGGGATATAAGATATTAATATCGGGTCTTATCTGGATAATTTCGAGTTTGGCTCCATAAATCGACAGCCAGCAACGTTCAACGCGTCAGCTCGGGAGTTCGACGCTGCCGGTACCTTCGTACTTGTCCTCGAACTCGCGGATGAGCTGGCCCATCTTCGCGTACCAGTCGTTGAGCATCCGCTGCATGTCGGCGGACATCTGCTGGGCGTCGGTGGGGTAGTAGACGTGGTAGTACCCACCGTGGTCGTAGTTGATCTGCTCCTTCTGGACGAAGCCGGCCTTCAGGAGCCGCTGGACCGCACGGTAGGCCGTCGAGTGTTCGCGGTCGACCACGTCGGCGAGTTCGTCGACCGTCATCGCCTCCTCCGCGTCGACGAGGGCCTGGAAGCAGTCCTTGTCGAGCTGCTTGAGCCCGTGGA
Source organism: Haloglomus salinum (assembly GCF_024298825.1). Classification (NCBI taxonomy): domain Archaea; kingdom Methanobacteriati; phylum Methanobacteriota; class Halobacteria; order Halobacteriales; family Natronomonadaceae; genus Haloglomus; species Haloglomus salinum. Next base: position 2,905,864 of record NZ_CP101153.1, read on the forward strand.
AGCACTCCAGCAGCCCCTCACACTCCATGTCCTGCTGGAGTTGCTCTGACATCGGGTCTGGCATCAGTATCGGAGAACAGTTGGAGTTGTGCGGTTAAAATGTTTGCGCGATTTTTGCACAAGCAACAAGACACCTGGGACGGTCCCGAGCCGAGGCCGAGAGGAAGTCGCGCGGATACCGTTACTGCTCGATAGGGGGCTCCGGTTCCGCTCCCTCGTACTTGTCCTCGAACTCGCGGATGAGCTGGCCCATCTTCGCGTACCAGTCGTTGAGCAGCCGCTGCATCTCCCCGGCCATCTCCGACCCGCCAGCGGGCCGGTAGACGTGACAGTATCCACCCTGGTCGTAGTTGATCTGCTCCTTCCGGATGAGACCAGCATCGAGGAGGCGCTGGATCGACCGATAGGCGGTCGAGCGCTCGCGCTCGACGGCCGCGGCGATCTCGTCGACCGTGAGCGCCTCGTCGGCGTCGGTCAGGACGCCGAACACCTCGCGGTCCAGTCCTTTCAGGCCGTGGAAACACTCCAGCAGCCCCTCGCACTCCATGTCCTGCTGGAGGTAGTCCGTCATGGCGTCGGGCATTCGTGTTCGAGACGAGGGGTTCGAGCAGCATAAAATTGTGGATGATGCCCAATACATTGGGGTTCGGGTGGCGCGTGCGAGTCACGAGCGCGACGACGCTCGGGCTAGTCCTCGGCGTAGCACAGCGTCCGGCGACACTCCGGACAGACGTAGGGAACGGGCGTGAGTATCTCGTCCGCGCGCAGGCTCCCGAGGAAGCCCTCGGAGGACGAGGCCGAGACGATGGCGAGCTCACCCGCCAGGTCGGTCCCCTGTAGCTCCATCCGTTCGAGCGACACCTCGCAGTCGGGGCACGTCTTCTCGACAGCCATGTGTGGTGATGGGAATCTCCCGAGATATATTTTGCCGACTCCGGGCAGGAGCAGCGCGCGCGAGAACTCACCGGAGACATCCACTCGGTACTCTCAGACGCCGTTCTCGGGCCGTAGTTATCCATAAGTTATGTCCAACCATGCGTAGCCTATCCCGACCTTGTATTGTGTGCTGCACCCAAAACCGTTAAGTCCGGACATCGGTTATCCTCGCCTGCGCAGATTCCCATGGAATACACAAGACTGTACGAGGTGTGCAACGATGTTCGGTATTGAGAACTTGACGGGGCCGACGGGGGCCGCCATCCTCATCGGGGCGGTACTCCTCGAGGCACTCGTGTTGTACGTCGGGTACGGTGCACTGGAGAGCGTGCTCGGCCCGACCATCGCCAAGATACTCCGGGGTGAGTGAACATGGAGGTGTTCGGCATCGCCGCGAGTCTGCTCGCGATGTTCGCGAGCTTCGGCGTCCTGATCGGCCTCCTGTTCGGGTTCTTCGGGATGGGCGGGTCCTTCCTCGTCACCCCGGCACTGCTGGTGATGGGGTACAAGCCGGACGTGGCGGTCGCCTCCGGCCTCGCGTTCGTCTTCGGTACCTCCGTCATCGCGACCCTGAAACACCGTGACCTCGGGCAGGTCGACTACAAGCTCGGCGTCCTGATGATCGCCGGCACGACCGCGGGCATCGAGGTCGGACGGATCGGATTGCACAGGCTCCAGGATATCGGATTGGCCGATACCTTCGTCAGCGTCGCGTACGTCGCGTTGCTGGGTGGCATCGGCCTCTTCGTCACCTACACCGCGATGAAGGGTGACGGCGGTGGTGGCGTCAGCCACGACGAGGTCGACGGGGAGATCGACCCCGACGACATCCCCGACATCGCGAAGAAGATCCAGTCCTACCGCATCCCGCCGATGATGAAGCTCAAGGGCGGCATCAGGGTGTCGCTCTGGATGATCCTCGGCGTGGCCTTCGCCACGGGGCTGCTGTCGGGGCTGCTCGGCGTCGGCGGCGGATTCATCCGCATGCCCGCGCTGTTCTACCTCATCGGCGTCCCGGTCCCGGTCGCGGTCGGGACGGACCTGTTCGAGATCGTCTTCTCGGGCGGTATCGGCAGCTTCCTGTACGCCATGGACGGCGCGGTCGACCTGGCCATCGTCGTCCCGCTGCTGGCGGGGAGCGCCCTCGGCGCCCGGCTCGGCGCCGCGGCCACGAGCCTCGTCGACGAGGACGACATCAAGGTCTACTTCGGCATCATGCTGCTGCTCGGTGCCATCGCGGTCGCCGTCCGGAAGATCGGCGGCGTCATCGAGATGCCCGTCCTCGACACAGTGGCCCTGGTCATCATCATCGGTGCGGCACTGCTCGTCAGCGGCGCGGTGGTCGTCAGCTCCATCCGCGAGATGCGGACCGCCGAGAGCTCGGCCACGGCACAGACCGCGGACTGAAGCCGGCCTCCAACGGGGAGGCACTCCGACCGCTCCGTTTTCCACCCCGGCGTCCGGGGCTTCTTCCAGCCCGTGACCTGCAGGAGTCCGTGGCGGTGAGACAGCGAGACGGCAACGGCCCCAGTATTGTAGAATCTGCAAAAGACTTGTTCCGGTGGAGCCCCTACGCTCCCACATGAGCACCGACTGGAAGCAGCAGCTACAGACCCAGCGCCAGCGGAAGGAGGAGTACTTCGCGGAGAGCGAGCACTCACCGCTCGCCCCGCACGAACGGGCCGACTTCGACGGCCTCTCGCACTACCCGCCCGACGAGGACTACCGGTTCCGGGTCCCGCTCCACGAGCACGAGGAGAAAGAGCGGGTCACGGTCGCCACCAGCACCGACGGCGAGCAGGAGTACCTCCGCTGGGGGGAGTTCCGCGTCGAGATCGACGGCGAGGCGGTCGTCGTCCAGGCCTACAAGAGCGACCCCGACGAGGACCGGCTCTGGGTCCCGTTCCGCGACGCGACGAGCGGCGACGAGACCTACGGCGCCGGCCGGTACATCGACCTCGAGGCGGACGAACACCGCTCGCCGGACGGGTGGCTGCTGGACTTCAACCAGGCGTACAACCCGACGTGTGCCTACTCCGACCGGTACGAGTGCCCGCTGCCGCCGGGCGAGAACTGGCTGGAGGTGCCCATCGAGGCCGGCGAGAAGGCGTACCACTGAGTAGCCGCCCCTAGCGGGCGACGATGACGGGGACGGGGGACCGGCGGAACACCTTCTGTGCGACGTTCCCGACGAGCAGACGGTCGGCCATCGACCCGCCGTGGCTTCCGATGACGACCGCGTCGAAGTCCTCGACCCGGTTCAGAATCGCTCGAGTCGGGTCACCCAGCTGGACCTCGGTGGTTATCTCGACGTCGTGGTCGGCAGCTAGTTCCCTGGCGCGGTCGAACACCGTCTCCGCGCGCGCTTCGGCGGCCTCCTCGACGTTCTCCTCGAGCGCGAGCCCCGTCGCTGCCCCCCACATCGACGACGGTTCCCCGACGACGTGCAGGACGGCGATGTCGGCGTCCGGATGGTTCTCGAGGGCGTACTCGAGCGCTCGCTGCGCCATCTCCGAGTCGTCCATCGGCACCAGAATTCGAGAGAGCATGGAACGACTACAGCCGGGACCGTGATAAAGCAGGGTCCGCACGGGCCAGCCTCTGGGAGTTCCAGGCCCCGTCGGGCCGGCTACAGCCCGGCGACGTCCTCGATGGCGTCGGTGAGCGCCTTGATGCTCTCGACGTCGTGTTCGCCCATGTGACCGATGCGGAACGTCTGCTCGCCGATGTCGCCGTAGCCGTTCGAGAAGACCATGTCGTACTCCTCGCTGACATGGTCGATGGTCGCGGCCACGTCGATGCCCTGCGTGTTCTCGACGCAGGTGACGGTCTGTGACTCGTACCCCTCCTCGGGGAAGAGGCCGAAGTGCTCGCGGGCCCAGTCGCGCGTGTACTCGGCCATCTCCTGGTGGCGCTGGTCGCGGGCGTCGTGGCCCTCGTCGAGCATGTGCTTCATCTGCTTTCGGTAGGCCAGCATCAGCGGGATGGCGGGCGTCGAGTGGGTCTGCCCCTTCCGGTCGTAGTAGTCCAGGCAGCGCTGGAAGCCCCCGTACCACGAGGCCGAGTCCTTCTCGAGTTCGCGCTCGCGGGCGGCCTCGCTGACGGTGCAGACCGCGAGGCCGGGCGGCATGGCGAACGCCTTCTGCGTCGACGTGAAGATGCAGTCGATGTTGTGTTCCTCCACGTCGACGAAGTCGCCACCGAGACAGGAGATGGCGTCGACGACGAAGTAGGTGTCCGGGTAGTCACCGAGGAGGTCACCGACCTCCTCGACGGGATTGCGGACGCCCGTAGAGGTCTCGTTCATCACCATCCCGACGGCGTCGTAGCCCTCGTCGCTTTCCTCCAGCGCGTCGCGCACGTCCTCGGGCTTGACCGCCGTGCCCCAGTCGTACTCGATGCGGTCGACCGTCTTGCCGAGGCGCTCGGCGACGTTGGCCTGGCGCTCGCTGAAGCTCCCCGAGGTCGGGACCAGCATCCGGTCCTCGACGAGGTTCATCGTCGTCGCCTCCCAGAACTCCGTGCCCGACGCCGTCAGGACGATGACGTCGTTCGTGGTGCCGAGGAACTCCTTCGTGTCCTCGACGATGGTCGTGTAGAGGTCCGTCATCCGGTCCATCCGGTGGCCGAACATCGGTTCGCACATCGCCTCGATGACGTCGTCGCGGACCTCGGTCGGGCCGGGGAGATACAGCGTCTTGTCGGGGTAATCGCCCGTGTACTCGCTCTTCTTGGTCACGTGAACCACCTGATACCCGACTCCACTCGGGGGGAGGGCAAGGGAGTTGTGATAGCCGTCCGCTCCCCGACAGGTCGTCGCCCCGAGCGCTGTTCAGCGCACGGCGACCGGCGGGACCAGCAGGACGTTGGAGTTCGCCCGTGCCGTCACGCGTTCGGAGGTGCTACCCAGGAGGAGCCGGCGGAGGCGGCTCCGGCCGCGCGAACCCATGAGGATACTCGTCGGGTCCACCTCGGCCTCGGCCGCGAGAATCTCCTCGCTGGCCTCGCCCGCCCGGACCATCGTCCGCGTCTCGATGCCCATCCCCTCGAGCCGGTCTGCCAGCTCGGCGAGGCGCTCCTCGGCGTCCTCGACCACCTCCGGCTCCGAGCGGCGCTCCGGCGGGGTCACGTGGACCAGCGTCGCCTCCTGCGTGGCGCGCTTCAGGTTCCGGAACTGCTCGAACGCGCGCTCGGCGTTCTCGGAGAAGTCCGTCGCGTACAGTACGCGCTGGAACAGGTGTTCGTTGGCGACCTCGTGGCCGTCCTCGTCCGACTCGACGATGCGCTGGACCAGCAGCGGCCGGACGGCGGTCCGGGCGACGTTCCGGGCGGTCCCGCCGATGAACCGCTCGCGGAGCGGGCTCTTCCCGCGCGACCCCACGATGATGAGGTCGGCGTTCACCTGCTCGGCCAGCCCGTTGATGCGCCGGTGGGGCGTCCCTCGGACGACGTGGGTCTCCACGTCGAACCCCTCGGTCTCTAGCAGTTCGCGCTGGCGGTCGAGCCCCTCCCGGGCCCGCTTCCCGAAGTCGCTCCCCGGCATCCCGGTCGTCACGTTCGGGCTGGTGACGGTGACGAGGTGGACCTCGGTGATCCCGTATCGCTCCAGGCACTCGAGACAGATACGGGAGCTCATTGCGGCCTCGATGGCGTCGGACAGGTCGGTGGCGTACACGGCGCGCATACGTGTAACGTGGCGGTGCGCGTTCATAGTATTGTTGGTAATTCCCAATACATACAAATCTATTGTGGCGTCGAGACGGTTCCGCCCGGGGTCAGACTCCCTCCCCGGGGTCGCCGGCACCCGAGCCGATGGCCTTCGCGAGGGCGACGACGTAGCCCATCCCCTGCTTCACCTCGTCGTCGCGGAGCGACTTCACGAGCGAGAGCGTGCTGGTCGACTCCGGCTCGGTCCGCTCGGCGGACCCGACCGCCGACAGGAGCCGGGCGAGGCCGTCCCGGGTGTCCGGTTCGGCGGCGGTGTCGGCCAGTTCACCGAGGCTGGACCCGGTGCCGGCGAGCGAGACGACCATCTCGTCGGTCATCGCGTCGGTCGCGAGCGAGAGGACGTCCGCCAGCTCGGCCAGCTCGTCGAGCGCCCCGCTCCGCTGGAGCTCGACCAGCGTCTCCATCGCGTCGGCCAGCTCGTCCCCGTTCGCACCGACGCCCTCGGCGAGCCGCACCGTCTCCTCGGTAGCGAGGCCGTCGGCGGACTCGGCCAGCGTCGAGCCCGTGTCGGCCAGTTCGACGACCATCTCGTCGGTCATCGCCTCCTCGCCGAGCGCCATCACGTCCAGCAGCTCGTTGACCGCGTCGAGCCGGTCGACGAACTCGGCGACGGCCTCCGGGTTCTCCTCGATAGCCGCCTCGAGGTGTTCGCGACCCGTCGGCTCCTCCGCTCCTTCCGGCGCCTCCTCGGCCGCTTCCTCTGCCGCCCCGCTCTCGACTGGCTCGGACGCCTCGGCCGCCTCGCCGGAGCCGTCCGTCTCTGTCCGGGGCGTCTCGTCGTCGGCCATGGTCAGAGCAGCCCCCGTGCGGTCAGCCAGTAGGACTCGTTGTACGCGAGCTTCGCCCAGTGGAGCTTCTTCGACGGCGTGGCCGGCGACGGCGGGTTCTCGTAGTCGAACTCGACGTACGAGGCCGCGTCCATCCCGGTCTCGACGAAGCAGAGCGTCTTGCCGTCGTAGGTTTCCGTCGCCGGACGGTCCCGCAACTCGCTGGCGATGCGCTGGGCCACCACGCCGGCCTGGTAGTGCGCGACGCTGCCGGCCTTCGGGACGCCCGCGTCGGCGGTGTCACCGAGCGCGTAGACGTTGTCCGCATGCTCGGCCTCCAGGGTCTCGCTGTCGACCTCGACCCACCCGCGGTCGCCCAGGCCGGCGTCCTCGACGAGGTCGATGCCGCGGTGGGGCGGGATGGCGACGAGCAGGTCGTAGTCGAGTTCCCCGCCCTCCATCGAGGTCATCACGCCGTTCTCGGCGTCGATCTCCTCGGCGTTGAAGAACGTCTCGACGTTGATACCGCGGTCCTCCATCAGCGGCTCGGCCCACTCCGCGATGTGGGGGTTGCCGTGGACCCGCTGGATGGGATAGGTGTACGTGATGTCGATGTCATCACGGAGCCCGCGCTTGCGGAACCAGTCGTCCGCCATGAAGACGAACTCCAGCGGCGCCGCGGGGCACATGTGTGGCGACCCGATGACGCTCAGGACGAGGTGGCCCTCGGTGAACGAGAGCAGTTCGTCCTGCAGCGCCAGCGCGCCCTCCTCGGTGTAGTAGTTGTGCCCGCCCCCGGCGAGGCCGGGAATCTCGTCGGGCGCCAGGGTCGACCCCGTGGCGAGCACCAGTTTGTCGTACCGGCCGGGCCCGCCACCGTCGCGGTAGGTCAGGCGCTGGGCGTCCGTGTCGATGTCCGTGACGCGGTCGACGACGACGTCGACGCGGCTGTCGACGAGGTCGCGGAGCGGCCGCCGGCCGTCCGACGGCTCGCGCTTGCCGAACGGGACGTACAGCCAGACGGGTTTGTAGACGTGGTCCTCGCTGTCGTTGACGAGCGTGACGCGCACGTCGCCCGCGTCGATCTCTGCCTCGAACCGGTCGGCGAGGTCGTTGGCGAGGACGGACCCACCCGTCCCGCCGCCGACGATGACGACCTCCCGTGTCATGCTTTCCTCACGAGGATACGGTAGTAGTCGTCCTCCTCTTCCGTCGCGACGACCTCGTTCCCGGATTCGTCGGCCCACTCCGGCACGTCGACCAGCGACTGGTCGTTGTCGCTCAGCAGTGCGACCACGCTGCCGGAGTCGACCTCGCGGATGGCGCCGACGAGGTCCATCAGGGGGCCGGGGCAGGCCGCCCCGCGCGCATCGACCGTCTTCTCCGCCTGTGTCTCGCTCATGGTTCTGGTCTCAACTCGGGCCCCACCGGATATAATATTGCGTGGTGTTTCCAAGATAGTGGGGAGGAGGGTACCGTTCAGTCGACCGCGTCGGCGTCGGCCGCTGGCAGGCGGGTGTAGACCTCGGCGGTCCCGGCGAGCGCGTCGACGGTGGTGTACTCGTCGACGGCGTGGACGGTGTCGGTCCCGAGCGCGAACTCGACGGTCGGGATGCCGGCGTTGCGGAACTTCTTGGCGTCGCCGCCGCCGGTGGCACTCCGGCGGTAGACGCGCTCGTCGGTCACGTCCGCGGCGAGCGAGGCGACCGCCTCGACCAGCGGGCTGTCCGGCGGCTCGTAGGTGCCGACCGACCAGCTCGTGTCCGCGACGGTCACGTGCGGGTAGTCGTCCAGGCAGTCACGGATATCGGCCAGCACCGCGGGCGTCTCGACGCCGGCGGCAAGCCGGATGTCGAGTTCGGCGGTCGCCGACGGCGGGACCGTGTTGATGCTCTCGCCGCCCTCGATGGTGCCGAGGTTGACGGTCGGATGCTCGAACAGCGTCCGGGCCGTCTCGGCGCCCATCGTCGGCTCGTAGTAGGCCACCGATTCCTCGACGATGGTGTCCATCGCGGCCGGCAGGTCGAGGTCGCGGGCCGGGAGGCGGCTCCGGATGGCCGTAATCGCGGCCCAGAGCCGGTCGATGGCGTTCCCCCCGAGCATCGGCCGGGAGCCGTGGGCGGCCTCGCCGCTCGCCCGGAGCGTGAGCCAGATGCTCCCGCGGTCGGCGACGGTCACGGAGTGGTTCCCGCCGGCACAGGTCGTCTCGCCGATGACACAGGCGTCGGCGTCGACGGCACCACGTTCCAGCAGTGCGCCGACCCCGGCGCCCCCACCGGTCTCCTCGTCGCTCACGAACGCGAACGCGAGGTCGACGGGTGGTGTCGTGTCCGTTTCGACGAACGCTTCTGCGGCGTGGAGCATGGCCGCGAACGGCCCCTTCATGTCGGTCGCGCCGCGCCCGTAGAGCCGGTCGCCGTCGCGCTCGCCGAGCGGGTCGTGGGTCCACTCGTCGGCGTCGAACGGGACCGTGTCGAGGTGGCCGTTGAACAGTAGCGTCCGGTCGCGCTCGCCGGGGATGGTGGCGAGCAGGTTCGGCTTCGCCGGGTCAACCGTGACGCGCTCGGTCGCGAGGCCGAGGTCGTCCAGGAACGATTCGACGAGGGCAGCGAGTTCGCGGGTGTCGCCCGGCGGGTTCCGGGAATCGACCCCGAGCAGGTCATCCGCGATGTCGACGACGCGCTCGCCGGAGAGGTACGCGGTCGCCGCCGTCGGTGCGGTGGGGGCCATGGTCGACGGTTGGAACTGGAGGTCCGTCGGTGTGAGGGGTGATTCCCGGTCGGTGCGGGTGACGAGAAATCGAGGGGCGTCAGTCGTCGCTCGGTGTGGGGCTGGCCGAATCGTCGGCGCGGTGGCTGCGCCAGACCCCCTGCACGTACGCGCCGAGGAACATCCCGGCGATGGCGTAGAGGATGGGCCAGTTACCCACCCCGAGGCTGGCGTAGGCCGCGCCGGGACAGATACCGGCGAGGCCCCAGCCGACGCCGAAGATGCTCCCACCGACGAGGACCCGCCGGTCGAACGACTTCAGCCGGCGCTTGTAGGAGCGCCCGGTGAGGGGCGCCCCGTCGCGCAAGTGCGGGACCAGCCAGAACGCGAGGCCGGCGACCACCGAGCCGCCGCCCATCACGAACAGCAGGCCGAGGTCCTCGAAGGTGAGGAAGTTCAGCACGACCTCCGGGCGGGCCATCTGGCTGAAGCCGAGGCCGAAGCCGAAGATGAGCCCACCGACCAGGATGACCGGCAGGAACAGCGGATGCCGGCCTGTGTTCGCGCTCATGGTGTCACCCCCAGCGCGGCGACGATGTTGGCGGTCACGATAGCGACGAGCATGAACGTCGCCACGCCGACGATGGACGTCCGGGAGACCGAGCCGACGCCACAGATGCCGTGGCCGGAGGTACAGCCCTTCCCGACGCGGGTGCCGACGCCGACGAGCGTCCCGCCGACGAACAGCCGCCACGGGGCGACCTCGGTCGTCCACGCGCCGCCCTGGAAGAGGACGGCGTAGACGGCCGCCCCGAGGACGATGCCGACGGTGAAGACGACACGCCAGTCACGCGAGGCGCGGTACTGCTGGAACCGGTCCCGGTCGGAGACGTACGACAGGGTCGACTCCAGGAACGTACTCGCGCCGGCGGGAATCCCGGTCCCGTAGTAGATGACGGCCGTCCCGAGTCCGACGAGCAGGCCGCCGATGGCGTAGTGACTGACGCCGTTGGGGAAGAACGCCTCCAGCCCGAGTAGTCCACTGAGCATCTATCTCGCCTCAGTCACTGGTGAGCGCATCCTGGCTGGCTGCGCAGTTGTTCGGGCCGAGCTCGAGGGTGAACGCCTCCTCGTCGTCGGCCTCCTGCTGTCCCAGGTTCGTCGCGATGATGTCCTCGTAGTTGGCCGGGCGGGGTGGCATGTCCGCCAGGACCAGATCGACGAAGTCGTCCTCGTCCATCGACAGCGCGTCCATCCGGTCGACGAGGTCGCCAATGGGAGCCGTGTAGGTGCCGTCCTCGGCGGGCTCGGCGGCGTCACTGAAGTGGGCGCCGCCGACCAGCACGTCGTCGTCCAGGGTGAGGACGCGCTCCTGCAGGCTCTCGTAGAGCATCCGGGCCGCGTCGGGCGCGCCGTCGTCGCCCTCCTCGAGGTCCGGCCGGGCGACGCTCTCGATGAAGAGGCCGTCACCCGTCGCGAGCACGCTGTCGTCGACGAGGTAGCTCGTCATCCCGGTCGTGTGCCCGGGCGTGAAGACGGTCTCGATGGTCGCGTCGCCGACATCGAACTCGTCGCCGTCCTCCGCGAGGGTCACCTGGTCGGTGTAGGTGACGCCACGGTCGGCGGCGGCCTCGGGGACGACCCCCTCGACGCCCTCGTCGGCGAGGGCGCGCACGCCGGAGATGTGGTCGGCGTGGATGTGGGTGTCGATGGCGTACGTCAGCTCGACGCCGAGTTCCTCGGCGTCCTCGAGATAGCGGTCCGTGAACGCGCGCAGTGGGTCGATGACGGCGGCCTCGTCACTGTCGTAGACCATGTAGCCGAGGCACCCGCTGGAGGGGCGCTGGTACTGGACGACCGTGCCGGCGCCGTCGTAGTCGGTGACCTCCTCGGCCTCGTAGATGGAGGCCCAGCCGTTCATCCCGTCCTCGAGGTGGTCGACGTCGTAGCCGCGCACCTGCAGTTCGGCGGCGACGTACTCGCTGGAGCCACCCTTCGCGCAGAGGACGGTCATGTGCTCGTCCTCGGGCAGCTGCTCGAGGACCTCCTCGTCGATCTCCTCGTCGAGGAACTCGAAGTACGGGACGTTGATGGCCTCGACGTTCTCTCCCTCGATGGCCCACTCCTCGAACTCGCTCGACATCCGGGTATCCAGGAGGGTGACCTCCTCCCCATCGTCGATACGGGCCTTGAGCTGCTCGGGACTGGTCGATTCGACGGTCACGTCGGGCATCTCGACGCCCAACTCGTCCGGGTTCATGTGTGCATTCCCTCGTACTGGAGTGACCGACTTAAGATTTTGCATAGTATTTCCAATCTACCGCAATACTAATCGCGAACTGAAGCGCGGCCGGTCGCCGGTTTCCCGCTCTCGATATGCAGGTAACTCGCCATAGGTCCGGCAGAGCGCCCAGATATCGAGAAATAGCCCGCACGGGAGTTGTTTCGGGCGTGCGAGCGCGTTGCGATAGTTGTGTCCGTTTTGGGCAATAATCGACATACTTATGAGGGGCAAGACAATATTGTGCGATAGTCCCAATAGAGGACATCCGAATCATGAGCACGGAAACACCTACCGAGACGCTCGACGTGAAGGGACAGAACTGCCCGATGCCGGTCGTCAAGACCAAGGGAGCCTTCGACGGGCTCACCCCCGGCGGGACGCTGGAGGTGGTCGCGACCGACTCCGGGAGCATGAGCGACATCGCGGGCTGGGCCGACTCCACCGACGATGCGGAACTCGTCGACCAGGAGGAGGACACCGAGGACGGCGAGGCCGTCTACAAGCACTACATCCGCAAGACCGAGTGACGATGAGCACGGACACCCAGCCCACCCCCGACGGTGCCCCATCCGCCGAGGAGTTCGAGGCACTCCAGTCCCGCATCGACGAACTGGAGGACGAACTCGCGGCCGTCCGCACCGACGTGGACGACGACACCCAGAAGATGGTCATCATCGCGACGAAGGGGACCCTCGACATGGCCTACCCGCCGCTCATCCTCGCGAGCACGGCGGCGGCCTTCGGCTACGACGTGACGGTCTTCCACACCTTCTGGGGGCTCGAGATCCTCCACGAGGAGAAGGCCGACGACCTCAAGCTCAGCTCCGTCGGCAACCCCAACATGCCCGTCCCCAACGTGGTCGGCGCGCTGCCGGGGATGGACCGGGTCACGACCCGGATGATGGAGAAGCAGATTGCGGACAACGAGGTCGCGACCGTCCGGGAACTCATCGAGACCTCCATCGACCAGGGCGTGGAGTTCCAGGCCTGCCAGATGACCATCGACCTGATGGGCTACGACGAGGACGACTTCTTCGACGAGGTCGAGACCGGCGTCGGCGCCGCGAGCGCCTTCCAGGAGATGGTCGAGGCCGACATCCAGCTGCTGGTCTGAGCGCACTCGTCCCGCAACCCCGGCGGCCACCTGCCGGCCGCCACCCCTTCTCCCGCTGCCTGCCACTCCCCGGTTCCGGACCCGGTTCGTGGGTGCGGTCCCGTGCCAGACGGCCCCGCTCCCGGAATCCCGGAACCGACCCCCCGATTCTTCACCCCCGACGTGGAGCCTCGGCCATGGTCGTACTCGTCCCCATCGACGGTTCGGACCCGGCGCGGGCGGCGCTCGAACTCGCCCTCTCGGAGTCTCCCGACGAGCTGCTGGTGTTGCACGTCGTCGACCCGCCACGCGCGCTCGCTGCCCACGGTCACCGGGGGCTCGACGACGCGATGGACGCCGCACAGGACGCCGCCGAGCGCATCCTGGAGGCGGCGACGGCGCTCGCCGAGTCGCGTGGCGTCACCGTCGAGACGGAGGTCGCGTTCGGCGACCCCGCACGGACCATCCTCGAGTACGCGGCGCTGGACGAGGTCGACCGCGTCGTCGTCGGGAGCCGCGGCCGGACCGGGGTCCAGCGCGTCCTGCTCGGTAGCGTCGCCGAAAGGGTCGTCCGCCGGTCGCCCGTCCCGGTCACCGTCGCGCGGTGACGGCTCTGGGCGTCACGGGGGGCGCACGCTCACCGGACGAGCGTCACCGGCACAGAGGCACGCCGGGCGACGGTGTCGGCGACACTGCCGAAGAACGGCCTGTCTGCCCCCTCGCGGCCGTGGGCGCCCAGCACGATGTGGTCCACGTCCTCCTCCTCGGCGTAGCTCAGCACCACCCTGTCGACGTCACCGATGTCGGAGTCGGTCGTCACCTCGCGGCCGTAGTCCTCGGCGAGGTCGCGCGCCGCGCCGAGGATGGTCTCGGTCACCCGTTCGGTGGCCTCGTACCACTCCGCCGTGCCCATCATGTGCTCGTAGGTCGGCTCGAACCCCTGATGCTCGCCGTAGGTCGGCTCGAACAGGTCGACCACGTGCAGGACGGTGATGTCGGCGTCCGGGAACTCTCGCAGGGCGTGCCGGAGCGCCTGGCGCGCCAGCGGTGACCCGTCGGTGGGGACCAGAACGTGTCGCGTCATCGGTCCGTTCCCGCCCCGGCTCTGGGTCCGAGTGGCGGCAGGGGAATGCTGTCGAACATGTGCTCGCCCGACTGTGGGGTCCGGAGCGGATTAGAGGCGGCGACCGTTCCCCGCTGTTGAGAACCGCTCCGAGGGGTAGGCTTGAACCTTTCCCCAGATACCAACTGGAAGGAACTGCAGAAGTCGTCATACCCCTGAGGCGCCTATTTACATGTATGTCCGCAGAGCCAGTCGCCGTCTCGCGTCGAACCTTCCTCCGAACGGCAGCCGGTGCCGGTGCGCTCGCCGGCGCGACTGGCGCCGCCACCGCACAGGACGGCACCACCCACACGGTCGATATGACCGATGGGCTCGTGTTCGACCCGGACGAGATAACCATCGAACCCGGCGACACCGTCGTCTGGGAGAACGTCGGCTCCATCGGGCACAGCGTCACCGCGTACGAGGACGACATCCCCGAGGAGGCCGAGTACTTCGCGAGCGGCGGGTTCGACAGCGAGCAGGCCGCGCGCGACGCCTACCCCGATGGGGAGGTCGGCGGCGGCGGCACCTACGAGCACACCTTCGAAGTCGAGGGTACCTACGAGTACTTCTGCATCCCCCACGAGGGCGCCGGGATGCTCGGCACGGTCAACGTCGGCACCGGCGGCAGCACGCCCACCAGTGGCGGCGGTGGCCTCGTCCCGCAGGTGCCGGACAGCGCACGGTCGCTCGTCGTCGGCACGCTGGTGGCCGGCCTCTCGGTGCTGGGGCTGGCATACTTCTTCATGCGCTACGGCGGCGACTACGGGACCGAGGAGTGAACTGTCCGACCGCTGTTGCCCGGCCAGCGATATCGGTGCGGAGTTACTCCGAGTAGCCCTCCCGCAGGAAGGACCCCTCCGTCTCGTACACCGAGACGAGTTCCTCGACGAACTCCTCCATCGTCTCGTCTTCCTCCAGATGCCGCTCCATCCGCTCTTTCAGTTCGTCGCTTATCTCGAGTGTGTAGGTCATGGTACTGGCGCTGTTCCACGCCACGTCGGACGACGTGGGCCACAGTGAAATACGTTGCCGGGGCGATGGGCCCGCTGCGATTTCGACGACACCAGCATCGACGGGTGAGTCCGGACTACTCGGAGATGTTTTTCTTCAATCCGCCATACAACCCACATGAAATAGAATCTAATTGGGCGTATCGCAAATAAATCTGTATCCTTCCACAGAGAGGCAGTATCTCGCATACATCTGTCCCATCCGCTGAGAATCACCCCGCCAGTCTACACCAGCTGGTGACGTACCACCAGCATGAATCGCGCCATCGTAAGCATCGTCGCACTGCTGGTCCTACTCGCCGGCTGTTCCTCACTGACCGGTGGCCCGGCAGAGACGCCAACGCCGACCCCGACCGACACACCCACCCCGACCGACGCACCGACGCCCACCCAGACGCCGACTGACACACCCACGGCCACCCCGACGCCCACGCCGGGGGGCGCCGAGGAGCTCGCCCCGGGCGTCACCAGTGAGCGGATCGAGAACCCGGTCGCGCTCATCGACGCTCATCAGCGCGGCCTCCTGGCCGACGGGTTCGTCGTGAACCAGACCCTGACCAGCACCTACAACGGGACGGTCAGCAACCGACTGAACCTGACCCTGACCGCCGGCCCCGGTGGTGAGGTCGCGTACATGAACGGGTCTTCCTCCGGGTTCGACTTCGAGGGCGACGAGAGCGTCATCGTCAACAGCGTCTGGGTGAACACGACCCACCAGTACAACCGCCACATCGAGAGCGGGTCGACGACCTACGACCTGCAGAAGCGGCTCTACCCGGCGGAGTACTTCGTCTGGTTCGGCAGCCTCCAGCGCGACATCCAGCTCGCCGGAACCGACCACGAGGTGACGAGCGTCGAGAGCGGTGACGGGCTCGACTACATCACGCTGACGGCGACCATCGACCGCGTCGGCAACGACGGCGTGACCGACACCGTCTCCACGCTCGTCGTGGACGAGAACGGCATCATCCGGAGCGCCGACGTCCGCGTGGACTACGGCGAGGGCCAGACCTACCACACCACCTACGAGGTGGTCCAGCTCGGCGCCGCCGCTCCCGAGCGAGCGGCGTGGGTCGACGCTGTCCCGCCGAGCGCATCGCTCCAGCTCGAACTCGACGTGTTCGGGTTCAACGAGTCCAGCATCGAACTGGTCCACCTGTACGGGGACGCCGTCCCCGAGGGCGCCATCGTGACGGTCATCTCCAACGGCACGCTGTACGAGACGACACTCGAGGAACCGTTCGGCGACGACCGGCGCTACCTCTGGGTCGCGACCGATGGCACGCTTCGGGCCACCGCCGAGCCGCCGGCCACCGACGCGACGCAGGCACTCGGCCGGGAGGTCACCGTCGAGGTCCACGCCCCGGACGGCGGGGAGCTGTTCACGACGAGTATCGGGCGGCGATAATCGACCCTGCTCGCCGGCAACCGCCTCACTCCTCGTCGTCGAACGGCGACCCCGCGGCATCCGGCTCCATCCCACGCTTCGAGATGATGTTCTCGCGCCCGACCCGGAGCTTCGATATCTGCTCTTCCTCCTCCATGTCCGAGAGGAGCATCGAGACCTTCGATTTCGACCAGCCGGTCTCCTCGACGATGTTGACCTGCTTCATCCGGCCGCCGTTCTCCTCGAGCAGCCGCATCACGCGCTCGTCGTCCTCTAGCAGTTCCTCGTCGGAGACGGCCGGTTCAGGGGGGGCGTCGACTGTGCCCGCGGCGCCTGCCGCGCCCGTCGCCCCTGCGTCGCCGGCCTCGGCCGCGGCTCCCCCGCCCGTACCGCCGGAGCCGCTCGCGTCGTCTGCCGCCGCGTCCCCGCCATCGTCGCGGCCCGGGAGCGCGCCCGCGCCGTAGGCCAGCGCGGCTCCGAGGCCGAGCAGCACGACCACGCCGAGTCCGAGAATCGGGAGGAAGCCCGTCGAACCGTTGGCGGGGGATGTCGCCGACGTCGTTGGTTCACTGGACCCATCTGTCGGCGTGGGGGTGGACGGCGGGACGAGCCGGACCTGCGGCCGTTCGTCGACGAACGACCGTTCACCGACCCAGGTCAGCGTGTCGCTCGTGGCCAGCGAGTCCTCGTCGAGAATCGGCTGTGGTGCGGCGGACTGGAACCGGAGGTTCGGCCCGTGCTGCACGACGAGCCGCTGGCCCGGGCCGATGTAGAAGCCGCCCGCGAACACGTCACCCATCTCGACCGTCCCGTCGACGCGCGTCGCGAAGTTCGACCAGCGGAAGCTCATCCGGACGATGCCCTGGTTGTCCGTCAGCGTGGTGATTCGCGCGTCCTTCGAGAAGCCGGAGGCGTTCATCTCCCGGCCCGTGGCGTTTGTCCCCTGCGCGGTGACGCTCCGCGTGCGCTCCTTGAAGTTCGTGTAGAGTTCCGTCTCCTGGGAGTTGAACCGGTCGGCGTACGCCCGGAAGTCCTCGCGCTCGGACTCGTTGTTCAGGTTCACCTTGTAGACGAACGTCCACCGTGCCGAGGTGTTCTCGTAGACCCTGATACGGAACTCGGTGGAGTCGACCTCCTGGTTCCCGACCTGTGCGACCGCGGGACCGCCCGGCGCGCCGACGCCGCCGGCCGCGGCTGACAGCGCCAGCGCGGGCGCGACGCTGGCGACCACGAGGAGTACCACGAATCCGACCGCACCCGGCCGTGTCATCTACACTACCTCCGCCCGGCGTGGATGATAAAAACTGCGAGGTACACCGCTGCCCCATCCCCCCCGGCGACCGGCCGTGAGATACCCACGGGAGCGGCGGCGCCCCCGGTTCCGATATGCCTGCCTCTCGGTGGTATCGACTCCCGCGACGCACCGCCGCGCCAACCTTTACCCCCGTCGGGGAGTTGTGCCCCGCATGCCTGTCGACTCCGATGCGGCACTGCGCGAGATACTCGAGATGGATACCATCGCCGTGGTCGGGATGTCCGACACCCCCGGGAAGGCCGCACACGGCGTCCCGCGCTATCTCATCGAACACGGCTACGACGTGATTCCGGTCAACCCGACCGCCGACGAGATACAGGGCCGGCCCGCCTACGACTCGCTTTCGGAGGTCGAGGAGGAGGTCGACGTGGTCGACGTGTTCCGACCCAGCGAGGAGGTCGCCGGCATCGTCGACGAGGTGCTCGCGCGCGACGACGTGGCCGCGGTGTGGCTCCAGCTGAACATCCGCGACGATGACGCCGGCGCGCGTGTCGAGGAGTCGGGCCGGACGTTCGTCCAGGACCGCTGCATCAAGGTCGTCCACCGGCGGCTTCTGGGCTGATTCCATCAAGTGCCCGCCCACACCGGGGCAGCGCCCCCACGGACGCCCTACGACCCCGTCCCTTCGGCGTCGGCGACTCCCTCGTCAGTTCTGGACCCATCGCCCTCCCCCGCATCGGCGCGCGCGTCGGGTGCAGGGTCCGGCTCACCGGGTTCGGCCTCCTCGATAGCCGCCTCCGCGAGCACCTGCTCGACGTCCACGTCGGCGTCGCGGGCGAGCGCCTCGACGAGCGCCCCCTGGTCGTCGAGGTCCCGTTCCAGCCGGCGGACCCGTCGGTTGGTGTCGATGACCGTCTCGCGCATCTGCTGGACCTGGTCGCGCAGTTCGTTCAGTCGCTTGTACGTCTCCTCTGCCATGTCGACGATCTGCTGGAGCTTCTTCGTCGCGCCTCCGAGGGCCATACCGGCCCTTCCGGCCGGGGGACCCTATCCGTTGTGCCTCGGGGGGCCTCGAGCGCGACGGCTCCACAGCACGCCCGCGCACCCAGAGACGCCGTCGTTAAGACGCGGACGCCCGCATCGCCCGACATGGACCGGACGAAAGCGGCCCCGACGCTGGGCATCGTTGGCTGTCTGCTCGTGCTGGCGGCGCTGGTGTGGCCGTACCTGCAGGAGACGGCGTCGTCGGTGTCGACGTACTACGGGTCGGGCGCCGTGACGCCGCTGGCCGCTGGCCTGCTCGCGTTCGTGAGCATCATCGTCTTCGCCGCTGGGCGCGAGGAGCGCTCGGACCCGGCGCTGGTGGCGGGCGCCGCGCTCGTGTTCGGCCTGTTCGTCCTCGCCATCGACGTCTCCTTCGCGTTCACCGCGCGGGTCGATGTCCTCGGCGGCAACGCTGCGTCACTCACCTACCAGCGGTGGGTCCTCGCCGCCGTCTCGGTCGTGCCTGCGGTCAGCGCGGGCTGGTACGCACGGACGCTGGGACTGCTCTGATGCCGCCGCAGTGGTGGTTCGGCACGTGCCACGCCACCACGCGTCGTCGACTTCCCGAAAGGCCCTTAAGCCGGACCGGTGTACCCTCAAATCGGACTAGGTCGGGCAGTTAGGCCACTGCTCCATCGCCTCCAACGGTCTTCATGTTGGGACCGAACACCGGGCGCGTCTGGGAGAACCAGTGCGGGCCCTGCGAGCCAACGTAGAAGCCTCGTCCCACGAGGGCAGCGGTCCGGGCACCGGCCTCTGCAGGGAGGTACGAGCCCGGTTAACCCCGAGAACCCCGTCAGGCGCGGAAGCGAGCATCGGTATCGGGGACACCTGTCGCCCGTGGGGTCGCGGGGTGGAGAAGGCGAGCAGGCCTCACCCGTGCTGGAACCCCCAGGCAACCTCGGGAGTCCGACCATTCATCCCGGTTCATCACCCGACGAGCGACGCTGCTGTCATCCGCTCGTGGCCACCTCCCCGATAGCGATTTGTGAACTCGTCCCAAGACCTCACCATGAGCGACAGCGAGCGGTCCTTCCGGAGCGCCCCCAGCGTCTGTCCGTTCTGTGGTGTCGGCTGCAGCCTCCAGTACACCGAGGAGACGGGGTCGGCACGCGGCTGGAAGGGCCCGGTCAATCGGAAGGGCGAGATCTGTCCGAAGGGGGGTGCCGCGTGGCAGATGGTCGAGGACGAGGACCGCCTCACCCAGCCGCTCGTCCGCGAGTCGGGCCGACTGGTGACGGCCTCGTGGGCGGAAGCCCTCGACCGGGTCGTCGAGTCGTTCACCGACATCGTCGAGACCGAGGGCGCCGACGCGCTGGCCGTCTTTGCCTCCTCGAACTGCACGAACGAGGAGAACTACCTGCTCCAGAAGCTCGCGCGCCTGCTCGGCACCAACAACGTCGACAACTGCGCCCGGCTCTGCCACTCCTCGACCGTCGCCGCGATGGGCCAGCGGTTCGGGGCAGGGGCGATGACCAACACGCTCGACGACCTCGGCGAGGCGGACGTCTTCCTCGTCGCCGGCGCCAACCCCGCCGAACAGCACCCCGTCATCTTCCGGTCGTACCTCTACCCCGCCATCAAGAACGGGACCGAACTGGTCCACATCGACCCCCGGGAGAACGCGACCACCGAGGCCGCCACCCACCACCTCCCCGTCCGGCCGGGCTACGACATCCCGCTGCTGAACGCCATCGCCGCGGTCCTCGTCGAGGAGGGACTGACCGACGAGCCGTTCCTCGACGAGCGCGTCGAGGACGTGGCGGCGTTCCGCGAATTCATCGCGGGCGTGGACGTCGACGCGAACGCGGAACTGGCCGGCGTGGACCCGGAGACGCTCCGCGCTGCCGCCCGAGCGTACGGCGAGGCCGACCGTGCTGCCGCCTTCACCGGGATGGGTATGAGCCAGCATCACTGCGGGACGGACAACGTCCACGCCCTGCTGAACCTCGCGCTCCTCACCGGCAACCTCGGCAAGCGCGGGACCGGCGTCAATCCCCTGCGCGGGCAGAACAACGTGCAGGGCGCGGGCGACGTAGGGGCGCTCCCGAACGTCCTGCCGGGATACCAGCCTGTCACCGACCCCGAGGCCCGCGAGCGCATCGCGGCCGAGTGGGGTGTCGAACCGCCCGCCGAACCGGGACTGACGGAGGTCGAGGCCACCCACCGCTTCGGCGACGAGG
Organism: Haloglomus salinum; assembly: GCF_024298825.1. NCBI lineage: Archaea > Methanobacteriati > Methanobacteriota > Halobacteria > Halobacteriales > Natronomonadaceae > Haloglomus > Haloglomus salinum. Next base: position 2,926,368 of record NZ_CP101153.1, read on the forward strand.
TCCGGGGCGCCTACATCTTCGGCGAGAACCCCGCCGTGACCGAGCCGAACGCGAATCGGGTCGCCGGGGCGCTCGACCGGCTGGACTGCCTGGTCGTCCACGACATCTTCCACACCGAGACGGTCGAGCACGCCGACGTGGTCCTCCCGGGGTGTGTCTGGGCCGAGAAGGCCGGCACCGTCACCAACACCGACCGTCAGGTCATCCGGATGCGGCCGAACGCCGACCCGCCGGGCGACGCGCGGCGCGACCTCGACATCGTCCGCGAGCTGGGGGCGCGCCTCACCGGCCAGCCGTTCGACTACGACGGCGCGGCGGGCGTGTTCGAGGAGATAACCCGGGTGGCGCCCATCTACGCGGGGATGAGCTACGACGGCATCGGGACGGGCAGCCAGCGTTGGCCGTTCCCGGAGGGCGCCGACGAGGGCGTCGGCGTCCTCCACGCCGGGCGGTTCGAATCTGGCGACCAGCGCGCCCCGCTCGTTCCGGTCGAGCACGTCGACCCGGTCGACCCGGTGGCCGACGACGAACTCGTGCTGACGACGGGGCGCGTCCTCCAGCACTTCAACAGCGGCGCCGTCACCCGCCGCTCGGGGACGCTGATGCGGATGCGTGGCGAGGATGTCCTCCAGGTCCACCCCGACGACGCAGCGGCGCGTGGCATCACGGAGGGCGACACGGTCGAGGTGGCCAACGACCGCGGGCGCGTGACGCTGGCCGCCGAGGTGACACCGGCCATCCGCCGTGGCACCGTCTTCGCGACGTTCCACTACGCGGACCCGCTCGTCAACCGGCTGACGGGCGACGAACTCGACCCCGTGGCGAAGATTCCCGAATTCAAGCACTCGGTCGCGCGCGTGACCGTCGTCGGGGCCTGACGGCTCCCGGTGGGTGTCTACCCCTCGCGCTGCCCGGCGTGGCTCCCACGCCGCGAGAACGGCGGGAGTGTTGAAGCCGCGGTGGTGCGTCGCCTCGCGTATGGACATGGAGAACATCCAGTACGCCACGACGCGAGGGCTCCGCGACGAGGAGGTCGAGGAGTTGCTCTCGACCCACCACGTCGGCGTGCTCTCGCTCGCCGACGGCGGCGACGCCTACGCGGTGCCCGTCGACTACCACTACGACGGCGACCACTTCTACGTCCGGCTTACCGACGACGGGGAGAGCGACAAGCTCGAGTTCCTCGCGGCGACCGAGCGTCCCGAGTTCCTCGTCTACGGCCACGGCGGGGACTACGAGTCCTGGAGCATCCTCGTCCGCGGCGACCTCCACCAGGTCGACCCCGACGAACTCGGAATCGACGCCGCGACGGTCAACGACTGGTTCGGCCCCGTCCGGGTGTTCGACGAGTCCATCTCCGGGCTGACCCTCCGGCTGTTCGAACTGGCGGTCGAACGCCTCGTCGGGCGGGCCACCATCGGGTAGCGAACCGGTCGGCTCACGTCGCGGGGCCCGTGGCGGGCTGCCAGCACTGCTCACTCACCGTCCCCACCGGAAGAGAATCATCACTACTGGCACCCTGCCGGGACGCGTATCTCCACTCGGTGACCATCCATGACCGAGACACCACTCCCGGAACAGGAACAGAGGCGGGAACGAGCGGTATCGACCCACTCCCGTGACATCGAGGGGACCCGGCGGCTCGCCGGTGGCGTGTTCTTCGCGCTCGGCGCGGGCTTTCTCACCGTCGTGATGCTGGCCGCGGCGATGGTGCCGGGGTACGACTTCCGGAACGGCGCCATCAGCGACCTCGGCGTCGCGCCGGAGACGGCACTCGTGTTCAACGGCCTGCTCGTGCTCGCCGGCATCGCGAACATCGCGGGCGGCTACCTGCTCTACCGCGTACACGGCAGGCGGTGGTTGCTGGGGACCTTCGTGCTCGCCGGCATCGGCGCGGTCGTCACGGGCGTCTTCCCGCTCGACACAGGCGCACCGCACAGCCTCGGCGCGCTGTTCGCGTTCGTCTTCTTCAATCTGCAGGCACTCGGCCTCGCGACCCGACTCACGGGCGTGCTGCAGTGGCTGTCGGCCCTGGCGGGCGCGCTCGGCCTCGTCTTCGTCGTCGTGATGGTCGTCGGGGACGCGGGGAACACGGCCGTGTTCGGCCCCTTCGGACACGGTGGGACCGAGCGACTCATCGTCTATCCGGTGATGCTCTGGCTGGTCGCACTCGGCGGCTACCTGCTCGGTGGCGGCTCGCTGACCGGGACTGCGGTCGGCGGTCGCTGACGCGGTTCCGGACGACCAACTCGACAAGAGGTGGTCGACCGACCCGGCACCAGCCGGGACTACGACTTAAACGCCCTCATCGTGCGGGGGGTAACCGCTAAGTTGTGCTGCTCGTTCTCACCCTGCATGGCAACCGGCGAATCGGAGCTGCACGACATGATCCGTGACTCGGTGCAGGACCTCGCGGCCGACTTCCCGCGCGAGTACTGGCGCGAGTGCGTCGAGAACTACGAGTTCCCCCGCGAGTACTGGGACGCGCTCGCCGACGACGGCTGGCTCGGCGTCGCCATCCCCGAGGAGTACGGCGGCGAGGGACTGGGGATGCTGGAGATGACCATCGTCATCGAGGAGCTGTCGCGGGCCGGGACGATGGGCGGCATCGTCTTCGTCCTCACCCCCGTCTTCGGCGGCATCGGCATCCAGCGCCACGGTACCCCCGAGCAGAAGGAGGAGTACCTCCCGCGCATCGCGAACGGCGACGTGACGTTCTGCATGGGCCTGACCGAGGCCGCCGCCGGGACGAACACGCTCAACATCGACACGATGGCCGAGGAGGTGGGCGACGGCGAGTGGGCGGTCAGCGGGCAGAAGATGTTCATCTCCGGGGTCGAGAACGCGGACACGATGCTGCTCGTCTCCCGGACCGCGGAGTTCGACAAGTCCGACCCGACGGGCGGTGTGACCCTGTTCCTCGTCGAGGACCCCGCGAACCGTGACGCCATCGACCTCACCCACGTCGAGGTCGAACTCCCGTGGTTCGAGAAACAGTACCAGGTCGACATCGACGGGCTCCGCGTGACCGAGGACGACGTCCTCGGGACAGTCGACGGCGGGCTCTACCTCCTGTGGGACACGCTCAACACCGAGCGCATCGCCGGTGCAGCCTCCGCCCTGGGCGGCGGTCTCCGCGCTGTCGACCTCGCAGTCGACTACGCCAACGACCGGAACGTCTTCGGCTCGCCCATCGGCTCGCACCAGGCCATCCAGCACCCCATCGCGGAGTCGTACGCGAAACTGACCGCCGCGCGCGAGGTGACCTACAAGGCTGCGAAGCTCTGGGACGAGGGCGAGGAGTGTGGCACGGAGGCCAACTCCGCGAGCCTCCTCACCAGCGAGTTCGGCCTCGAGGCCGCCGACCGCGCCATCCAGACCCACGGTGGCAACGGCTTCACCCCCGAGTACGAGGTGTTCGACATCTGGCGGAACCTCCGCCTGACGAAGACCGCGCCGGTCTCCAACGAGATGATACTCAACTACCTCGGCGAGCACGAACTCGGGATGCCGCGGAGTTACTGAATACCGCCATAATACGAGATGCAAACGCCATAATCACGCAACAAGACAGATAATCGACCACTATTCTATTTCTTCAGCGCTTCCACCAGCACCGCCCACGCCAGCGCCGCGAGGCCAACGTCCCGCGCCAGCACGTCCCCGAACCGGCCCGCCGTGACCCAGACGATGCCCAGGTAGCCGACGGTCGCGGTGAGCGAGACGGCGGCGACCGCGGCCGCGAACGCGGTGTAGCGGTCGACGATGATGGCGAGACCGAAGGCGAGTTCGAGCCAGCCGTTGAGCAGCATGAAATCGACCGGCGAGAGGACGATGAACGGCTCGAGCCAGTCGACGACGTAGAACGCCCACGCGCCCGGGGCGAGGAGCTTGTGGACGCCCGCGAGCAGGACCATCAGGCCGAGGCCCACCCGGGCGAGTGTCGCGGATGACGGGGCACGCGCCGCTGCATCCTCCCCCCGGCGACGGACAGTATCGAGAACTTCCATACACACCGAGTGGGACGGCGTGGCCGTAATCGGTCCGGTCGTTTTGACCGTCTTGTCAGAAACGCCTTTTCTATCCCATCGGAAGCAGGGAGTGCGGTGGTGGTGCGAGACGGTCGCCGTGGTGGGCGCCGTCACGACGACGGGCGCGCTTGCGGAAGTGGTAGCGGGTACGGTTTCGGTGGTGGTGGTGGTCGCGGCTGGTGGACGCGGTTGCAGTCTCGGTGGTGGTGGCGGACGGTGGTGCATCCCCGCGGGGAGGCCCGGGAGCCGGTTCGACGCCGGCCGGGGGCGTTGCGACTCGAAGCACAGTCACTCTCGAACGCGCTGCCGGTGGAGCGAGACGACATCGCGGTCGCACTGTGGGGCATCCTGGTGGTTGCCACGGTGCTCGACCTCGCGACGACCATCTACGCGCTGGAGTACCTCGCCGCGGTGGAGGGGAACCCGTTCGTCCGCACGCTGCTCGGCCATGCCGGCTACGCCGGCTTCGTCGCCGCGAAGCTGGCCGTGCTGGGCCTCGGCGCTGCCCTGTGGCGGGTCCTGCCACGCCACCAGCAGCTCGCGGTCCCCGCCGGGCTCTCGCTCCCGACGGTCCTGGCGGTGCTGGTCAACGCCACGCTGTTCGTCTGACCGAGGTCACTCCTGTCCCCCGCCGCGTCGCTCGACGGCCGCACGCAGTTCCCTGACCTCGGCCAGCACCTCGGTCCACTGCTCTATGGTTCCGGGAACCGGGTCGCGTGCGCGCTCGGCACGTCGGTCGACCAGCGAACGGACCTCGCGGGGCGTCTCGATGCGGAAGAACGTCGCCGACGGCCCGCCGGCCGACTCGAACGTGACCGTCCCGTAGCCGAACAGCGACCCGGTGATGCTCTGAGTGTACGCGGAGTTCTGCACCCGTTCCAGGCCGACCCGCCGGACCTCGCGCGAGAGCACCCCCGACCGGGCGTACACCGCGGCGTCCGAGACCGCGAACCGGGTCCGCCGGAGTTCGACGACGCGATAGGCTGGCACCGCGAGGCCGACCGGAATCAGGAGCGCCACGAGCGCCCGTGCGAAGAGCGATGCCTCCGGCGGGAGGAAGACGACCCCCGCGACGCCCCCCGAGACGAGCACCAGTCCGCCGAGGACCGCGCCGATGGCGGCCGACAGCCGGGGCGACCCCTGCCAGAGCACGTCCTCGTCGGCGTGCAACAGCAGGTCGTCGGTCATGCGTCGCGGTCCTCGGCGGGGTCGACCGCCGGGGTGCCAGCGCCTCCGTCGTCGCCCTCGACGGCGGTCCGGATGGCCCGCAACTCGGCGAGGATGTCGTCCAGGACGGCGGCCTTGTCCCGGTCCTCATCGCCGTCCCGGTCCGTGCGGATGCGCTCGTTGATACGGCGCTGGAGCGACTGCGGGTCCGCGACGTTCGTGAAGGAGAGTTCGACGCCGGTCCCGCCGGCGGTGCTCACGTCGACGGTGCCGTAGCCGAAGTACGAGCCGAAGAACGACTGGCGGTAGGAGGTGTCCTGTACCTTGTCGAACTCGATGCGCTGGACGTTCCGCGAGAGGATGCCGGTCTTGCGGTAGAGCGCGGTCGTCGTCACGACGTAGTTCATGTTCCGATGCGAGAGGTACGCGCCGACGAGGATAGGGATGCCGACGAGCAGCAGCGACAGCGGGATGCCGACGATGAACGCCGGTACCAGCGACATCTCGTGGGGCGTATCGGCCCAGACGACCGTCTCGTCCGCGTCGAGGGTCAGCCAGTCGAACTCGTCGCTACCGGGCGCGCCCCCGTCGGGCGCCGTGGAGGGCTCCATGGCGGCGACTCGCCGGCACCGTGAATAACCGTTGTGCTGCCGCCCGAGGCGTCAGTCCTCGGCGTGCTCCCGTTTCAGCGACAGCGCCGTCCGGTCGAACTCGCAGACGAGCACGTCCTCTCCCTCGTCGTCCTCCCGGTTGACCGCGAATATCTCGACGTGCATCGTCACGATGCCGCGCTCGCCGTCGCTCGTCTCGCGCTTGTCCGTCACGGTCGACTGCGCGCGGATGGTGTCGCCGTGGAACGTCGGGTTCGGGTGCTCGACCTCGTCGTACGAGAGGTTCGCGACGATGGTCCCGTCCGTCGTATCGGGGATGGTGAGTCCCACTCCGAGCGCCATCGTGTAGAGCCCGTTGACCAGCCGCTCGCCGAAGGCCGTGTCCTCGGCGAACTCGGCGTCCAGATGGAGCGGCTGCTGGTTCATCGTCATGTCACAGAACTGCTGGTTGTCGGACTCGCTGATGGTCCGGCGCTTCCCGTGCTCGATGGTCTCGCCGACCTCGAACTCCTCGTAGTACAGACCCGTCATGCGGGCCGCGTCGTGGGGCGGGGGCTTGAAACGGACGGCTCCGGCAGGTCCCTGCTCGCAGAGAGGCGCTCCCACGCCGACCCGCAACGCACAACCCGGGCCCGTCCGGAAGACGACCGTGGACACGAGCGACCGGACCATCGCGACCGAGCGGGTCGAGCGGCTGCACGACCTCGCTCGCGAGGCCGCCCGCGCGGACCGGCAGGACCGCGCGAAGCGGTACGTCCGGCTTGCCCGCCGGGTCGCCGAGCGACACCGGCTCACCCTCCCGACTCGCTTGCGCCGCTTCACCTGTGACCGTTGCGACGCGTACCTGGTTCCCGGACGCAACGCCCGCGTTCGGACCCGGGACGGCCACGTCGTCGTCACCTGCGACTGCGGCGAACACGCGCGCTACCCGTACGACTGACCACGTCGCGCCGTTCGAGGGCCCGAAACGCCCTTCGAGCGCTGGCCAGGTGTGTAGCCTTTAAACCAGACGCACACGAACGCCGGAGCACATGACGGACGACCTGAACCAGCGGGCCCACGACCTGGACGTGACGGTCTGGGTGGGCAAGGCCGGGCTGGACCCGGTGGTCGATGAGTTGCGCGACCAGCTCGAGAGCGAGGAGCTGGTGAAAGTGAAGTTCCTGCGGTCCGCCCGCGGTGGCACCACAACCGAGGAACTCGCCGAGGAACTCGCCGACCGTGCCGGCTGTGAGCTGTTCCGGACCCGCGGTCATACCGGGGTGTTCCGGCGATGAGTCTCCCGCTGGTCCCCACTCAGACCGGCGTCGACGGGACGACGTTCGTCTCCGACTTCCTGCAGGGACTCGGCGTCCCGGGGAACCTGGCCGACCCCGTAGCCGCGGCGGTCGTGTTCGTCGTCGCCTTCGTCGCCATCTACCTGCTCGGTCGCGTCGTCGTGACGCCGCTGTTCGGCCGGTTCCTCGACCGACGTGACCTCGACGAGCACGCCAAGCGACCACTGAAGAAGGTCATCGGCGGTGTCGTCGTCTTCGTCGCCATCGGTATCGCCTTCGGGCTGGCCGGTTTCGGGAGCATCCTCCAGTCGCTGGCCACCGTCGCCGCGGCCGCGACGCTGGCCATCGGCTTCGCGATGCAGGACGTCATCGCCAACTTCGTCGCCGGCGTGTTCATCTACACGGACAAGCCGTTCCGCATCGGCGACTGGGTCGAGTGGGACGACCGGTCCGGCATCGTCGAGGACATCTCGCTGCGCGTCACCCGTGTCCGGACCTTCGACAACGAACTCCTGACGGTCCCCAACTCCACGCTGACCGACGGCGTCATCAAGAACCCCGTCGCGAAGGACAAGCTCCGGATGAAGTTCGTCTTCGGCATCGGCTACGAGGACGACATCGAGCAGGCCACGGAGATAATCCTCGAGGAGGCCGAGGCCCACGACGATATCCTCGACGACCCCGAGCCCTCGGTCCGGCTGACCGAGCTGGCGGACTCGTACGTCGGCCTCCAGAGCCGTTTCTGGATCGCGAACCCCTCGCGGGCTGACTTCGTCCGCACCCGCGGCGAGTACGTCACCGACGTGAAACAGCGGTTCGACGAGGCCGGCATCAACATCCCCTACCCGCAGGTCGACCTCTCGGGCGGCATCGAGATGGAGGGCCCCGTCGCGGAGGCGATGGCGAAGGGCGACGACTGACACGCATTTCCACTCGTCGAACTCGCCGGCTCTGCCGGCGACTCGCGCTCGCTGACGCTCGTGCGGATGTCGTTCTCCGATTCGGAACCGCTGAATATATCGGTACCTGACAGTATGGTCGTGACCGACTCGGAGATCGTCGTCAGCAATGCAGATACCTTCGTCTCGGGCTCTTTCCCCGTATTGAAATCTTGATCTACGTGCTCCTCGTTCACGACTCAAAACACATACTTTCCTTGCGAGGAGGAGGATTCACATGGTCCCTAGCTTGTCACGAACGGTTGATACAGAAGCCCTTCAGGTCGTTGTCGGTCTCCTCCTGATGTCGTTCATCGTACTGACGACAGTGGAGCATCTCGCAGTCACGTATCTCCCCTCGTGGAGCCGTCTTGGCGACACAGGGACTGCTGGAGCACTGTTTGCGGCCGCAATCTTCGCGCTCGGTTCGTATCTCGCCGTGACAGGGGTTTTCCGCGGAATCGAACGCGCAGTAGAGAGAGCCAACTCTGACGGTAGATAGACCGCCCACATCGACCTCCCCTGCGACCCGCAATCGTTATCGATGTCTGTTGCACCCGCTGTGAAGTTCAGCAATCGCCGAGTGACGTAACTGTTCGCTGTCAGGACCATCGTGACCGACATAGAGGGTGTAGTCAGTACCACAGGCGTGCTTGTTTCGTGCCGAAACTTCTGAACAATCGGTTCAGCGAACCTGTCGATCGAGCAGATCTGAACGAGCCACTGAGTCACGACGTATCGACCAGCGGTAATTCGACCGCAAAGACAGCCCCTTCGGGGTCGTTGTCTTCGACCCAGACCTCACCGCCGTAGTGAGTGACAAGATGATGGACGAGGTGGAGACCAAGGCCCGTCCCGGAGCTGTCAAGTCCTTTCTCGCCCTTCCCGAAGATCTCCTCTTTCTGATTGTCAGCCACTCCTGGGCCGTTGTCTGCAATGCGGACCACAACCCTTCCGTCGTGATTCGTCGCTGACACCGAAATCTCTGGCACATCTTTATCGTTGTGCTGGACGGCATTGGACAGTAGATTCCGGAACACCGAGTCTAACAACTGGTTGGCCCGGACCTGCACTGCTGGGAGCGACCCCTCGACCGTCAGGTTCGCGTTGGGGTATTCGGATTCGATCTTGTCGAGTTCACGCTCGAGCGTGCTGCGGAGGTTGACCCGGTCTTGTTGCTGTGCATCCTCTCGCGACAGCATCACGTCGGCGATATCCCGTGCCGTCTCGGTCAACTCAGCCGCATGGTCGGCACTGCTCTGCAGCGTATCGAGATACTCGGTGCCATCCTCGTCGACGTGATCGGTCAGAAGGTCGCCATACCCCGTCACCACCTGCAGGTCGTTCCGGATATCGTGACGCAGGACCTGATTCAGGATGTCGAGGTCGTTGCGTTGCTCTTCTAACTGCTGTTGAGCCTTTCTGCGTGTCGTGATGTCACGTATCACGAATAACGTGCCGAGTGTCTGTTCAGTCTCCGTGGCGAAATCCGAGGACGAGATCTCGAGATACCGCGTTCCGTCGTCTGTCTGGATATGCGTTATGAAGGAGGGCACGGAATCCGTCCCTCTCAGCGTCTGCTCATCTATCGCAGAGAACAGGTCTGAAATCTGCATCTCGGTAAGTGGACTCCCGACATCGAGCAACGACCGAGCGCTCTGGTTATCATCGATAATCTTCCCACCCGTATCGATGAGCAGATACCCATCGCTCATGTTCTCGATCGTCCGAGAGCGGGCCAGGGCCTTCGTATCGAAGGCCTCGTAGCGGAACGCTGCGTAGCCGACACCTGCCATACCCACGGAGAAGGAAGTGGGTGTCAGAATCGTTCCTGGCGTCTCGAACGGAAGGAGCGAGAACGTCTGTGCGACGGACAACAGCATCGGAGCAAAGATCGCGGTGACGAGAATCGCAGTCTGCCTTCGACCGAGACTCGGGTCGGGCCACGTCTGGTAGACGATGTAGGACAGTCCGATTGTCGCAATGACGTAGAACGCGGATAGGTACGACACATAGATGAGCGTGTTCCCGTGTTCGATGACCGAGAACGCTCCAAACGAGATCAGACGGGGATCTTCGAAGAGGACTGGAACGGGGTCGGTGAATAATAGAACGAACACCGGCAGTAACAATAACACGGCAACAGAGACCGTCTTCCGATTCACCCACCGGCGTGCGTCTCCCATCGAGAGTCCGTACAAGAGCACCGCAGGTGCCGTGGTGAAAGACCCGAAATGGAGCATCTTGTACGCCCAATACGACTGAGCAAAACTAGTCGCAGTCAACTGTAACAGCGCGAAAAATGTCCATAATGTTATACTCGCGGCCAGGACGGTGAACGTCATCACCTGTTTGGTGCGCTCGTACCGGTTGAGGTAGTACGCGGCATAGACCGTTGTCAGTACCCCGACTGAGGTAGCCAACGAGATGAGAATCAGGGGCAGATGGAACTGGAAGCCACCCATACGTTAGTCCAACATAGCCACGCGTACAAGTAACGGCATTGTCATTATCATCTGTTGAGAACGCGTGTTCTGCTATCGATACCGGCCCCGTCGAACCACGTACCGTGCGGAATGTATCCCACGATCCAGCACGACTGCGTGAATATCGTGGGGCGACAGAGTCACCGGCAGAATCTCCGATGGCGGATCTGCAGCGAGACGGAGCGCTGGCGTACGCTCGTCTCTGGAAACCGGGAGAGCCAGTCGAGTTGTCTGAACGACGTCGACCGGTCGGAGATGGGTCGACCCCCTTGCCGCGCCTGCTCGGCTTCCCCACCGATTGCTGACGGGGGGCGACGTGACTCTCGTGACCGACTTCCAGTCTGTACTCGCGAGCCAAGACACCGCGACTAGCGTCCGCCTTTTTCAGGCACTCGCCGGTAGTGCCGGGTATGAGCACCGACGCACACGGCAGCTACGACACCGTGACCGTCCGCCGCGAGGCCTCCGTCGGGCGCATCACCCTCGACCGGCCGGAGGCGATGAACACGTTCAGCACCGACCTGGCGACCGAACTGGACGAGGCCCTCCGCGCACTGGACGATGGGGACGACATCCGGGCCATCGTCGTCGACGGCGCTGGCGAGGCCTTCTCGGCGGGTATCGACCTCTCGGAGTACGACCCGGACGCGAGCGAAGCGGCCCACGAGGAGTGGGTCACCCGGATGGAGGAGCCCTTCCACACCATCCACGGGATGGGAACGCCCGTTGTCGCGGCGGCCCACGGCCACGCCGCCGCCAACGGCATCGGACTGGTCGCCGCGTGTGACCTCGCGGTGGCGGCCGAGGGAACGATGCTCGGCGCGACGGCACCGAAGGTCGGGCTGTTCTGCATGGGCCCGGCGGTGCCGCTGCTGGACTGCCTCCCGAAGAAGCGCGCGACGGAGCTGCTGCTGACCGGTGACCTCATCGACGCGGAGACGGCCCGCGAGTGGGGCCTGCTGAACCGGGTCGCGCCGCAGGGCGAACACGTCGACACCGCGATGGACCTCGCGGAGACGATGGCCGCGAAGAGCCCCGAGGCGCTCCGCCGGGGGAAGCGCGCGGTGAGTGAACTCGCCGGGATGGAGTACGGCGCGGCGCTGGACCGCTCGAACGAGCACTTCGCCGGGCTCTGTGCCACCGACGACGCTCGCGAGGGCATCGCAGCGTTCCTCGACGGGGAACCACTGGACGCCGAGGCGTGGCCGAGCGACAGAATGGAAACAGGAGAATAGGTTCTTTTATATCAAACATAAATTATTTATTCTAGATATAATATATGGGAAGGGCAGATATTGCAATTTCATCTGCGGTCCATAGAGCGGCGTCCGTGCTAACCAGACCCTAATCCGCGATTAGGCACAGTATCCTAAACCGGACAGGTGCCCAACGGTGGGACGATGCCCCCGTCCACGGAGTCTGAAGACTCGTCCGCGGCGGACACGTCGCAGTCGGGTAGCGACCTCGACCAGCGCCTGCTGTTCCTGGTCGGCACCGTGCTGTTCGTGGGCGGGATGGCGGCCGTCGCCGGCGTGGGGAGCGTGGGCGACCTCTCGGTCGCCGGGAGCCCCGAGACACCGGCCGGCCCGACCCCCACGGCACCGGGTGACTCGACGGCCACCCCGACCGCGACGCCCGACGGCGGCGGGGCGGTCGAGACGGCGTCGCCCACGCCGACACCGACGGGCACCGCGACCTCCACGTCGACACCCACGCCGACACCAACACCCGAAGCCACGGAGACCGACGATGGGGTCATCGTCATCGGTGGCTGAGCGGGTCGTCGGGCGAACAGAACAGTAGCGCCGTGGACGGCCCTCGAGGGCCCGCTACAGGACGGTGCCGTGCTTCTTGTCGGGGAGGTCCTTCTCGATACCCTCGTAGAACTCGAAGCGCCGCTCCAGCTGCTCGCGGAGGCTGCTCGGCGGCACCACCTCGTCGATGACCACGTCGCTGGCCATCTTCCGGACGTCGATCTCCTCGCGGAACTCCTCGCGGAGTTCGGCCTCCCGCTGGGCGCGCTCCTCGGGGTCGTCGATGGCGTCGAGCTTGTTGGCGTAGACGGCGTTGATGGCCGCCTCGGGCCCCATGATGGCTATCTCGCCGGAGGGGAGCGCGATGGTCGACTCGGGGTCGTACGCCGGGCCGGACATCGCGTAGATGCCCGCCCCGTACGCCTTCCGCAGGACCACACACTGCTTGGGGACGGTCGCGCTGGAGGTGGCGTAGATCATCTTCTTGCCCTGCTCGAGGATGCCCTCCTTCTCGACCTGCGAGCCGGCCATGAACCCCGGCGTATCCGCCAGGTACAGCAGCGGGATGTTGTACGCGTCGCACTTCCAGATGAACTGCGCGGCCTTCTCGGCGGCGTCGGGGAAGATGGCGCCGGCGCGCTCGTTGGGCTGGTTGGCGACGATACCGACCGGGCGCCCGTCGATGCGGGCGAACGCGGTGAGGATTTCGCTGCCGTAGTCGGGCTGGAGTTCGAACAGCGAGTTCCGGTCGACCACGCGGTCGGTCACCTCGCGGATGTCGTACGCCCGGTTCGGGTCCTCGGGAATCACTTCGTCGATGCCCTTCGGGGCGTACTTCGGAGGAGTCGGGTCGGTTCGGGGGGGCTGCTCGTCGCTGTTATCGGGCAGATAGGTGACTAGCTGGGCGACGAGTTCGCGGGCGTGCTCCTCGTTCTCCGCGATGAGGTCGGCCGAGGAGGAGTGCTTCGCGTGGATCTCGGCGCCACCCAGTTCCTGCAGGTCGATGTCCTCGCCGGTGACCATCTGCACCATCCGCGGGGAGGCGATGGCCATCGCGCTCATCCCGCGGACCATGATGGTGAAGTCCGCGAACACGGGCGTGTACGCGGCCCCCGCGATGCAGGGACCGTACAGCACGCAGATCTGCGGGACCCGACCGGACAGCATCGAGTGGTTGTAGTAGTACTTCCCGATGCCCTCGCGATTGGCGAAGAAGCCCGACTGCTGGTCGATGCGGCCACCCGAGGAGTCCATCAGGTAGAGGACGGGCTGCCCGGTCTTCAGCGCGCGCTGCTGCATCCGGAGGAACTTCTCGACACCCTTCTCGGCCATCGACCCGGCCTTGACGGTGAAGTCGTTGGCCATGAAGTGGAGGTCCCGCCCCTCGAACGTGGCTGCCCCTGTCAGAAGACCGTCGGCCGGGAGCACGTCGTCGGCGTCGAACTCGGCGAACTTGCCGTCCTCGAACACGAGTTCGCTGTCGTCGCCGGCCCCGTCGCCGAACCAGAGGTCGAGCCGGTCGCGAACGAACAGTTTGCCCTGCTCGGAGAGACGCTCCTTGTACTTCTCCTTCCCACCGGACTCTATCTCCTCGATCTGCTCCAGTAGCTCCCGTTCGCGCTCGGTCGGCTCCTTCCCGTCGTCGATGGGGTCGGTGACCTCGTGCGTGGCGGCCGGCTCATCGGCGTCTCCGACGTACACCTCGACCGTGTCGCTCCCGGAGTGGCGCGAGAAGGCGTCCGCGATGGCCGCCGCCTCGTCCGCGCTGGCATCCCCGGAGATGCGTACCTTCATGTGCCGCCCCTCATGGGGGCCGGAGAAAGGGTTTTCCATCGTCTGGAACTCTCCCGGAATTGAGTGTTTCCGCCCCCCCTCCGACCGACTCGAATCGGTCGTCGGTCAGTCCAGTGCGGTTTCGAGTCGCTCGATGTACTCGGTCGACCCGACGTGGACCGGCACCCGCTGGTGGAGTTCCTCGGCCTCGACCTCGAGCAGGGAGCGGTCCCCGTTCGATGAGGCTCCACCGGCCGCCTCGATGACGTACGCGATGGGCGCGCCCTCGAAGACGAGCCGGAGTTTTCCGTCGGGTGCCGACTCCAGGGCGGGATACGCGAAGACACCGCCGTAGGTGACGACCTGGTTCACGTCGGCTATCATCGCCCCGCCGTACCGGAGTTTGAGTTCGTCTTCCACTGCGTCGACGTAGGCCGCGAAGTCGCCGGGCCAGTCCGGGACCCGGCCGCCGAACCCGTAGACGACGGGGTCGTCCGGGATGGTGAGGTCTGGCGTGTCGCACTCCAGAGTGCCGTCCTCGACCACGTACTCGCTGGCGTGGCCCTCGACGGCCAGTGCCATCGTCGTGATGGGGCCGTACAGCACGTAGCCAGCCGCGACGAGGTGGTCGCCCGCGGCCGGCAGGGCGGCGTCGTAGACGCCGAAGATGGTCCCCATCGCGTTGTTGGACTTGAGGTTCGAGGAGCCGTCGAGCGGGTCGCAGGCGACGTGGTACCCTTCGTCGTCGGCGAGGCGCATCTCCTCGCGCTCCTCGCTGGCGTAGCCGCCGACGCCCTCGATGGCCAGCAGGCGGTCCTCCAGCAGGTCGTCGGCGTAGAGGTCGGCCGCGAGCTGGCGCTCGCCGCTGGGGTTCTCGTCGGCGTCCGGGTCGTACATCCGGCGCCCGGCGAGGCCGCCGCGTACGTCCGGCGCGGTCTCGGCGACCGTCTCGACGACGCGCCGTACCGTCGCGTCGGCCCGCGCCAGCGCGTGGTCCGTATCCTGGTCGGCCATCCGGGGTTACTCCGCGGCCGCCAGCGCCTCGTCCACCGTCGCCTCCTCGAAGATGACCTGCTCGAGGGCGTCGAGGATGCGGTGGGGGTTCTCGCGCTGCCAGACGTTGCGGCCCACTGCCAGCCCCTTCCCGCCGGCGTCGATGGTCGCCTTCACGTCCTCGAGGAAGGCGCGGTCGGAGGTCTTCGAGCCGCCGGACATGACGACCTTCGTCGGGCCGGCCATCCGGACGGCCTGCTCCATGGCGTCCTGCGAGCCGGGGAACTTCACCTTCGCCACGTCCGCGCCGAGTTCGAGGGCGAGGCGCGCCGCGTACGCGATGGTGCCGGGCTTCGTGTCGTTCTTGAGCCCCTGGCCGCGCGGGTACGACCACATGACCGTCGGGAGGTCGTAGTCACGAGCGGCCTCCTGGGCACGGGCGAACTCCTCGGCCATCTCGATCTCGTTGTTGGAGCCGCCGTACAGCGTGAAGCCGACCGAGGAGGCGCCGACGTCGTAGGCGTAGTCGACCGAGCAGTTGACGGCCGAGTCCGGCTCACCCATCCAGAGGTTCGACGTCCCGTTGAGCTTCATCAGCAGGTCCACGTCGTCCTCGTAGGACTCGTAGTAGGCCTCGGCGATGCCCTTCTGGACCGCGATGGACGTGACGGCCGGGTGGGTCGCGGCCTCGAAGGTCCGCTCGGGGTCCGCGCTCTCGGGGACCTCCTCGAAGTCGACCGGCCCGTGCTCGAGGCCGTGGTCGTACGCGAGGATGAGCACCTTGCCGTCCCGGCAGAGCGGCGAGTCGTCGATGTCGATCATACAGGTCACGTTGCGAGAGTCCGGGGCAAGAATTTACCGAACGGGCCGGTGGGGGACCCGTGCTATCGTCTGACGTAGATTCTTGCCGGTGGCGGCCCACGACCCACCCATGCGGGACATCGTCGAGGAGGTTCTCGAGGGGGACGGGGAGGCAACACCACCGGGCGAGGTACAGGACGTCCAGGTCGCCGTCGTCGGCATCGGCGCGGCGGGCACCGACCGGCTGACGGGCATCGGCCGACGGCTCCGGGGCGACGCGTTCACCGGACAGGTCCCGACGGACGTGGACGCGGTCGGGGTCGACCTGCCGGGGGAGGAGACGACCGTCACCGACTGGGAGCCCGCGGCGTGGCACGTCGTGGAGTCGCTGAACCGCCCCGACCGTGGCGGCCGACCACAGCTCACGCTTGCGGCCGCGGACCGGCTCCAGCGGTTCTGTAGCGACGAACTCGCCCGGTACGACGTGCTCGTGGCGACCGTCGACGGGACGGACCCGGCCGCCGTCGCGGTGGCGGCGGACCTGGCCGCGACGTTCCGGGGTGGCGTCGCCAGCCCTGCGGTCTGTGTTCCGACCGTCGAGGCCGCGGACCCGCCGACCCCGCTGCTCGGCGCGGAGTCGGGCTGGCTCCCGGACACCCGTGACCGGTTCGGTCCCGACGCCGTCGTCCCCGTCGAACACGGCCGGGCGACGGAGGTTGCGGCCGGCGAGAGCGGCGGGCGCGGACCGCTGGCTGCGGCCACGGAGACGACCGACGACACCGTCGAGCGGGTCGCCGAGGCGGTGACCGCGGCCCTGGCCGAGGCGCTGGGGACGCGGGTCCAGTTCGGGAGCCTCGCCGACGACCTCCACCGCTTCCGGGGCCGTGTCGTGGCCCACGTCGGGCGCGACGACGAGGGGCTGTCGCCCGATGCCGAGGCCCTCGCCGGGGACGCCCTCGCGACGCCGGTGTCGGGCGAGCCGCCGGACTGGCGGCCGGGCGGACCGGTGCTGGCACACCTGCGGTCCCACTCGCCGAACGACGCGGCCATCGACGCGGCCATCGACGCCGGCGTGGACGCCCTCGACGGGGCGGACGGCCGCGGCGAGGTGGGCGGGACGGCGGGCGACGCCCGGACGACGTTCCGCAGCTACCGGCACACGGCGACGCGGATGCACGAGCTGTTCCTGTTCCGTATCGAGCGGCCCGACGAACCGGCGCCCGAACGGCACCCGCACGTCGCGTTCGCCGATGACGACCTCGACGACGACCTGTTCACGCGCGGCGAGGACGACGTGACCGACGAGTTCGATACTGGCTCCGGACTGGACGTGGTCCGGTGAGTCGCGTGCCACCCCAAGACCGTTATCACCGCCCGCAGTAGCCCGCCGTATGCGACTCGGGGTCATCTCCGACATCCACGCCAATCTCGTCGCGCTGGAGGCCGTACTCGAGGACATGCCACCCGTCGACCGGCTGGTCTGTGCGGGCGATGTCATCGGCTACAACCCCTGGCCCGCCGAGTGTGTCGACCTCGTTCGCGAGCGATGTTCGGCGACGGTGGAGGGGAACCACGACCGGAACGCCGATACCCCGAACCGGTACTCGATGAACAAGATGGCCCACGAGGGGCTCAAACTCGCCTCCGAGGCGCTGAACGAGGGCCAGCTCGAGTGGCTCCGGAGCCTCCCACGGTCGGTCGACCTCGCCGGCGACCGGGTGCTGATGGTCCACGACCATCCCGAACACGTCGACCAGTACGTCCGTCCGCACTCGTTCCCGAAGATGCGCCCCTACCTCGACGACCACGACGCCTGTATCCTCGGCCACACGCACGAGCAGCACGAGGCCACTATCGACGGGCGCCTCATTCTCAACCCGGGGAGCGTGGGCCAGCCCCGGGATGGCGACCCGCGGGCCGCGTACGCCGTCGTCGACACGGCCCCGGACCCGATGGTCGCCCACCTGCACCGCGTGGAGTACGACATCACCGCGGTGCAGACGGCCTGCCGGGAGGCGGGACTCCCCGAGCAGACCGGCGAGCGACTGGCGAAGGGACGGTAGCGGCCCGGGCCGCCGAGGACCGCCCCGATATCACCCCCGCCACGCCCAGGATTACAACCACGGTTGCGTCAGAACAAACAGCAACGAGGAGGCCGAAACCTCCGTTAGAGTCAAACGCCACCCGCCCGCAGTGGGGCATATGAGCACGGAACAGGAACCCGAGCAGCGGACCATCCGGTGCCTGGTCGCGAAGGTCGGACTGGACGGCCACGACCGTGGTGCACACGTCATCGCGCGGGCGTTCCGGGACGCCGGCTTCGAGGTCATCTACTCCGGCCTCCACAAGGCACCCGACGAGATCGTGCAGGCAGCCGTTCAGGAGGACGTCGACGTGCTGGGCATCTCCATCCTCTCGGGCGCACACAACACGCTCGTCCCGAAGATCGTCGAGGGGCTGAAGGAGTACGGCGCCTTCGAGGACACCCTCATCATCGTCGGCGGCATCATCCCCGAGGACGACCGGCCGGGGCTCAAGGAGGAGGGCGTCGCGGAGATATTCGGCCCGGGCGCGTCGATGCAGGAGACCATCGACTTCGTTCGCGAGAACGCTCACGACCGGTAGCCAGAGGATGGGCGAACTGATAGACGACCTGCTCGACGGGCAGCACCGCGCCCTCGCGCGGGTCATCACGAAAATCGAGAACCGCTCGCCCGGCTACCGCGACCTCGTCCGGGAGCTCCACCAGCACACCGGCGACGCCGACGTGGTCGGCATCACCGGTTCCCCGGGCGCGGGGAAGTCGACACTCGTCGACAAGATGGCCGCCGAGTACCGCGAGCGCGGGCTCACGGTCGGGGTCATCGCCATCGACCCGTCCTCGCCGTTCACCGGCGGGGCCGTCCTGGGCGACCGCATCCGGATGGCCTCCAACGTCGGCGACATGGACGTGTTCTTCCGGTCGATGTCCGCTCGCGGGCAACTGGGCGGCGTCTCCACCGCCACGACGGATGCCGTGAAGGCGCTGGACGCCTTCGGCAAGGACAAGATAATCGTCGAGACCGTCGGCGCCGGGCAGAACGAGATCGACATCGTCCGGACCGCCGACACCGTCGCCGTCCTCGTCCCGCCCTCGTCGGGTGACGACGTACAGATGCTGAAGGCCGGCATCCTCGAGATCGGCGACGTGTTCGTCGTCAACAAGGCCGACCTCGATGGGGCTGACCGGACCGTCTCCGAACTGAAGGAGATGATAATGATGCGCGACGCCTCGCCCGCGGCCGGTACGGGCGGCTACCACGGCGCGGGCACGGATGCGACGGACGCGAGCGGCCACCACGGCCCCGACGAAGGGGGCACGGCGGGGGGCGGCGGTACCGACCCCGACCCGAGTGCCGAGATCACCGGCCCGGGGTCGGCCGGGACGCCCGGCTCGACCACCGACCAGGGCGGCCCCGTCGAGACCGACGAGGGTGAGGCGTGGGTGCCGCCGGTCGTCCAGACGGTCGCCAACACCGGCGAGGGCGTCGAGGGCTTCCTCGAGACGCTCGACGGACACCGGAACTTCCTCGAACGGACCGGACAACTGGAAGCGAAGACGCGCAAGCGCTACGCAGAGGAGATTCGACGGCTCCTCCGCGAGGATACCCGGGCCCTGCTGGAGCGTGAACTCGAGGCACAGGGCGGCATCGACGCGTTCGTCGAGGACGTGATGGCCCGTGAGACGGACCCCTACACCGTCGCCGACGAGGTCGTCCAGCCGCTCCGGGACTGTCTGGGGGGCCGGTCCGAGGACGGGGCCTAGCCCGTCACCTCCACCTGACACTGCCCGTGACAGAGTCTCTGTTCTTCGATTACTCCTCTATTTATAGATTAATCCCCAATTCTGAAGAATTATCGGCCGATTTCAGCTCCGGAGAGCGAAGAATATCATGATGACCGTGGTGGACACGATGGCCAGGGCCGCGACGCCCATCATCGTCGCCAGAGGGGGGACCGCGCCGGTACCGTCGCCGGCGGCCCCGCTCGCGGCGGCTCCCGCACCCTGGCGTCCGGGGTTCCCCCGGCTCTGGTCGTCCCCCGCGGCCCCGCCCCCCTCGGCAGCCGCGGTCGGGATGGTGGTCGCTGTCCTCGAGGGCGACACGGTCGGTTCCGGCGTGGGGGTTGCGGTCGGTGATACGGGCGCGGTAGGGGTCGGACCGACATCGAGCCGCTGGATGGAGGGGAACGGCTGGTCCCGGCTCCAGAACACGTCCGCGTCCCACTCCTCCGCCTGCTCAGTGTCGTTGGTGGTGTCGACGAACACGTCGGTCCGGTTCGGAACCCGACCGACGAAGACGGGGGGTGTGGCCTCGATGAAGTTGACCCGGTCGAGCGTGCGGTAGTCGGTCGGCGGGACGGCTGGCGACTGTGTCCCGTGGAACGTGGAGTTGACAACCTCCAGCGGTCCGTCGTTGGCTGCGAAGCCGGCGAGCCCAGCGGACTCGGCGAACACGGAGCCCCGGACGGTGATCGACTCGGACCCGACGACCCGGTCGGACCGACGGAACCGGGAGTCGGTTATCAGCACCTCGCTCCCGTCGATACCCCTGACGGTCCGGAGGGTGCTGTTCCGGACGGAGATCAGTCGGCCAGTCAGTCGCAGACGGCCCGCCGCGGTGGACCCGCGCACGTCCACGTCGGCCGCGTGAACTCGACTCACGTTCACGAGACGGCTGTCTCGGATGGTGACCCGCCCGTCGGAGATACCTCCGTAGCCGAACTGGACCGGATCGAGGTTCTCGAGATGCGAGCCGACCACCGTCAGCGAGTGGGGGCCGTAGCCGTACAGCGAGTACCCCTGATCCGACGCCGCGTCGACGATAGTGGCGTTCCGGAGGACGACCGTCCCGTCAGCGGCGACGGCGCCGCCGTTGCGGCCAGCCTCGGCGTTCCGGATGGTGCTGTCGACCACACGGGCGGCCGACTCGGCGTTGATAGCACCGCCGCTGTACCCCGCCCTGACCGTCCTGAGCGTGGAGTTCCGGACCGTCACGCGGTCCGCAGCGATCCCTCCACCGCGGGCGCCGGAGGCGTTCACGATGGTCGAATGCAGCACCCTCGCCCGCTCGACTGCCGTGACGGCTCCGTTGGCACCGGTGTCGATGTCGGCGATGGTGGCATTCTGGAGAACGAGCGACCCGCCGGCACGGACCGCGTGGTCGGCCCGTCGGACGGTGCTGTCGACGACCCGCACGTCGCCCCCGGCGCGGTACGCAGCGACCCGGTGGGTCTCGGTGAACGTGTCGGAGGCGTAGCGCGCCCGGTGAACTGTATCCCGGAGCGTGACGTTCCGGATGGTGAGCGGGCCGCCGGCGACGACGGTGGTGGCTGGCTGCTCGGCCCGCACGTCGGCGATGGAGAGGTTGCGAAGAACGAGCGACCCCTCGCCGGACCTCCTGACGAGCGGTGCCGGAACGTCCCGGAACCCGGCGTCGGCGGTCCCCCGGAGGACGAACGGCTCCGGCCCGTCGAACCGGAGCGTCGGGTCACGGCTTCGACTCATGTTGAACGTCCCCCGTAGGGCGACGACGACCCGCCCGTCGCCGTTCCTGTCGGCGAACCCACGGCTGTTGTAGTAGTCGAGTTCATCGACCGAGTCGATGTTGTAGTCGGGGGCAGCCTGGGTGTCGTCCGCCCCAGCCTGTCCGACGGCGGGGACCGCCGAGAGGACGAGCAGGACGACCAGCCCGGCAGCGAACCAGCGTCCCCCCCGGACGTGGCCCACACAGGGTCGCATACACGGGAGGCTGCAGTGCGAACGGCTTCAACCCCCGGGTCGCCGTTCGCCGGTGCCCTGGGACCGTGGGATGCCCCGGCGGCCGCGGTCGGGGAGTCCCGCCCCGGGTCGATAGGATTTACCCGGCGGGCGGTCCTCCGGACAGGTATGAAACTCCGGAACGCCCTGCTGGGGGCCGCTGGTGCCGTCGGTGCCGTCGCTGGCGGGAACGCGCTCCTCCGTGGCGACGCCGAGGACCTCGAACCGCCACTCGGCCGGCCGCTCGCGACCTACCGCTGGCGCGGCTTCGATATCGCCTACACCGAGGCCGGCGACCCGGCCGACCCGACACTCGTCCTGCTGCACGGGGTCAACGCGGCCGGCTCCAGCCACGAGTTCCGCTACGTCGTCGACGACCTCGCCGAGGACCACCACGTCCTCGCGCCGGACCTGCCCGGATTCGGCCACTCCGACCGGCCGCCGCTGCTGTACTCCGCGACGCTGTACGTCACCTTCGTCGCGGACTTCCTCCGGGACGTGGCCGAGGGGACGGTCGGCGGGGACGAGGCGGCCCCCCACGACGAGCCGGAGCCGCCAGCGGTCGTCGCGTCCTCGCTCGTCGGCGCGTACACGGCCGCCGCCGTCGCCGAGAAGGGCGCGCCTGCCCGGCAACTGTTCCTCGTCTCTCCGACCACGACGGCGTTCCCGGGGCGCTCGCCGGCCATCCGGTCGCTGCTGCGCGCGCCGCTGGTCGGCGAGGCGGTCCACAACCTCATCAGCTCCGAGGCGTCCATCCGCTACTTCCTCGGTGACCACGGGTTCTCCTCGTCGGCCGCGGTCCCGGAGGAGTGGGTCGCGTACGACTACGCGACCACGCACGTCCCGGGCGCCCGCTACGCGCCGGCGTCGTTCCTGAGCGGCTTCCTCAATCTCGACGCCGACCTCGGGGCACTGCTGGGCGACATCCGCGAGTCGGGCACGCCCATCACGGTCTGCTGGGGCGGCGCCTCGGAGGTCACACCCCTCTCACAGGGTCGCGAACTGGCACGGACAGCCGACGTGAAACTGGTCGTGCTGGAGGCCGCCGACCTGCTCCCGCACGGGGAGTTCCCCGAGGCCTTCCTCTCGGTGCTCCGCGGTGAACTGAGGGACGGGGGCCGGACGGTCGACGCGAGCGTCTGAGCGTGGCCCCGGGGCGCCTCGCCCCGACGTGTCGCCGTTCCTCCGTTCAGTCGGAGCCGGCACCGGTGTCGGCCTCCGCCTCCCCCTCCTCGGTGTCGGGGGCGCCCTCGATATCGTCCTGCCCGGATGTCGGCTCGCGCCGTGTGTGGCTCGACATCGCCGACGTGGGCCAGACGCCCTCGTCTGTCTCGATCTCGATACGGACGCCGCCCGCCGCGCTGAGTCCGGCGGTGACCGCCCAGTCGTGAGCGGCCGCGATACGCTCGATGCGACCGAGCCCCCGCTCCCCCGCCACCGGCCGGTCCCCGCTCTCGCCCGGGAATCCCGGCCCGTCGTCCGCGACGAAGAACCCGGGTCGGTCGCCGAGTGCGCCGACCCGGACGTGGAGGCCGCCCGTGTCGTCACCGTCGCCCGGGTCGCCGGCCGACCCGAGACAGAACCGGAAGGTCTCGGCCAGTAGCCGCTTCAACAGCGATTCGTCGGCTGGGACGCGGACGCCGGGCTCGGTCGTCAGCCGGCCGCGCGGCTCGCCGTCTGTGGCCTCGCCCCAGGCGTGTTCGGCGGCCGTGCGGACGTCCACCGGACCCGTCCCGCCCGCGCGCTCGGAATCGCTGGCGAGCCGGAGCAGGTCGGCCACCAGCCGCTCGGTCCGCGAGAGCGCTGTCACGGTGGCCTCGGTGTGTCGGCCGACCTCGTCCTGGTCGCCGCCGGCCGCCGCTTCGTGTGCGAGCTGTGCGTGCCCCCGCGCGGTCGAGAGCGGCTCCCGGATGTCGTGGTCTATCATGGCGGCGAAGCCGTCGAGCCGGTCGCTCTCCGAGTCGAGGGCGAGCTCCCGTGCCCGGGCGGTGAGGCCGTCGCTCATCCAGCTCGCGAGCGCCGCGACCAGCTCGCGCTCCCAGTCGGCGAACGGGTCCCGTGGGGCCCGCCCGGTGAAACAGCAGGTGCCGTACACGCGGCCGTCGGCGGTGACGGGCGCGCCGACGTAACAGGAGAACCCGTCGTCGGTGTGGACCGTCCGGTCGGCGGTGCCGGGTGGTCCATCCTCGACGTGTCCGAACGCGACCGGCTCACGGTCCGTGACGGGGAGTTCGCAGAACGTCTCCCCGAGCGGTCGGCTGCCGCCGATGGCGGCCGGCGCGTCCCCCGCCGTGGCGACGGCCAGGACCGTGTGTTCCCCGTCGTCGATGCGGGCGAGCGACCCGTACTCGACGCCGAGCGCCGAGCGCCCCAGTTCTAGCGCCTCGTCGACGCGGTCGACGAACGACCCCTCCCGGTCCCGAACGAGCGTGGCGAACTCCCGGAACGCTCGCTCCCGTGACTCCATACCCGGCAACGGGGTCGACCGAGGAAAAACCCCGCGACCGGTTCGAGCGTCGCAATCCGGTCGATGCGGCCGCCGCCGCTCGACATCCGGCCATCCACGCCGTTACAGGCCGACCGGGCAGCCCCGTATCTCCCCGCCACGCATCCCGTCCGCCAGCCAGAATATCGACAGCAGGACCGCCACGAGCCCGAGAATCGCGAACTCCAGCCCGTCGAGCGGCAGGATGGTCAGCGACCCGATGCCGAGCAGGGCGAGCAGGCCCGCCAGCACGGCCGACCCGCAGGCCGCACAGCCCGCGCCGAGTGTCCCGAGGACGACCCCGACGAGGCCGCTCCCGCTCGCGGCCGAGAGGTCGTGCTCGCGGACGTGGTAGACCGCCATGGACACGTCGACGCCGACCAGCGCGGCCACGACGAGCAACAGGACGCCCTGCACGACGCCGAATCCCGGGCCGAGGAAGGGGTAGAGCCCCACGAGCAGGGTCAGCCGGTCGGCCAGCGGGATGCCGGGCGAGAGTGCGAAGCCGACGAGCGGGAGGTTGAGCGAGAAGACGAACAACGAGAGCGCGACGACCGCACCCACCAGCGCGAGGGCGGCGTATGCGGGCCCGCCAAGGACGAGCCGCGCGGTCCGGGCCATCAGCCGCCAGTCGTCGCTTCGGGTCGGCAGTCGAGGGAGCGAGCGCCGGACCGCGAACGAGCGTCCCGCCATCAGAACCCCAGCGCCGTGGCGAAGACGTCGTAGCTCTGTGCGCCCCTGATAACCGTCCGGAACTCGCCCTCCCGGAACAGGAAGAACGTGGGCGTCGCGCTGACGCCCGCCTCGTTCCCCGCCGCGAGGTCGGCCTGCACGGCCGCATCGTGACGCTTCTCGCGGGCGGCCGCCACGACGGCCCCCGCATCCAGGTCGGTCTCGCTTGCGAGGTAGGCCTCCGTCTCCGCGAGTACGTCGCCCGACGCGAACCGCTCGCGCTCAGTGTAGTACGCGTCCTTCAGTCCCCAGAACGCCGGCGCGTCGCGGTCCTGCCCGGCCTCGAGCGCGAACGCGTACGTCGACTCCAGCGCCTGTGTCGCCGGTTTGCCCCACTGATACGTGATGGGCATCACCCGGTAGACGAAGCTGACCTGCCCGCTCGCGACCAGTTCGGACTCCAGTCTCGGCCACGTGTTCTTCTCGAACCGCTGGCAGACGGTACAGGACGGGTCCTCGAAGCCCACCACGAGACCCGGTGCCTCGCCGGGAGATGGGCCGACCACCGGCTCCGCGTCCAGTCCCGTCAGGGCGACGTGGTCGGGGAGGTCCCACGGCGTCCCGGTGCCGGTCGTCGAGGCTCCGTCCCCGGTGCCCGACCCATTACCTCCCGGGGCGCCACCACCGTCGCCGGTACAGCCCGCCAGCCCCGTCGCCCCGGCAGCACCCAGCGCGCCGAGGAGCTGTCGTCGTCGCATACACCGTGGAGGGCCCGGGGACTCAAACCGGTTCGGCGGTGGGGCGGCCGTCGCGAACGACCGCGGGCGGGGACGGCACCGTGCGCGACGCGCGGGGAGGGCGGACACGCGTCGGACGGACCCGCCGGGCTTTATAATGGGGCGTCACGCACGGCGCGTCATGGAGCTGTTCGAGCGACCGAAACCGCAGATGGGAACGCAGGACGACGTGGTGTTACGCCGCGTCGGCGCGTTCGTCGTCGACGCCATCCTCGTCGCTATCGTCGGGGGGCTGGTGGCGGGGGCGTTCAGTCTCCCTCCCGAACTCGGAGGCAGCCTGACCGGGCTGTTGCTCCTCCTCTACTTCTTCGTGTTCGAAGGGACGTACGGGAAGACGGTGGGGAAACACGTCTTCGAACTGGTCGTCGTCACCGAACGAGGCGACCCGTGTGACTACACCGACGCCGGTATCCGGACGGTGCTCCGTATCGTCGACGTGCTGCCGGTGTTCTACATCGTCGGCCTCGTCGCCATCTACCTCACGGATGACAAACAGCGGCTCGGTGACCTGGCGGCCGATACGGTCGTCGTCCGGGCTGCCGACCGGGGCGAGCGGTTGTAGCGGGGTATTTTCACGGACTGATAACACCCCGTCTCTTTTTACGCGCGCGATTTCCTATCTCAGACGATGAAAGGCCTCCGGCGACTCGGGAGCGCTACGGTCCTGACAGGGCTGGGTGTGGCCGGACTGTTCGTCGTCTGGAGTGCCTACGACCCGACAGAGAGCCGACTCGCCATCACGCTCGGAACGGTCCTTCCGTCCTTCCTCGCCATCGCGCTCGTGGGCGCCGGTCTCTGGGTGCTGTTGACGGACGAACTCGACGAGCGGACCGCGACGCGGATGCTGGAGTGGAGTGGAGCCGGGATGGCCGGCATCGGCACGCTCGGCGGACTGGCACTGTTCCTCCAGCGCGAGGGGTACGTCATCGACCAGCCGGTGTTCGTGCTGACGAGCACCGTCGTCTGCGGGGCGCTGGCCGGCTTCGGAATCGGGTTCTACGAGGTCTGGACCGAGCAACAGCGAGAGGAACTGGAGCGCGAGCGCGAGAAGCTGGACCATCTCAACCGGCTGCTCCGACACCACCTCCTCAACGGGATGAACATCCTGCTGGCGAAGGTCGAACTCGCGCGCGACCGGACCGACGACCCGCAGGTCGGTGACGACCTCAGGGACGCACGCCTCCGGGGCGAGGAGATCGTCACGCTGGTCGAACAGGTGAGCACCATCGCGGGCCCCGACAACGAGCCACCCAGCGAGATCGACCTCCCGCGGCTGCTCCGGGCCGAGGCCGAACAGCTCCGGGCCACCCACGCCGACGCCGCTGTCTCGGTGGCCGAACCGCTCCCCGACGTGACCGTCCGCTCCTCGCCCGCGCTCGGTGAGGCCGTCAACGCCCTGCTGCAGGACGCGCTCGCGGCCAGCGGGCGGGCCACACTCTCCGCGGCACTCGACGGTGACGGCGTCGTCGTCAACGTCACTGTCCCCGGGCAGACGACGCCCGACGGTGGTGACCAGCTACTCGGCGGGGTCGGCAGCGACGTGGGGCTCTCGGTCGCGGACGTGCTCGTCGAGCGCGCCGGCGGTGAACTGGAATCCGGGGCAGCCGACGGGTCGGTCAGTATCTACATCGAGACCATCTGAGCCCGCCTGCTGCCTGCCGCCCGCATGACCGACACCGATTAGTCACTCTCGGCGCACCTGCCGGTATGAGACGCCGTATCACGACTCCGCAGCGACACCGACGGGGGGCGGCCTGATGGCGACGGACGTACCCGGCGAGTCCACGGCGGCGAGCGACGACGCACCGCCCGAGGACGCGGTGGCGGCCGGGGGCGCGGTGGAGGCGCCCGAGGAGGCCGACCCCGATCGCCGCCCGTTCGTCGAGACCGCAGCCGAGTGGGCAGCGGGGCTCCGATTCGGTCGTATCCCGGCTCCGGTCCGGCGGGCCGCGGCCGCGCAGTTGACCAGTACCGTCGGCGCGGCGGTCTGGACGCTCGACCATCCCATCGGCGACCACGTCCTCGACACCGTCCGGGCGGAGTTCCCGGCCGACGAGGGCGCAACCGCGACCCTGCCCGGTGCGGGGCCGATGCCCGTCCGGGGGGCGTGTTACGGCGCGGCCGCGCTCGCGATGGCGATGGACTTCGACGACACCGTCCTCGGGGGGCATACCGGCCACAGCGCCGCGCTCGTCCCGTACCTGTTCGCGGAGACCCACGTCGACGACCTCGAGTACCCCGGGCGGCGCGCGCTCCGGGCCCACGTCGCGGCCAACGAGATCGCCGCGCGGGTCGCCAGCGCGGCCGCTGTCGGCCCGTTCCGGGGCCAGCAGACCGCCTACGTCCACAGCGTCGGCGCCGCCGTCGCGCGCGGCGTGGTGGAGGGCGACGACGCGGAGACGCTGGCCGATGCCATCGCCATCGCGCTGGGCCAACCGCCCTGGCCGCTCGTCCCGGACTTCCTCGGGTCGGATGCGAAGGTGCTCTCGGCGGCCGAACCGACGCTCGCGGGGCTGTCGGCCGTCTCAGCCGCGCGGAACGGTCTGACCGGGAACACCGACATCCTGGAGGCCGAGGACGGCTTCCTCGAGGAGTTCTCGGACCTGCCGCTCCCGGAGTTCCTCGGGGGGCTGGGCGAGCGCTGGCACACCCGCGCCGTGACGGTGAAGCCGTACCCCGGCTGTGCGTACGTGACGGCACCCGTCCACGCCGCGTTGCAGGTCAGGAGAGAGGTCCGCGAGGCCGTCGCTCCGGAGACCGACCACGCGGAGATCACCGGTGTCCGCGTCGACGGCTCCCTGTTCAGCCACGAGGTCGACCAGCTCGCGACCCGGTACACCGACCGGACCGAGAGCCCGCTCGCGTCGCTCAACTTCTCCATCCCGTACAACGTGGCCGTGGCGCTCCGTGACGGGGAACACACGCCGCGGCAGTTGCGCCCGGAGCGCGTCGGCGACGAGGCCGTCTGGGAACTGGCCGACCGTGTCCACATCGAACACGACCCCGAGTTCACGATGCGGGCGCTCCGGTCGGAGGTGCCGCTGGGCGCGATGCTCCGACGGGTCGGCTGGAAGGTCATCCCGTACTCGGCGAAGAGCGTCGGGCCCGTGACCGCACTGAAGAACCTCCCGACGCTGCTCCGGTTCGTCCGGAAGCGCCCGCTCCCCGACGACCTCTCGGGGGCGGACAAGGCGATGGGCGCGCGGGTCACCGTCCGGCTCGCGGACGGCCGCGAGTTCAGCGAGACGTGCGAACACCCGCCCGGGTTCGCGGGTCGGGCGCTCGACGAGACCCGCGCCATCGCCCGCCGGAAGCTCTCCGACGCGATGGAAGCGCGGGGCACCGACCGCGACGATGCCGAGCGCGTCGCCCGCGAGGTGCGCGACGTGACCGAGACCGACGCCACGCTGGCGGACGTGGACGCGGTGCTGGGACCATGAGCGACGACGCCGACGCTGACGCGGGTGCCGACACCGACGCGGTCGCCCGGGCGGGTGCGACCCCGACCCTCCCCGAGCGCGTCGGGGCGGTCGTCAACCCGACCGCCGGCGACGGGGAGGGCCGGCGGCTCGCGCGGACCTTCGCCGCGCGCTACGGCGACACGGTCGCGCGCGAGGTGACGCAGGGTCCCGGCGACGTGCCCCGGGCGACGCGGGCACTCGCGGGCGACGTGGACTTGCTCGTCAGCGTCGGCGGCGACGGCACGCTCCGGGAAGTCGCGAGCGCGCTGTACGCGTGGAGCGAGGAGACGGGCGGGGACCCGCCGCCGCTGTTCGTCGTCCCGGCGGGCCGGGGCAACAGCGTCTACCGGCACCTGTACGGCGACACGGACTGGCGCGAACTCGCCGCGCGGCTGGGCGAGGGCGTCGTGGGGCGGCCGCTCGAACTGACGGCCGTGGAGACGGAGCCGCCGACCGAGGCCCGGTACTCCGTGCTGGGCGTGACGGTCGGGCTGTTCCGGCACGCGCTGGACGGTGCCGAGCGGTTCCGTGCGCTCCCGGGACCGCTGGCGTACCTTCTCGGGACGGCGACGGCGACGCTGTTCGCCGACCCCGTCGCGGTCCGGGTGGGCCGCGCCGACGAGCGCCTGTTCGCGGGCGAGGCCCGCCTCGTCGCCGTCGGTGGCGGGCGCTACCGCGGCGGCACGACGCGCCTGTTGCCTGACTCGCGCCCGGGCGATGGCCGACTCCACGCGCTCGTTCTCGAACCCGTGGGCGGGCGTGAGGCGCTCGCCATCGCGCGGGCGGCCCGGAACGGCGACCATCTCGACCACTCCGCGGTCCACCACTTCACCGGCGGGACGTTCGACGTGCGGGCGGGCGCCGGCACCGGCGCGGCGAGCGGGACGCTCCCGGCCGAGATCGACGGGACGCCGCTGCCGGACCTGACCGACCTCCACTGCGAGGTGGTCCCGGAGGCGCTGTCGGTGGCCTACCCCGCCGCCGTGGCGCAGGGAGGCCGGTAGCTACTCCTCGCCGTCGGTGTCGCCGGGCGGCCCGACCGCCACGTCCGCGCCGGAGATGCTGGTCTCGACGTGGGCCCCCTCGCCCGCTTCGAGACCGCGTTTGACGCCCGCAACCAGTTCGGAGACCTGTTCGGCGTCGAGGTCGACGGAGAGTTCGAGGCCGACACGGACCGTCTCGTCGGCCGTTCCACCTGCGTCGGTTCCCGGCCCCCCACCACCGCTCCCCGGGTCGACCCGACCGGGCAGGTAGCGCCCGTCGTCGGTCCGGTCGAGCGCGCCCGCCCACGTCCACACGTCGACGAGAGTCCGGAGTCCGACGCGGTCGCGCGAGGCGTCGAGGTCGGCGTCCGCGAACGACGCCAGCCGCGGGAGGAGGTCGTCCTCACCGAGCGGGTCGCCACGCAGGAGGTCCCGGGCGCGGACCGTGAGCGGCCAGGCCGCGAGCAGCCCGTACGCGCGCTCACGGGCGAGGTCGCCCTCGCCGTCGGCGAGGGCGGCCGCAAGCGGCGTCCCGCGCTCCGTGAGACGGTGCTGCTGGTCGTCGGCCGGCTCCAGCGCACCGATGGCCTCGAAGAAGCGCGTCTGCCGAGCGGTCGCGTCCGGGTGCCCGGTCCGTTCGGCGACGGTGCCGGTGTGGACCGGCGCCTCGGCGGCGCCAGCCTCGTACCAGCCCGCGAGGATTTCCAGGAGGGTGTCACGGCCCACCCCCCGCGGAATCGGGTCGTCGTCGCTCATGGGCGCGGTGACTCACGGGACCCACAAGAATGGGGGCGTCTACCGGGCCGGGGGTCTGGACCGGGAGACATTTGCCCGCGCCCACCCGAACACCAGCAACCAGCGGACGATGAGCACCGACACCGACCAGCCACCGGAGGAGACCGAGGCGTTCCAGCGCGTCATCGAGGAACTGGCCGAGCGCGTCCTCGCGGGCGACCTCGAGCGCGACGAGGTCGAGAGCGCCAAGCTCGACGCCTGCTCGCGCCATGGCGCGCCGAAGGTGCCGCGCAACAGCGACATCATGGACGCCATCCCGGAGCGCCGTGACGAGCTGGAGTCGGTCCTCCGGCGCAAGCCCGTCCGGACGGCATCGGGCGTCTCCCCCGTGGCGGTGATGACGGCACCGCACAACTGCCCGCACGGGCAGTGCCTCTACTGTCCGGGCGGTCCCGATTCGGAGTTCTCCAGCGCGCAGAGCTACACCGGTGACGAACCCGCCGCGGCGCGCGGCCAGCAGAACGACTACGACCCGTACGGGCAGGTGACGCTGCGACTGAACCAGCTCCGGAAGATCGGCCACCCCGTGGACAAGGTCGAACTCATCGTGATGGGCGGGACGATGACCGCCCGGAGCCACGACTACCAGGAGTGGTTCGTCAAGCGGGCCTTGGAGGCGATGAACGAGTTCGACCCGGGGGCGGAGGCGACGCCCTCGGAGTCCGAGAGCTTCGCGCCCGAGGGGGTGCCGGAGTTCCGGTACCTCGAAGACGTCATCGCTGCGAACGAGACGGGCGACGTGCGCTGCATCGGCGTCACGTTCGAGACGAAGCCCGACTGGTGCGACCCGGAGCAGGTCAACCGGATGCTCTCGCTCGGCGGGACGAAGGTCGAGGTCGGTGTCCAGACCACCTTCGAGCGCGTCAACCGCGAGATGCACCGCGGGCACGGCGTGCAGGCGTCGATGGACGCCAACCGCCGGCTCCGGGACGCCGCGTTCAAGGTCGGCTTCCACACGATGCCCGGCCAGCCCGGGATGAGCGAGCGGATGGTCGTCGAGGACTTCCGGCAGCTGTTCAGCGACCCGGCGTGGCGGCCGGACTACCTGAAGATATACCCCACCCTGGTGGTCGACGACACCGTCACCTACGACATGTACCGCCGCGGCGAGTTCGAGCCCCTGTCCAGCGAGCGCGCGGCCGAACTGGTCGCCGAGGTGATGGCCGACCTGCCGCGGTACGTCCGCCTCCAGCGGGTGCAGCGCGACATCCCCGCCGGTCACATCGAGGCCGGGGTCCAGAAGTCGAACCTCCGGCAGCTCGCGTGGCAGGCGATGGACGACCACGGCTGGGAGTGCGAGTGCATCCGCTGCCGGGAGGTCGGGATGAACGACGAGCAGCCCGAGCACGTGACCCGCGACACCATCGAGTACGAGGCCGCCGGCGGCACGGAGCAGTTCATCAGCTACGAGGACTTCGAGAAGGACCTGCTGGTGGGGTTCTGCCGGCTCCGGTTCCCAGATGAGCCGGTCCGCCGGGAGCTGGAGGACGCGGCGCTGGTCCGCGAACTGCACGTCTACGGCAACGAGGTCGGCGTCGGGCAGGCTGGCGACGGCGACGGCGGTTCACACCAGCACCAGGGGTACGGCCGGAAGCTCCTGCACGAGGCCGAACAGCGCGCCCGCGACGCGGGTTACTCGAAGCTCTCGGTCATCTCGGGCATCGGCGTCCGGGAGTACTACCGCGAGAAGCTGGGCTACTTCCAGGACGGTCCGTACGTCTCGACGTACCTGGAGTGACCCCCCTCGACTGACCGCGCGCACCCGGCGACGGCCGGGAGCGCACCGGTCATCCCTCGCCGTCCAGCCGCGCACCGAGGAACCGCCGCACGTCGGCCGCCGTCCGCTCGGGAATCTCCTCCATCGGCGTGTGACCGGCGTCCGCGTACGTGGTGAGTTCGGCGTCCGGGAGCGTCTCGGCGAAGTCCTCGCCGAACCACGGCGGGATGAGGTAGTCCTCTTCGCCCCACAGCACCAGCGTCGGCACCCGCAGGTCGGCGAGTTCCCCGTGGCGGTGGACGGCGTTCACGTCGCGCCGGACGAGTTCGACGCCCGCGTCGCGGTTCCCCTCGCGCCGGATGAGGTCGTGGTAGCGGTCGACCAGTTCGGGCGAGACCCGCGAAGGGTCGCCGTAGATGTCGCGGACGCTCCGGCGGATGAGCCGCCGGGGCGTCAGCCGGGCGATGGCGTTCGGGACCCACGGCAACTCGATGATACCGAACGGGCTGTCGAAGGCCATCGGGAACCCCATCGAGTCCACGAGCACGAGCGCGGGGACGCGCTCGGGGTGGTCGAGCGCGAACTGCCAGGCGATCTCGCCGCCCCGCGAGTTCCCGGCGACGACGCACTCCTCGATACCGAGTTCGTCCAGGAACGCGGCCACGAACGCGACGTACGCGGCCATCGTGTACCGATTCTCGGGGTGCGGGCCCGTCAGGCCGTGGCCCGGGAGGTCCGGGCGCACGACACGGTACTCGTCGGTCAGTTCCTCGACCCAGCCGTCCCAGGTGTGCAGTGAGGAGAAGGTCCCGTGCAGACAGAGGAGGGCGGGCGCGTCGCGCGGGCCCTCGTCGCGGTAGTGGACGCGCATGCCGGCCACGTCGAGGAAGTCGTCCTCGCCCTCGGCGTACTCCGGCTCGAGTTCCTCGGGCGGCAGGTCGCGTCGGTGGGCCCACGCCAGTCCGGCGCCGACGGCTCCCGCGAGTGCGAGCCCGCCGAGCACGAGCGGGCGTCGCCACCGGTCGAGCCAACTGTCGTCGTCGCCGTCGTTGCTCCCGGACACGCCCCAGGAACGACTGCCGCGGGAGAAAAGTGCCGCGTTACGCGCTCGTCCGCTCGACACTGCTGATGCCCGCGTCGGCCTCGACCATCGCGACGACGGCCTCGCCGTCGTGTTCCAGGCGGACCCGCATCCGGGGTGGGTCCTCGGAGACGAGGTCGCCAGTCGGGAGGCCGATGTCCCCGAGCAACCACGTCGGACTGTGCCCGGTCTCGAAGCCGTGGTCGTAGAGGAATCCCGTGACCGCCGGATGGAACATCGTCGGCGTCCCACCGGAGGCGGTCGCGATGCTTCCGCAGCGGTCGCAGGCGTACGCCACGTGCGCCGGGAGGCCCGCGAGTCGCTCCCCCTCCTCGTCGACGACGAGCCGGCCCTCCATCCGCCCGGCGCAGGTCTGGCAGAACCCGGCGGCGACCCCTCTCATGACGTGGCTCATCCAGTGGTCGAACGCGAGCGGGAGTTCCTCGGGGTCGAACTGGTCGAGACTCCCCGGCGGGAACGCGAACTCGTTGTAGAAGTCCTCGCACTCGGTGCAGTCGACACGCGCGGTCTCCTCGGCGTAGGCCGCGGCGAGGTCGCCGCCACAGACCGGGCAGGCCCCGTCGACCGGGATGGTCTCCACCGTCGCGTTCGCGGTGTAGATGCCGGCGTACATCGCGCCGATGACCTGCCGGCCGGCGTAGGTCAGTTCGTACCCGTCGTCGGCCCGGCGGACGAAGGTCCCCCGGAGCTTCCCGAGGTGGTAGTTGAACCGGCCGCTGTCGTCGACCTCCGACCGGCGATGCAGTTCCGAGAAGGGGACGGGCTCGTCGGGCGTCTCGCCGAGCGCCTGCAGGATTCGCAGGCGGCTCTCGTCGCCCAGCAGCCCGAAGACCGCCTCCGGTGACCGTCGCTCGACGGTGACGGCGCCGCTACCGGTGTCGTACTCGCCACTCATGTGTCACTAGTCGACGCCGTAGTATAAGTCCGTATCGGCGTGAAATGAAGTGGCCTGGCAGCCCGAGACCGCCATCGGACCGATTCCGGGTGCTCCCAGAACCGGAGCCGATTCAGAGGTCGGCGCGGGCGAACCGGCCGTAGCCCAGCGCCAGCGGGACGACCAGCCACGCCGCGAGGACCGTCATGCTGGCCCAGCCGGTCAGGTAGAACGGGACCGGGCCAGCGAGCTGTGCGCCCAGCGCCGCCGCGGTCGCGGTGCCGTCACCGAGGAACCAGCCCAGTGCGTTCGTGTACGCCGCACTCGGCGTGACGACGTTCAGGAACGCCACCCACCCCGGAACCGTCGCGCCACCGGGCAGCGAGAAGCCGTTGACGACGAACAGCGCCGCCAGTGGGACGATGTCCGCGAGGACCTCGAGGACGACGAACGCGCCGATACCGAAGGCCATCGCGCGGCCGCCGCTCCCCGTCGTAGCAGAGATGGCGACCATGATGCCGATGTAGACCAGCGCGAGGACGAGCGTCATCGCGGTGAAGACGGCGTAGTCGACGGGGGCGAACGAGTCGAACAGGACCAGTGCCACCACGAGCGTTATGGCCAGGCCGACCACGATAGCCGCGCCGAGGACGGCGGTCCGGCCGACGAGCTTTCCGAGGACCACGTCCGCGCGGCTGTGGGGGAAGCCCAGGAGGAGCTTGCTGGAGCCGCTGGCGCGCTCGCCGGCGATGGACCCAGCGCCGACGACGATGGCGGCGATGGAGACGAACAGCGTCACCGCGCCGATGAGCAGCGTCAGGAAGCCGAGCGTACTCACCTCGCCGATGTCCTGGCTCACGGCCGGGACCGTGCCGTACAGCACCGCGAAGCCGACCGACATGAGGACGAACAGGCCCGTGACGGCCCAGAGGCCCCGCGAGAGGCGGGCGTCCCGGAAGTCCTTCCGCGCGACGACGGCCCAGCTCATGCGCGCACCTCCGTGGCCTCGTCGTCGGGTGCTGGCGCGTCGGCCTCTCCCTCCGCGGGGGCATCCGGCGCGTCCTCGGTGTAGGCGGCGAACAGCTCCTCCAGCGACACCTCCTCGGTGTCGAAGTCGAGCAGGCGGGCGCCGGCGGCCTCGACCGCGGTGAGGACCGCCGTCTTCGCGGACTCCTCGCAGGCGACCGAGAGCTGGCCGTGGCCGTCCTCGCGGACGCTGGAGACGCCCTCGACCGCGGCGACCGCTGCGACGACCGCGTCGCTCACGGGCTCGACGGTGAGGGTGAGCCGGGCCTCGCTGCCCAGTGCGCCCCGCAGCGCGTCGATGGTGTCGACCGCGACGAGGCGACCCTCGCGGAGGATGCCGACGCGGTCACAGACTGCCTCGACCTGTTCGAGGATGTGCGAGGAGAAGAACACCGTCGCGCCGCGGTCGCGCTCCTCGCGGATGATATCGCGCATCCGGCGTGCGCCGTTCGGGTCCAGCCCGGTCGTCGGCTCGTCGAGGACGAGGATGTCCGGCTCCCCCACGAGCGCCATCGCGAGGACGAGCCGCTGTTTCATCCCCTTCGAGAAGCCGCCGGCCGTCCGGTCGGCCGCGTCCGCGAGGCCGACGCGCTCGAGGACCGCGTCGATGTCGTCGGCCGCGTGCTTCGACGCGACCGCGAACTCGAGGTGCTGCCGGGCGGTCAGCCGGTCGTAGAGGTGGTAGCCGTCCGGGAGGACGCCCACCTGTCGCCGGACCGCCAGCGAGTCGGCCTGCGTGTCGTGGCCGAGGACCGTCGCCGAGCCCGCGGTCGGGCGCACGAAGTCGAGCAGGATGTCGATGGTCGTCGACTTCCCGGCACCGTTCGGCCCGAGGAAGCCGAATATCTCGCCCTCCGCCACGGAGAGGCTCACGTCGTCGAGCGCGGTCACGTCGCCGTACCGCTTCGTTACACCGGTCAGTTCGATTGCACTCATCGTTCCGAGGATTGCTGCAAGCCGATATAGCCACTCGCAGAAGTCGGCTTCTGTGTGCGATAGCATACCACCTCGGTACCGTGCTGGCGACCGAAGACGGCTTCTGCGAGCCGTTATCTCCGCG
This sequence comes from Haloglomus salinum, assembly GCF_024298825.1. Taxonomy (NCBI): domain Archaea; kingdom Methanobacteriati; phylum Methanobacteriota; class Halobacteria; order Halobacteriales; family Natronomonadaceae; genus Haloglomus; species Haloglomus salinum. The sequence continues at coordinate 2,962,968 of NZ_CP101153.1, forward strand.
TCCGACCTCCGACCCGTCGATGACATCCGATATCCACACCCGGCCCTCGTCGGCCGCCGACTCGCCCACCGACCGGGGCCTGTACCGTTTCGTCGCCGTCGTCGCCGGACTGTGGGGCGTCGTTCTCGCGTACGGCGGGCTGTTGCTCGTCCGGACCGACCTCCGACAGGTCGTCGCCGGCCTCGTGGCCGATGGCCGACTCACCTCGGCCACGATGTCCGACGCAGCGCTGCTCGACGCCGCCCTCCTCGTCCAGCAGGTCGGGGGCGTAGTCCTCGCCGTGCTGGGCGTCGTGCTACTGCTGGGCGGGCTGGGGCTCGTCCTGCGTGGGCAGTCGGCCTGAATCGGTTCGCTCGGGTGTCCCCCGGGGCTGTTTTGCGACGCCGTTCCGCAACTCGTACAGAACGGCCCTTCTGTGAGGGGTTATCTCCTCGGTCGGCGTCCCCAGAGCTATGGAGACCAACACTCGTACGGACCTCTCCGGAATCGACCCCACGACCGACGCACCGAGCCGCCTCCGCGCCGTCCTCTTCGCCATCGGTGTCACCGTGGGTGCCGCGCTGTACGTCCCGCTCGTGGTCGGCTCCGCGGCCGAACTGTGGGCCCTGCTCGGGAACGACGGCTTCCTCGTCCCGTTCGCCGTCGGCGGCACGCTCGCGACGATCTCGCTCGGCGCGATGGCGTACTACTACGTCCGCTACACTTCGCTGGCCGTCCCGGTCCGGCTCCCGACGCGACGCGACCTGGCGTGGGTCGTCGTCGGCATCGTCGTCCCGCTGGCCGTCCAGATCGGACTCATCGTGGTCGGCTCCCGGTTCGGTGTCCAGCCGGTCGGCGGCGGTATCGATGCGGCCGCGGCCGCTGACCCCGTGCTGGTGTACTCGCTGGCGCTCGTCTCGGCGCTGTTCCTCATCGGCCCAGTCGAGGAGCTCCTGTACCGCGGTGTCGTCCAGGGCCGGCTCCGCCAGTCGTTCGGTCCCGTCGCGGCCATCGGCCTCACCTCGCTGGGCTTCGCGGCCGGTCACGTCGCGACACTCGTCTGGGGCGGCGGCGACCCGTTCACCCTCGGCTTCGGCCTCTCGCTGCTCGCCATCGCCTCTGGGTCGGTCGTCCTCGGTGTCGTCTACGAGCGCACCGGGAGCCTCGTGCCGGCCATCCTGGCCCACAGCCTGTTCAACGGCCTCCTCCTCGCGCTGGCGCTGGCCACGGTACTCTGAGGCGGTCCCCACCGGGGGTATCGGTGCACGGGGGAGAAACTGGTTATCTGGGCTCCAATTCATGTAGTTCGAGATTTTGTCTCATGGGGGTGATATTCGATAGCTATCGCCACAGAAAATACCTTCTGCGAGCGGTTATCTAGATATCTCTCCTCCCGAAGGCATGGTATCGAGACGACTCGCGGTGATTCCGGTGGTACTGCTCCTCGCGCTCGCGGTTGCGATGCTGGCGGCTGTGGGCACCGGGACCCCGGCTCCGGTCAGCACGCCCACGGAACCGATGCCGGGAACCACGCTCACCGGTGGGTTCCCCGACGAGCCGACCGACGCACAGGTGACGACGTTCGTCTCCGGCGCGGGGGTCTGTGACCCTGCTCCGGCTGTCGCCGTGACGATGCACACGAACGCCTCCGGCGTGGTCACGCTGGCCGTCACCGGCGGCATCGCGACCGACGACGCCGCCCGGTTCGCGCCGCCGGCCGCGCTGACCGATCCCGTGCCCGGCGAGTACGTCCTCTGGACCTCGACGCGCGAGGACGAGGACCGCCAGCCGCGTCCGTGCGATGATGCGGGACACGTCCCGTACGAGGCGACCATCGAACTGCCCGCAGGCACCGAGCCCGTGACTCTGACCGTGATGCACGACGGCGAGGCCGCGGCGACGTGGGAGCACCCGGGCCCGTGACCGCCAGGTACCTGACGGCCCCCGGAGCGGCGACCGACCGTCGCCGTCTGCGCGACTACGTCGCCCCGACGGTGGCTACCGGCCTCGTCCTCCTCGGCCTCGCCGTCTCGACGGTCACGGCGAACACGGCCGTGACGATGGGCGAGGTCCCGGTCACGCTCCTCCCGGGTGGCCGGTGGCTCGCGGCGCTGGGCCTCCCGGCGCTCGTGACGGCCCGCGCTGCCACCGTGGGGCTGGCGTCCGGGCTCACCGCACGTCTCGCTCCGCGCTACCGCCTCCACGCGGTGGCTGCAGCCGGTCTGGGCTGGCTCCTGTGGGGTGTCCGGCAGTTCTGGGTGCTGCTGGCGCTGACGTAGGCGGCCGGGAGACACTTACCGCCACAGGCGGTAAACAGAACGTGCCCGACGAAACCGACGAGCGGGTGGACTCCGGTGACGGCCCGACTGCCTTCATCCCGCCCCAGACGCCCGAGGTGGCCGCCGAGCTCCGCGACGGCGACCACGACCTCCTCCACTGTCTCGACTGCGGCCGACAGATGGTCGCCCGGCGCCACGGCGACGGCTGCATGCTCTGTGGTTCGAAGGCCATCGTCATCGAGACGCCCTGACGACTACTCCTCGACAGGTCCGTCCCCGACTGCCTCGCGAACGCGCTCGTGGAGTGTCTCGCGGGCGCGGTGTGAGGCCTCCCCGTCGACGACGACCTCGACCACGTGGCCGCCGGGTGCGCCCACGGCGGCGTCGAACAGGTCCGCGAAGGCGCCCAGCCCGTCGTGCTCGGCGTGGACGCGCCCGAAGTCGTAGCCGTACATCGCGGCGAGGTGCGAGAGGTCCACGCCCAGCGGCGTCCGGAAGAACTCGGTGAACGACTCGTGGGCCTCGATGGGGAGGACGTGGAAGATGCCGCCGCCGTCGTTGTTGATGACGACGACGGTGGCGTCGAGGTCGTTGCGCGGGAGCGCGAGCAGCCCGTTGGCGTCGTGGTAGAACGCGAGGTCGCCCGTCACCAGGACGAGCGGGTCGTCGTCGCCCGCGCCCGCACCGAGCGCCGAGGAGGTGATGCCGTCGATACCGGAGGCGCCGCGGTTCCCCAGCACCCGCAGGTCCGCAGCTCTCGGGCGGCCGAACCGGTCGAGGTCCCGGACCGGCATCGAGTTCGAGACGAACAGCGTCGCCGGGTCCGGCGTCCGCTCGGCGACCTTGGCCAGTACCTGCCCCTCGTGAGGCTGCTCGTCGGACGCGGGCGCCTCGTCGACGGTCTCCCAGTGCGTGCGCTCGGCGGCCGCGAACCGCTCGCGCCACGCCGGGTCGGCGCCCGCCTCGACGCGTCCCGAGATGGCCGCCGCAAGCCGTGTCGGGTCCGCCACGACGAGGTCCGAGGTGACGAACCCGGCCTCGCGCCAGCCGCCGGCGGGGTCGACGACGAACTGCCGGGTGCCCGCTTCGCGCGTCGCGTCCCGGAGGTAGTGCCGGAGCGTCTTCGAGGTGGGCGAGGCGCCGAAGCGGAGCACGAGGTCGGGAGCCGGCGTTGACGAATCGGGGTCGAACGCCGGCGCGTCGAGGAACGAGTCGTAGCCGCCACAGACCAGTACCCCGTCGGCGCCGACGTGGTCGCCGAAGCGCAGGCCCGAGAGCGGGTCCGCGAGCACCGGGAAGCCCGTCGCGCGCGCGAGGCCCAGGAGGGCATCGCGGTCGGGCGTCGGCGCGTCCGCGGGCCCGGCGACGACGAGGCCACGCTCGGCGTCCTCGATGGCTTCGACCACGCGGGCGCGGTCGGCCGCCGAGAGGTCCGGTCGACCGGGCGTCGTTGCCACGTACGGGCGCTCGTCCGCACGCCCACTCGCGGCCAGCGCGTGTGACTCGTCGGCCCAGTCGTCGGGTACGTCGCCCGCCACCGGCGTCGGCTCCAGCGGCTTCTCGAACGGGACGTTCAGGTGGACGGGCCCGGGCGGGCCCGCGTCGCGGGTCGACGTGGTGACCGCTCGCGCGACGGCCGTCCGGAGCGCCCGCACCTTTCTATCCTCGACTGCGGGTTCGGGCAAGGTGCGATACGCGCGGACAGCGTCGCCGTACAGCTTCTCCTGGTCGACGGTCTGGTTGGCGCCGGAGTCCTGCAGGACACGGGGTCGGTCGGCCGTCAGGAGCAGCATCGGGACGCGGGCGTTCGCGGCCTCCATCACGGCCGGGTGGTAGTTCGCGAGCGCAGTGCCCGAGGTGCAGACGAGCGGCGTCGGCCGGCCCGTGGCCTTCGCGCGCCCGAGGGCGAAGAACGCCGACGAGCGCTCGTCGATGTGGGTGAACGTCCGCACCTCGGGATGCTCGACGAAGGCGTTCGTCAGGGGCGTACAGCGGCTCCCGGGCGTGAGACAGACATCGTGGACGCCGCTCCGGACGAGTTCCTGCACGACGACGCGCCCCCAGAGCGTGTTCCGGTTCGGGGCCTCGGTCGTCGGGGGGTCGTCGGTCACGGCTGCCGTCCCCCGTCGTGCGTGGCCTGGTGCATACGCCCTCGTAGGAGGGGTCGGCGCTAAGAACCTCCGGACGGGTGCCGCTGGCTGCCGTGCCGGAAGGACCGGGGCCGGGTCAGGCTGCGGTCTCCGCGGCCCCGCCGGCGACCTCGTTGATACCGGTCTGGACGAGGTACCACACGATGGGCGTGAAGACGACGAACGCGATGAACAGGATGAGTTCGTCGTAGTCCGTCACCGCCGTGATGTCGTTCGAGAACCGCCAGATGACGACGAGGTTGTAGAGCGGAATCAGGATGCCGAGGGTCCGGAAGCCCGGGCTGATGTCCGCGCTCGTCCCCGCGTCGAGCTGCTCGTTCGTCTTGTACCACCAGTACAGGCCGTAGAGGCCGAACGTCACGACGCACAGGATGACCTGCGTCGCCAGCGAGCCGTGCGTGAACGCCGACGGGTCGGTCACCTCGGGTGAGTCTGCCATCACCCGCCGGTTCTCGCATCGGCGGAATAAGTCATGGGGCGGCCCGTGGACCGCGCCCGATCACTCCAGTTCGTCCAGAATCGGCCGGTACTTCAGCTGGACCTCGTCCCACTCGCGGTCGGGGTCCGAGTCCGCGACGAGGCCGACACCCGCGAACATCGTCACCTGCTCGTCGTCGGGGCTCGCCACCGCGGAGCGGATGGCGACCGCGAACGAGCCGTAGCCGGCCGCGTCGAACCAGCCCACTGGCGCGGCGTACCAGCCGCGGTCGAACGGCTCCGTGTCACGGATGGTCCGAAGCGCACGGTCCGGCGGCAGCCCCCCGACGGCGGGCGTCGGGTGGAGTGCCTCCACCAGGTCGAGGACGTGGTGGTCCGCGGCGAGTTCCGCCGTGATGGGCGTCTCGATGTGCTGGACCGTCGCGAGCCGGCGGATGCGGCGCTCGCCGGTCGAGACCGACGCGGCGTACGGCGCCAGCTGCTCCCGGATGGCGTCCGCGACGAGTTCGTGCTCGTGGACGTTCTTGTCGTCGGCCAGCAGCTCCTCGGCCAGCCACTCGTCCTCGGCGGGCGTCTCCCCGCGCCCGGTCGTGCCCGCGAGCGCGCCCGTCTCGACGGTACGGCCGGTGAGGTCGACCAGTCGCTCCGGCGTCGCGCCGAAGAAGCCCGGGCGGGGCCCCTCGGCGTCACCCTCTGCCATCGCGTCGCCGGAACGGATGGGCTCCAGCAGGAAGCGATAGCAGTCCGGGTAGCGCCCGGCGAGGCGGGTCAGCGTATCGGGGAGGTCGAGTGGCTGCTCGAGGTCGGCCTCCAGCGCCTGGGCCAAGACGACCTTCCGGAGGTCGCCGGCCTCGATGCGGGTGAGTGCGGCGTTCACCGAGTCGCGCCACGCGCCGCGGTCGGTCGTCCGGCGCCGGTCGGCGACCCCCGGCGGGTCGGAGACCGTCCCCGGTTCCGGGAGCGACTCGACAGTCTCGCGTGCCTCGGCCAGCCGGGCCTCGACGGCCGCGGCCGACGCCTCCGGCCCGGCCGCGGTGACGGTCAGCCACGCCTCCGACCCGGCGTCCGGGTCGCCCGTGGTCGGGTCCGTCCCGGTGTAGGTGAGCTGCACGCGCGGCAGGAGGAAGCCCGCCGACGGGTAGTCGTCCCACGGCGGCTCGCCGTCCGCTGCCGCGTGCTCCTCGTGGAAGGCGAACCCGCCGAACAGGCGGGGCCGCGCGGCCAGCGTGCCGGCGTGGACGTCGCCGCTTTCGAACAGGTCCGCGGCGGCCTCGCGGATGGCGGTGAACCGGTCGGCGCCGGTGGCCGTGAGCGTGGCCGCCGCACCGCTCCCGACGACGGTCGCCTCGTCCGGGGCCGCCCACACCGTCCGGGGGTGCTCGGCCGCCGCGACGACCGCGCGGAACGGCGGCGCATCGACGCGGACGGAGCGACTGACGAGGTCGGCGTCCGTGGCAGCCGCCGCCGACCGACCCCCGCGAACCGACGACTCGCCGCGCGGTGGTTCCATCACCCTGGTGTTGGGGTTCCAGTGTTTTGAGGCTAGCCCTCTCGGACGACGACGGCCACGCTGCCGAGGGGGAACGCTCTCTCGTGATTACAACGGCAGCGACGGTGGCGGCGACACCGGAGTCCTGTCCGAAGCCCTCGCGCTCTCACACGACAGGGACCGCAGCGACGAGGCGACCTCCGCAGCCCTCGCACTCTCACACGACAGGGACCGAAGCGACGAGACGACCTCCGAAGCCCTCGCACTCTCACACGACAGGGACCGAAGCGACGAGACGACCTCCGAAGCCCTCGCGCTCTCGACCCGCCGGGCCTCGCTGCGGTCCTCGGCCGCCAGAGGCGGCCTGCGGTCCTTGCGTCGTCCGGGCGGGGTCGAGAGCGCTCGCCCTTCGAGCCCACCAGGGGCGTGGCCTGTCGAGGCTCGCGGCGCACCTGCCCTTCCCCGGGTCGCGCGGGTTCGCAGACAAGCTGCTCACCACGCGCTCCCGGCCGGAGAGCAGTTACACGGCCGGCCGGTTCCGAGAACAGGAAGCGCGCTCGCGCCATCCCGGCGAACCCGCGAGCGAAGCGAGCGTGGGGAGCCGCCCCGGCGCGAGCGCGGGGAGGTGTGGGGACGCTAGCGCCCCACTGGAACCACCACGCGCGAACGCTCGGTCGAACGAGCGACAGGGCGGGACTGAAAGGGGCCGCTCGCTCGACGAAGCACGGCGACGCAAGCACCGCAGGCCGAACGAAGTGAGGCCGAGGAGCGCAGCGAGCCGCGCGAGTCGAGCGGGCGGGGGCTTTCAACAGGATTCTGTCGTCGCTGTTGGCGTCACAGGGAGAGCGGGCGGGGGCTTTCAACAGGATTCTGTCGTCGCTGTTGGCGTCACAGGGAGAGCGGGCGGGGGCTTTCAACAGGATTCTGTCGTCGCTGTTGGCGTCACAGGGAGAGCGGGCGGGGGCTTTCAACTCAGGTTCGTCGTGACTGTCGGCCTCGATAATAGATGAGAATCTGGAATATATTGGATTAGCGCAGAATTATAGATTATTGCATTAGATAAATAGAAAATGTACGATTTACTCGACTAGCGACAGCATCGAGCAGGAGATGGCGGTCGAACCGTCCTGCTTCACGACCTCCACGTCGTACTGGATGGTCCCCGTCGCGGCCGGGTTGTCGGACTCGCGCTTCTCGACCACCTCGGCCTCGACGTGGATGGTGTCGCCGGCGAAGACGGGCCCGCGGAAGCGCAGGTCGTCGATGCCGTAGAACGCGACGACGGCGTCGCGCTCCTCGGGTGTGCGGTTCTGCCACAGGAGGCCGGTCGCGGCCGAGAACACCAGCATCCCGTGGGCGATGCGTTCGCCGAACATCGACTCCTGCATCGCCTCCTCGTCCATGTGGAGGTGGTTGAAGTCGCCGCTCACGCCGGCGAAGTTGGCGATGTCGGCCTCTGTGATGGTCCGACCGCCGGTGGTGTCGGTGTCGCCCTCCTCGGTGTTCGCGTAGATGCTGTAGTCGTCGCCGTCGTCTGTGTCTGTCATCGGTGTTGGTCTCGTTGTCGGCCTCAGTCCTCGCCGTTGTCGTTCGCGTCGGTGTCGGTGCTGCCGTCCCTGAACAGCCGATACGTCGTCCCGCCGGTCGCGACGACCTTGCGCTCGCCCTCGTGCATCGTCGTGACCTCGCACTCCGTGACGCCCATGCTCGACCCGGCGCGGACGACCTCGGCCGCGACGCGGAGGTCGTCGCGCGCGGGCCGGACGTAGCGCACGTTGAGGTCGGTCGTCGTCAGCGCCGCGTGGGCGGGGTTCTCGAACGTCGAGCGGAGGGCGAAGCCGCTGGCCGTGTCGATGACCGTCGCGGTGATACCACCGTGGACGGTCCCCGACGAGATGTTCGCGAACTTCTCGTCGAACGGCAGATCGAACACCGCCCGCCCGGGTTCGACCGCGACGATGTCGAGGTCGAGCCAGTGGAACAGGCCGTGCTCCCGGAGTTCACGCTCCAGTTCCTCGGAGCCGGCGAGGTCCGCCGTGTCCGCGACGCCCCCGTCGGCGGCGTCACCCTCCGTTCCGGTCACTATTTCCCCTCGAACTCCGGCTCGCGGTCGCCCATGAACGCCATGGCGCCCTCCTCCATGTCGTCGGTCGTGAGGAGGAGACCGAACGCCTGGGACTCCATCTCGAGGCCGGCTTCCATGTTCTCGTCGGCGCCCTTGTTCATCACCTGCTTGGCCTTCTTCAGCGCGATGGGCGGTCCGTTGACGAGGTCGTCGACGAACTCCTCGCAGATCTCCTCGAAGTCCTCGCTGTCGACGGCGCAGTTGATGAGCCCCCACTTGTGGGCGCGCTCGGCGGAGATGCGGTTGCCGCGGAAGACGAGCTCCTTCGCGCGCGCCTCGGGCAGCATCCGCATCGCGCGCTGGGTGCCGCCGCCGCCCGGGATGAGGCCGAGGTCGATCTCCGGGAAGCCGAACTCCGAATCCTCGGTGGCCACGCGCAGGTCACACGCCAGCGCCAGTTCGTGGCCGCCGCCCAGACAGAAGCCGTCGATCTTCGCCAGGGTGGGTCGCGGGAAGTCGTTGACCGTCTGGAAGAACTCCGTCACCTCGACCTCGTGGGGCGCGATGCCGGAGAAGCCGGTGATGTCGGCGCCCGCGGAGAACGCGCGGTCACCCGCGCCCTCGAACGTCACCGCGCGGACCTCGTCCACGTCGACGTTGTTCAGCAGGTGGACGGTCTCCTGCATCAGGTCGTCGTTGAGCGCGTTCATCCGGGCCGGCCGGTCGAGTTCGATCTCGAGTAGCCCGTTGTCGTGGAGTTCGTGGTTGATGGTGGTGTAGTCGCGGGTGCCGTCCTCGCCGCCGCCGTAGTCGAAGAAGCCGCTCCCGGCGTCCTCGCCAGTCTCGCCGGCCTCGACCTTCTCGACGAGCCACGGGTCCGGCTCGTAGCGCTCGGCGCCGTACTCCTCGTGGAGGTCCTGAAGCTTCTCCAGCACCACGTCCAGGCCGATCTTGTCGGCGCGCCGGCAGGGGCCCTCGGGGAAGCCCGTCCCCAGGCGCATTCCGGTGTCGATGGCCTCCGGCGTCGCCACCTCCTCGCGGACGAGGTACGCCGCGCGGTTGATGATGCGGGCCTCGATGCGGAGCGTGTCGACGCCCTCGCCGTCACCCGGCTCGTAGGTCGTGCCCTCGCCGTCCTCGTAGTCGTAGTAGCCCTTGCCGGTCTTCTGGCCGAGGTCGCCGGCTTCGACCTTCTCCTCGACGATGGGGGCGACCTCGCGCCCGGCCTCCTTGGCCACGTCGTAGCCGATGTCGATGCCGGTCATGTCCGACAGCTCGAACGGGCCCATCGGGTAGCCCCGCTGGTGGACCATCGCGGCGTCGATGGCCTCGACGTCCGCGACGCCCTCGCTGGCCATCCACGCGGCCTCGTCACCGAACGGCCCCAGCACGGTGTTGACGACGAACCCGCGCACGTCCTTCCTGACGTAGATGGGCGTCTTGTCGATATCCTCGACGAACTCGTAGGCGAGTTCGGCGGTCTCGTCGGTGGTCTCCTCCCCGTAGATGACCTCGACGAGGTCCATCTTCACCGGCGGGTTGAAGAAGTGGGTCCCGACGACCTGCTCGGGTCGCTCGGTCGCTTCGGCGATCTGTGTAATCGGCAGCGAGGAGGTGTTGGAGGCGAATATCGTGTGGTCCGGTGCGTACTCCTCGAGGTCGCCGTAGATGTCGCGTTTCAGGTCGAGCTTCTCGGGCGCGGCCTCGATGACGAGGTCCGCGTCCTCGACGGCTGCCTCCAGGTCGACCGCGGTGTCCACGCGGTCCAGCACCTCGTCGGGGTCCTGGTCGACGAGACCCTTCTCCGCGAGCTTCTCCAGCGACCACTTGATGTCGTCGTAGCCGTCCTCGACGATCTCCTCCTTGATGTCCCGCATCGTCACGTCGTAGCCGCCAAGCGCCACGACCTCGGTGATGCCGTGACCCATGCTCCCCGCGCCGAGCACGGTCACACGGTCGATATCCTCGAGTTCCAGAGTCATGCGAGCACGTGTGGCACACGCTCCGGCTTAATACCACCGGGATGGGTTACAGGTGTTAGGTCATTCCGGATGGCCGTTGACCAGCGTAAACTCCTCGCTCCGGTGTCGGCGGTTTCCGGACGCGGCCCCGGAGCCGCCGGTTCCGGGGTGGATGCTGGTGCCCGGAAGGCCTTTGGGCGGACCGGTCCCACCGGCGGGCATGACAACCCGCGCGGTCGCCGAGATGCGTGAGTGGGACGGCCGCCAGTACGACGGCGGGTTCGACGGGCTGCACGACCTCGCCGACCGGGAGTTCACGGGCGCCGTCGAAGCCGACGGCGCCGTCTGTTTCGTGCTTCGCGGGCGCGTGGTCGGCGTCTTCGAGACGGACGAGGAGGCCGACCACGGGCTCCGTTCCGGCGATATCGGCGCCTTCGAGCACGCCACCGGGACCGCGTACGAGGCTCCACACGCCGCCCTCCCCCTGCTGTTCACCATGCAGGCCACCGGCGGCGAGGAGCGCGGCCGCTACTACACCGAGGACACGCCGCTGGAGGAGGTCCACGAGCGGCTCTCGGGCGGCTTCACCGGCTACGTCGAACTCTCCGAGAACGTCCTCTCGGGTGACTACTACTCCGTCTACCACGGCGGGCGCGCGAAACACGTCGCCTTCGTCGGCCAGTCCCGCCGCCTGCTGGAGGACGAGGAGGCGTTCGAGCGCTCATGCGACGAGGTCGGCATCTACACCGTCACCGCCGTCGACCTCGATATCACCGAGATTCCCGGTGGCGAGGAGCGCACGGCCGCGGGAGCTGGTGCGGCTGGTGCGGCTGGTGCGGACGGCGCAGGAGCGGCCGACGCAGGTGCCGCCGGTGCGGCGGGTGCCGGTGCGGGTGGGGCGGCCGGGGAGTCCGATTCGGCACCGGGCGGCGGTGCCAGGGCGGACGCGGACGACCCGAGCCTGGACGCCGACATTCCCGAGGCCGGCTCCGACACAGCCGGCGAGGCCGACGCAGCGGCCGCCGGGGCGGACACGGAGGAGGGGACCGAAGCGGAGACTGAAATGGAATCGGAGAGGGAGGCCGAGACGCCCCACGGCGACCAGGCCGACACCACGCCTCCTCGCGGCACCGAGCGTGACTCGTCCGCGGACGACGCCATCAGGCCGGCAGCGACCCTGACCGACGACGGCGACGAGGGGAACGGGACGGACGCCGACTCGGGCGACACCGACCCGGAGGTCGGGACCGACGAGCGCGACGGCGTCGACGACCAGCAGAGCGACGCGGCGGCCACCGAGGCGGCGTCCCCCTCGCCGGCGACGGGTCCGGCCGACGACGACGACATCGAGGCGGCCGTGACCTCCGTCGAGGAGGCGTCGGCCGAGTCCGAGCCGGAACCGGAGGTGGCCGAGTCGCCCGACGAGTCACCCGCTGAGCAGTTCGCGGACGAGGAGCCCGGTTCCGAGACGGCCCCGGAGCCGGCGGCGTCCGGCGAGGACGTGGCGACGCTCAAACGAACGCTCGAGGACCGCGAGAGCGAGGTCGAGCGGCTAGAGCGCGAGGTCGACCGCCTCGAATCGGAGCTGCGGACGGTCCGGGACGAGCGCGACGACCTCGCCGCACGTGTCGAGAACCTCGAGGCGCGCCTCCAGGAGCTGGGCTCCGGTGCCGCCGCGCCGGAGTCCTCGATGACGGCGTCGGAGGCACTCTCTGGAACGAACCTCTTCGTCCGCTACCGCTCGAAGAGCGAGCCGACCCTGGACGACCTCTCGGATGGCGTCAGCCGCGAGGGCGTCATCGAGAACCTCCGGCTCGAGCGTCACACCGAGTTCGATGCCGAGGCTGTCGCTGTCGACGGGCGGCAGTTCGACGCCTTCCTCGAGGGGACGCAGGAGTACCGGTTCGCCCGGTGGCTGGTGAGTGAGCTGCCGCTGGAGATCCGCGATACGGGTACCCAGCGGAAGCTGGCGGACCTGTACGGCGCCCTGCCGGATATCGACCGGATCGAGTTCGGTGCGACGGTCGCCGACGACCAGACGTTCGACCTCGTCGCCCGGAACCGGATGGGCGAGCCGCTAGTTATCGCGACGCTGGACGACTCCCGCGAGCCGACCCAGGGCGAGGAACTGGCGGCTCTCGTCCGTGGCGGCTCTGCGGTGTCGGAGGAGTCGGGGTCGCTGGCGGGTGCGATGGCTGCCACGGGCGCCTTCTTCGAACCGGAGGCGCTCGCGACGGCCGAAGAGGCCACTGGTGGGAGCCTGTTGAGCCGCGACAAGCGCGAGAGCTACGTGAAACTGTCGCGGGGGCGGGGCTTCCACCTCTGTCTCGTCGAGGACCGCGACGAGTCGTTCTATCTCTCGGTCCCGGAGCTGTGAGACAGTATTAGCTGCCTCAGCCCTCGATTTCGGGAATATCCTCGATTTTCATCCCCTCGAGCTTCTCGACGATCTCGTCGATCTTCCCGTCCAGGTCGTCGACGAAGTCGGCGGTGTCCTCGGTCGTGATGGCACCCTGGCTGGAGGGCTCGATGAGGTTCTCCTCCTCGAGCACCCGGAGGGAGTAGCGGACCTTGTGGTGGGGGTATCCCGTCTCGTTCGACATCTTCACGATGCCGATGGGTTCGTTCTCGATCACCATCCGCAAGACCTGCAGATGGCGTTCGAGCATGTCGACTTCCTTCTCGAGCCGATCTATCATGGCACGTGTTAACTCGTGAGACGAGGGTTTAAAAGTTGCCCTCACGCCGCCCGATTCGGGGCCATCCAGGCGGACGGACGTCCGGAATCGGTACCGCATATCACTCGGACCATGTTAACCCTTCCGACCGCGGCAGCCTCCGAGTGGTCGAATCGGGGGCGCTCGGGGCGCACGCGCGCCGAGACGCGGGGGTGGCGGTGGCCCGGGGGAACCGCAACCGGTTTGTTCGGCCACGCCGCACGCTGGGGCGGATGACTGTCACTATCGTCGGTTCGCAGTTCGGCGACGAGGGGAAGGGGGGGATCGTCGACGTGTTCGGCGAGGCGGCGGACGTGGTCGTGCGGTACCAGGGCGGCGACAACGCCGGCCACACCGTCGTGCACGAGGACGTGGAGTACAAACTCTCGCTGGTCCCCTCGGGCGCGGTCCGCGGGAAGATCGGCGTGCTCGGCAACGGCTGTGTCGTCAACCCGGCGACGCTGTTCGACGAGCTCGACGCGCTCCGCGAGCGCGGGCTCGACCCCGACGTCCGCGTCGCCGAGCGCGCGCACGCCATCATGCCGTTCCACCGCGTCCTCGACGGCCTCGAGGAGGACGTGAAGAGCGAGGACGACATCGCCGTCGGCACCACCGGGCGCGGCATCGGCCCCACGTACGAGGACAAGGCCGGCCGCCGCGGGGTCCGCGTCGGTGACCTGCTCGACCCCGAGGTCCTCCGCGACCGCCTCGCCTACGTCGTTCCGCAGAAGAAGGCCCTCGTCGAACAGGTGTACGACCTCGACCTCGATGCGCTCGACGCCGACGACTTCGGTATCGAGATGGACGTCACCGAGGCGTTCGACGAGGACGCGCTGTTCGAGCGCTACCGCACGTTCGGCGAGCGTCTCGCCGACGAGGGGATGACCGTCAACTGTGGCGCCTTCCTCGCCGAGCGTCGCGAGGCCGGAGACCTGGTGATGATGGAGGGCGCCCAGGGGACCGGCATCGACATCGACCACGGGAGCTACCCCTACGTCACCTCCTCGAACCCCACGGCCGGCGGCGCGTCCGTCGGAACCGGACTCGGCCCGACCGTCGTGGGACAGGGTGAGGTCGTCGGTATCGTGAAGGCGTACATCTCGCGGGTCGGGATGGGCCCGCTCCCGACCGAACTCGGCCACGTCGAGGGGCAGACCCCACCCGAGGGCGGCGACACCTCCGAGCGCGGTCAGGAGCTCGCGACCTACATCCGTGACGAGGGTGGCGAGTACGGCACCGTCACCGGGCGCCCGCGACGGGTCGGCTGGCTCGACATGCCGATGCTCCGGCACGCCGCCACGGCCAGCGGCTTCACCGGCCTCGCTATCAACCACGTCGACACGCTCGCCGGCCTCGACACGGTGAAAGTCGGACACGCGTACGAGCGCGACGGCGAGGAGCAACTGACCATCCCGGCCACGACGGAGAAGTGGGCCGACTGCGAGGCGGTCTACCGCGAGTTCGACGGCTGGCCGGAGGCCGACTGGAGCGACGTGGCCGAGCGCGGCTACGACGCTCTCCCCGAGAATGCCCAGGAGTACCTGGGTTACATCGCGGCCGAACTCGATGCCGACATCTACGCCGTCGGCGTCGGTCCCGGGCGCGAGGACACGGTCGTCGTGCAGGACCCGTTCGAGGTGTAACTCCCCTCTCCACCTCTTCCGCCCGGTCCGCCGCCGATAGCGGCGTGTCCCGGTTCGGGAGCAACCAGAAGGATTCTAAGGGCAGCGGCTACAGTCCGTAGCGATGGTGGCCGCCCCTGACGACGACCCCGCCGCCGCCGACGGCGATCCGGGGCCAACAGACGCTCCCCCCACGGATGGTGAGCCCCCCGCCGCCGACGATGGTACCGACAGTGAGCCGTCCACCGGAACCGGGTCCACGCCCTCCTCCGACTCGGACCCAGCCGCCGGAACCGGGTCCATATCCTCTCCCGACTCGGACCCAGCCGCCGAGCGCGTCCGCGCCGGCCGGCGACCCTTCCTCGCCGACTACCTCGGCACTGGCACCGAGCGCACCCTCCGGCTGGTGCTGGGCATCACGGTCCTCGCGCTCGTCGCGCGGTTCGTCCTGCTCGGCGACCGTGTCCAGCATTTCGACGAGGGCCGGGTCGCCTGGTGGACGCTCGAGTACATGCGGACGAGTTCGTTCAGCTACCGCTACATCATCCACGGGCCGTTCATCCAGCACCTGAACACGTTCCTGTTCTCGGTGCTGGGGACGACGGACTTCGCGACACGGGTGGTCCCGGCGCTGGTCGGCGGCCTGCTGCCCGCCACGGCGCTCCTGTTCCGCGAGCACCTGCGCCGGAGCGAACTCGTCGCGATGGCGCTGTTCCTCAGCTTCAACCCCATCCTGCTGTACTACTCCCGGTTCTCCCGGTCGACGATTCTCGTCGCCGGGTTCTCGTTCGTCGCGTTCGGGTTCTTCGTCCGCGCGATGGACGCCCGCCGGGCCCGGCACGAGTCGACGACCGCCGCGACCGACGGCGGCACCCCGGCGGCCGCTCGTTCGAGCAGGCCTGGCGGGGCGCTGGCTGACCTGTTCAGCCTCGAGACGACGCGCTCGCCCGCGCTCTACTTTCACGTCGGCGTGTTCTTCGTCGCGCTCGCGTTCGCCGCGAAGGAGAACGCGCTGGTGTACCTGCTCTGCTGGGCGGGCGCTGGCGTGCTCGTCTCGGACCGCCTGCTCTCGACGCCCGGCACCAGCGGGTTCGACCGCATCGAGGCCGCCCTGACACGCTTCGTTGTCAGCCCCGGCTACTACATCGGCCACGCGCTCGTCGCGCTCCTCATCGTCGGTGCCGTGACGCTGTTTTTCTACGCGCCGCGGGGCGCGGCGGCGCCGGACGGCGTCGGTCTGTACGCTGTACTCGGCCAGCCCGGACAGTTCCCGACGCTCGTCGACGCGACGGTCTCCGATATCGAGACCGGCCTGGAGTACTGGTTCGGCGGTTCGACCGAGGCGGGGTGTAACAAGGACAACCTCATCGACGGGTACCTCTGCTTCCTCGCCCGGTTCCTCGAATCGACCGTCCTCTACGCGGGTCCGCTGTTCGCCCTCTCGATTGTCGGTTTCGTCGCCGACCGCTACACCGCCGGCCGGCCGCGGGCGCTGGTCATGTTCGCCGCCTTCTGGGGCTTTGCCTCCGTCGTCGGCTACCCGCTCGGGACGGACATCTACGGCGCGTGGATCGTCGTGAACGCGCTCGTCCCGCTCGCGGTTCCTGCCGCCGTCGGCGCGGCCATCCTGTTCCGCTGGGGCGTCGACGCCTACCGCGAGGACGACGGCATCAGCGTGTTCCTCGTCCTCGTGCTGGTGCTCGCTGCGACCGGCGCGACCGGCTACCAGGGCGTGACCGGTGTCTACGCCGAACCCGAGGAGGGGCCGGACTCGCTCGTCCAGTACGCACAGCCGGAGGGCGAGTGGCGGCCGCTCATCGCGGAGATGCAGGCCGTCTCGGCGGGTAACGCCCCCGCCGAGACGGACGTGCTCGTCCACGGCTCCTACTACGTCGACGGGGCCGAGTCGGCCGTCCGCACGCCCGCCTGCATCAAGTGGTTCAAGATACTCCCGATGCCGTGGTACTTCGAGAAGGACCGGATGCAGGTTGCCTGCACCAACTCGACGGCGGAACTCGACTCGCTCGAGTCGGTCCCGCCGGTCGTCGTCGCTCGGGGGTCCCACGCCGAGGAACTCGACCAGCGCCTCGGCGACGACTACCGGAAGGAGACGGCGCTGATACGCCAGGACGCCATCTCGACGGTCGTCTACATCGAGCGGTCGGCGCCCCGGGCCGACGTTCAGCGGTCGGCGCCGCGGGCCGACATTCAGCGGTCGGCGCCACGGGCCGACATAGCAGTGCCCGGCGACACCCACGAGGCTGTCCACGACGCCCGCGCCGCGCAGGCGCGGCTCCGGGCCGCCGGCTAACTTCGCCCGAGCTGGCGCTCTGCGCTGTTTCTCCCGCCTACCCGGAAGCGAAAGCGGTAGGGTCGGGCGCCGTGGACGCCCGGACATGACTCATTCCGACGGTCTCGATGCGCGGACGCTGGCCACTCCCGGCCCGACCCTGGGCGTGGTCGGTGGGGGACAGCTGGGCCGGATGCTGGGCGAGGCCGCGGGCCCGCTCGGCGTCGAACTCGTCGTCTCGGACCCGACGCCGGACTGTCCCGCGCGCTCGGTCGTCCGCGACCAGGTGGTCGGGGACTTCGACGACTACGAGACGCTCCGTGAACTCGGCGAGCGCGCCGACCTCCTCACCTTCGAGATCGAACTGGCGGACCCCGACGCGCTGGACCGAGTCGCCGAGGAGACCGGCACGCCCGTCCACCCCGCACCGGAGACGCTGCGCACCATCCAGGACAAGTACGTCCAGAAGGAGGCGCTGGTCGAGCGGGGTATCCCGGTCCCGGCCTACCGGAAGGTGGACGACGCCGACGACCTCCACGCCGCCGGCGAGGAGCTGGGCTGGCCGCTGATGCTGAAGGCCCGCGAGGGTGGCTACGACGGCCGCGGGAACGTCCCCGTCGAGGGCCCCGACGAGGTCGAGGCGGCGATGGAGGCCATCGCCGGGCCAGCCATGGCCGAGGAGATGCTGGACTTCGAGCGCGAACTCGCGGTGATGGGCCTGCGCGGCGCCGACGAGCGAGATACGTTCCCCGTCACCGAGACCATCCACCGCGAGGAGATACTCCGCGAGTCCATCTCGCCGGCCCGGGCCGACGAGGCCATCCGCGTCCGGGCTCAGGAGGTCGCCGACGAGGTCCTCGACGCCATGGACGGGCGCGGCGCGTTCGGCATCGAGCTGTTCCAGGTCGACCCCGACGACCACGACGGCGAGGCCATCCTGGTCAACGAGATTGCCCCGCGCCCGCACAACTCCGGGCACTGGACCATCGAGGGCTGTCTCACCTCGCAGTTCGAGAACCACGTCCGCGCGGTGCTGGGCTGGCCGCTCGGCGCGACGAAGCGGCGCGCGCCGACCGCGAACGCCAACCTGCTCGGCGATGTCGACGAGAACCGAGCGGCAGAGCTACGGGGCGTGGACGAGGTGCTGCGGTCGGAGGGCGCGGCGCTCCACTGGTACTGCAAGCACGAGGCCCGGCCGCTCCGGAAGCTGGGGCACGTCACGCAGGTCGGGAGCGAGGGCGAGGACATCAGCGACCTGCTGGAACAGGTGCGGGCCCTGCGCGACGCGACGACGTTCCAGCCGGACGCGTAGGCCTCAGTTCGGCGTGGTGACCCCGTCCTCGGGACCACTGGCCGACAGGTGGTCGAACTCGCCGGTCGGGATATCGCCGTCCGTCCAGACCAGCCGGCCGCTGGCCTCGACGTCGAGCCCGTCGTACGGTCCGAACCGGTCCGACTCGGACTCGATGTACGACGCCAGCTTCTCCGCCTCGGCTGCCTCGGCGTCGGCGTAGGTGTTCGCGAACGTGAGGTGGGTCGTCTCGGTGCCGAACCGCCACGACTTGAGTCCGCCCGTTATCTCGTCCGCCCGGAACCCGCGGGTCGTGGAGCCGTCCATCGCCTCCGGGTAGCACCAGAGCGCGTGCGGGTCGTCCACGGTGCCGAGCATCGCGTCGACGTACGCGTTGCCGTTGGCGTAGCTGGCCGCCTCGCCGGCCCCCGCGTCGATGATGGCCTTCGCGTACGGACCCGCGCCGTCGCTCTCGGGCCTCATCGGTGATACCTCCATGAAGACGTCCTCAGACACGGCGTAGACGTACTCGGTGCCGTAGAGGTCGAAGCCCTCGTACTGCTCGGGCTCCGACCAGGGCGTCCGCGTCGGTGTCGTCGGGGTTCGCTCCGCGGTCGGCGTCGACGAGTCGCCGTCGCTGGTGATGCGTTCACCGATGGCATCCGGGTCGAACGAGCCGATGGCCACCCGTGCGTCGCCGACCCCGACCGAGGCAGCGATGTCGGCGGCGTCGACGTACCGGTCCGGGGCGGGGTAGAGCATCTCCCGTTCGAGGCGGCGATAGGCGTTCTCGTGCATCGCCTCCCGGTGCCGCCGGATGGCCGCGATGTCGAACAGACGGACACTGTAGCCGTCCCGAAACGGCGACGAGGCCGGGTTCGGGAGCCACTGTGCGAGGTCGACCGACACCGACTCGGTCGTCCCGTCCGCCGGCGTCGGTTCGTCTGTCGGGGAGGACCCGGCCGGGGAACTGGCGCCGCCGGTCGGGGAGGTGCTGGTACAGCCGGCCAGTGTTGCGAGCGCTCCACCGCCGAGCGCGAGACCTGTCGCTTCGAGGAGGGACCGTCTTGAGCGGGGCATCGTCAGGAATCGTGCCACGGGCGGCAAAAATCTTCTCTACGGTCATCGACCACGAACGATGGCATGGCTCGCTCTGATGTCGGTAGGTATCTTGTTCGGGCTTTCACGGATTTGCCGTGCGAGTTTTACAGTAATACGGTATACTCTGCTCTAGCTCGGGGTCTAACGCTGCTACCCGTCTACGGCGTCAGCACGACCTTCCCCGAGGACTTGCGGTCCTCGATGTACTGGTGGGCCTCGGCGGCGTCGGTGAGGTCGAACGTCTCGCCGACCTGGACCTCCAGCGTGCCGTCGCCGAGCAGCTCGGTCAGCTCGGGGACGGCGCCCATCACCTGCATCGGCTTGCGCTCGATAGCGCGGCCGAGATGGTAGCCTTCGACGGTGACGTTGCCGAACAGGAGCTTGTCCGTCGGCGGAGCGCCCGGCTCGCCCGAGGCGGCGCCGTAGACGACGAGCGTGCCGAACTCCTTCAGCGCGTCCACGGAGCGCTCGGTGGTGTCGCTGCCGATGCCGTCAAGCACCATGTCCAGCCCGTAGTCCGTCTCGGCCTCGCAGACCTCGACGAAGTCCTCCTCCGTGTAGTTGATGGGGTGGTCACAGCCCAGCGAGGCCGCCTTGTCCAGCTTCTCCTGGGTCGAGGCCGTGCCGAACACCTCGGCGCCGGCGTTGCTGGCGAGCTGGACGGCCGCGGTGCCGACCCCGCCCGCGGCAGCATGGACCAGCACGGAGTCGCCCTCCTCCAGCCCGCCCCACTCGAACAGGCAGTTGTGGGCCGTGAGGTACTGGACGGGGAAGCCCGCGGCCTCCTCGAAGCTCATCTCGCCGGGGATGTCCATCAGCCCCATCGCGTCGGCGATGGCGTAGTCGGCGTAGCCGCCGCCGTTGACCATCGAGACCACCTCGTCGCCGACCTCCCGGCCGACTCCGTCGCCGACGGCGTCGACGACGCCCGCGACCTCCATCCCGGGCGTGTAGGGCGGCTGCGGACCGCCGTGGTAGTGGCCGCGGCGCTGCATGATGTCCGCGAAGTTGATGCCCGCGGCCTTCACCTCGATACGGACCTGCCCGTCGTCCGGTTCGGGAACGTCCTGCTCGACCTGCTCGAGTTCGGCCGCGTCACCGAAGGCCGACACCTGAATGGCTCGCATGGGTTGGTCGTCGTCCGCCCGTCGTATAAACGATACTGTTAGCAGAAGCGCTCCAAAAGCTTATCATTGTAAGAGACGCAGGCGGTGGTGGAGCATCCGTTTCCCCGTTTCGGGTGCTCCGCTCCGTCCCGTTCCGTGTCGGCGCGGACCCACCACCGTGCCGACGCGTTCTTTCCCCCTGTCCCTTTGAGGCCACGTGTCACGGCGGTGACCCGGCGAGGCGATGACCCGGTCTCCCGATGGTGGCCGGACAAGAACCTCCCCGGACTCGCGCGGATAGCTTTATCATCGCCTGCCCGTCCACTACCGGGTATGTCGTACGATTGTGCGTTCCTCGCCGACCTGCTGCCGGAGGGGCAAGTCTCGTTCGGTGAGTCCGACCGTGGGAATCACGCTGCCGACTGGGGAGCCGAGGAGGCCGGCCGCGGCGTCACGCCGGACGCCGTCGTCTGGCCCGAGTCGACCGAGGACGTGAGCACGGTCCTCGAGGCCGCCAACGACCGCGGGGTCCCCGTGACGCCGTACGCCGCGGGCACCTCGCTGGAGGGCAACGCC
The DNA here is from genome assembly GCF_024298825.1 of Haloglomus salinum. Classification (NCBI taxonomy): domain Archaea; kingdom Methanobacteriati; phylum Methanobacteriota; class Halobacteria; order Halobacteriales; family Natronomonadaceae; genus Haloglomus; species Haloglomus salinum. The sequence continues at coordinate 2,984,032 of NZ_CP101153.1, forward strand.
GTGCCGCAGTTCAAGGGTATCTCGATGGACGTGACCCGGATGAACGACGTGCTGGAGGTCCGTCCGGACGACTTCCAGATAGATGTCCAGCCCGGCGTGATGGGCTCGAAGGTCGACGAGACCGTCGAGAGCGAGGGGCTGTTCTTCCCGCCGATGCCGTCCTCGGCCAACATCTCGACCATCGGTGGGATGATCGTCAACGACGCCTCCGGACAGAAGACCGTCAAGTACGGCGAGGTGAGCGACTGGGTGCTCGAGCTGGAGGTCGTCCTCGCGGACGGGACCGTCATCGAGGCGGGGTCGAAGGCCGTCAAGACCAGCGCCGGCTACAACCTGAAGGATATCCTCGTCGGCAGCGAGGGGACGCTCGGTGTCGTCACGCGCGCCACCCTCGAACTCGAGGGGCTGCCCGAGCAGATTCGCGGCGGCCGCGCCGTCTTCGGCGACCTCGACGACGCGACCAGCGCCATCTTCGACGCCGTCCGCTCGGGCGTCGACGTGGCCAAGATCGAGCTCATCGACCCGCTCGCCGCCGAGATGTCGAACCGTTACCTCGACACGGGGCTCCCGGACAAGCCGATGGTGTTCCTGGAGTTCCACGCCAACCACGGCGTCCAGGAGGAGATCGACTTCTGCGAGGCGATCTTCGAGAGCCACGACGTGGAGCTGTTCGACATGAGCGAGGACGACGAGCGGATGGCCGAACTCTGGAAGGCCCGGACGGAACTCGCCTTCGCCGTCCAGAGCTACGACCCCGACCTCCGGCCGATCCATCCCGGCGACGTGACCGTTCCGATCTCGAAGTACCCCGACATCATCCGCTACGCGAAGGAACTCGGCGAGGAGCACGACATCATGGTTCCCGTCTTCGGGCACGCTGGCGACGGCAACGTCCACTACTCCGTGATGGTCGACCCCGAAGACGAGGCGATGGTCGAGACGGGCGAGGAGATCTACGACTCGGTCGTCCGCAAGGCCATCGAGATGGGCGGCACCTGCACCGGCGAGCACGGTATCGGCGGCGGCAAGCGGGAGTACCTCGAACTCGAACACGGCGAGGGGGGCGTCGAGGCGATGCGCCGCATCAAGGGTGCGCTCGACCCGAAGGACACGCTCAACCCCGGGAAGATATTCCCCGAGACCATCGAGGAGGGCGGCCGGGTCCACCTCTCGGCCGACGACGACTGACGACGGCCGTCCCATCGACCGGTTCCATCCGGTGGGCACGGCCGGGAGCGCGTCCCGTCGCCCGCCGTGGCGGTGACACCGGCACGCGGCAAGCATCCCGGTAGCGCGAACCTTTTCGTTCCGGCGAGTTCCCCATCGGACGATGGCTGCGCTCCGACCGAGCCACGGTCTGTCGGTCGTATCGACCCTCGTCCTCGCCCTCCTCCTCGCCATCCAGCCGGCGGCGGCCGCCGCGATGGCCCCCGGGCCGACCACCGTCGGGGCCACGCCACGCCCGGCGCTGGCGCAGTCCGACGGCACGAACGAGAGCGATGGGCTCGACGCCGACCACGTCTACGTCGAGCGCGACGGGGACGTGATACTGGTGTCGAACGGCACGGACGCCGCCAGCAGGGCCAACACCACCGTCGAGGACGACTCGCTCGACGAGGTCCGCAACGCCTCGTTCGGCCTCGTCACGGGTCAGGGACTGCTCTACGGGCTGTACGAGACGGACCGCTCGGAACTCGCCGAGGACGGCGAGACGTTCCCGGGGACGTTCTCGGTCGCGACGCGTGCAGCGCCCGACCGGCTCGCCGCTGGCGGGACGTTCGCGACGGAGCGCCCGGCCCAGCTGCAGGCGTTCCGGCTGGACATCGAGGGCGCGCGGACGGACGAGCGCGCCGGCGCGACGCTCGACGGGCGCGCGACGGTGACCGTGAACGGCTCCGCGGCCGCGGGCGCGGTGCTGGAGCGCGCGGAGACCCGCTCGTACGCCCGGGTCGGGCCCCGGAACCTCACGCTCCGGAGCAACGGGACGGCACGGGTCGCGCCCTCCGCAGCCGGGACGGCCGACCCGTTCCGGTTCTCGGCGGTCCTGACCGAGGAGCCGGGCGTCTACCGGCTCGCGGTCGAGCGCAACAGCAGCGTGGGTGCCCAGGCGGTCGGGAACTGGTCGACCCGCGAGCGGGCCCGGGAGACGCTCGAACGGCGGTTCGCCGGCCAGGGCGCCCGGCAGTTCGCGAACACGTCGCTTCGGCTCCGGGCGTACGACTTCCGGAACGCGACGGACGGCGAGGGCGGTCGTCTCGTCGTCAGCTACGTCGTCCGGTACGAGGGGATGAAGGCCCGGCTGCGCCCCCTGGCGCTGGGGGCGCTCACGGCCGACGAGGAGAACGGGCTCGACCCGCTGCAGGCCCAGCGCATCACCGCGGACCTGTTCGCGCTCCGGGTCGAGCGAGCCGCGGTCGACGCGACCTACCGTGACGGGCAGTTCGAGGGCTCGACGGAGCTCCGCCTGAATCGCTACGACCGGGCCGTCGACGGCGCGCTCGACCTGGCGACCGCGTACAATCTGACCGCCAACGAGACCGTCGCGCGCTACGTCCGGGGCTTCCGGACCCGGTTCGACGCTGCGCGTGAGGCGGGCCTCGTCCGTGAGTACCGCCTCGGAACCACCTACCAGCGACCCGGCTCCCGTGAGGCGACCGTCGAGGTGACCAGTCGCTACCGGACCACCAACTGGGACGCGTACGTCGCCGAGCTGGACGAGCGCGGCGTCACCCGGCTCGACCTGACGGGCGACCTGCACGCGCGCGCCGACGGCGACCGGCTCCGGGGCGACGCGAGCGTGGCAGCCGCCCGACCGGGGCTGCTGGCCGACGCCGTCGACGGTCTCCGGAACCTCTCGCGCGCCGGCGTCGAGGACGAGTTCGCCTCGCCCGCCGAACGCGCCGCAGAGCGCGAGGAGTTCAACGACACCCGGGCGGTGCTCGACGCCTTCGAGCGGAGCGACCTCCGGACGGCCCGGTTCGAGCTGAACGTGACCGACGAGGCCGCGCGCGTCGAGGGTGCCGCGCGGTTCGGCAACCTGAGCGCGTTCCGTCCGCTCCTGCGCAACGACACGACCGGCGAACTGCCGACCGACCTGGTCGTCCGCGAGGCCGTCGCCCGGCCGCGACCCGATGGCGGCTCCGTGGTGTACGTCTACGCCGAGGGGGCGGTGCCGGTCAGGCCGTCGGAGGCCGACGTCCGGGCACTCGCGGCGGTCAACGAGAGCATGACGGTCCACATGCCCGGCGAGTGGGACCGGTCGTTCCCGCGCGTCGACCGCGAGCGGGCGTACGGGGTCCTCCGGGCGACCCCACCCGAACCAACGCCGACGGAGACGCCACTCCCGCCAACCGACGGCACGAACGGGACCAGAAGCGACGGACAGCCCGGCTTCGGCCCGGCTGTCACGGCCGTGGCGCTCGTGGCCGGCGTCGTGCTGCTGGCCCGGCGGCGAAGCGAGCACGCCGAATAGCTAGCGAATATTTCTCTTGATTTCGAGCTATTACGTCAACGTGCGTGAGTAAGTTGCGAATTTCTCTGCGTGTTCTAATTCTACTACGACAGGATATCCTTCACCCGCCGCGGCTCGCCGGAGAGCGCAGGGTCCTCCTCCACCATCTGGAGCACCTCGTGGTCGGTCACGTCGGGGTAGCTCTTCTGCGTGGCCTCCTCGATGAGTTCGGCATCCAGCCGGAACTCCGTTCCCTCGTAGACCACGTCGGCTCCCTTCTCGTCGAACGATAGAACGGTCATGCGCGGCGATAGCCGGTCGGCGTACAAAAAGGGCGCGTCCCGGGGTTCCGGGCGGACGGCAGCGGCTCAGTCCTCGCCCTCGGCATCGGCGGCCTCCGTGCTGGCACCATCGCCCAGTTCGAAGACGGTGGTGTCGGCGTCCGGTGCCTGCAGGCGGGCGCGGACCGCCTCGCGGTCGACGGTATCCGAGGCCGTCCGGGGGAGGGCGTCGGTGACACCGACCGTCCGCGGGAGCTTGTACCCGGCCAGTCGCTCACGGCAGTGGCGTTCGAGCGCCCTCGCCTCCACAGCGCCGTCAGCGACGACCAGCGCTGCCACGCGCTCGCCGAACTCCGGGTCCGGGAGGCCGACGACCGCCGCGTCGGCGATACTCGGGAACGCGCGGAGTGTGTCGACGACCTCGCCGGGGTCGACCGTCTCGCCGCCCGGATTGAGACGGTCATCGAGCCGGTTGAGCACCCAGATGCGGCCGTCCTCGTCGCGGTAGCCGGCGTCGCCCGTGTGGAACCCGTGGGGTCCGAACGCCCGCTCGGTCGCCGTCGAATCGCGGTAGTAGCCCGGCGTCACGGCGGGCCCGCTGACAACGAGCTCGCCCCGTTCGCCGGGTTCTACGGCGGCGCCGCTGTCGACGACGGTCACGTTCGTCGTGAACAGCGGGTTCCCGACGGTCCCCGGGTTGGCTCGCGCCTCCGACGGGCGGGCCGTCGCGATCTGCGATGCCGTCTCGGTCATGCCGTAGGTGGGGGCGACGGGTACGTCGCGCTCGGCGCACCGCTCCAGCAACTCGTCGCTCGCCGGTGCACCACCGAGCAGAACGAACCGGAGCGAGTCGGGGAGGTCGCCGGCGTCGAGCAGGCGCGACAGCATCGTCGGCACCAGCGACGTACAGGTCGCGCCCGTCTCGTGCATCGCGTCGAGCGCCGCCTCGGGGTCGAAGCCACCGACGCCGTAGGCCGCGCCGTCCCCGTCATCCTGCTGCTCCGGCGCGTCGGAGCCTCGAAGCGCCACCGCGGTCCCGTAGCAGACCGAGCGGTACACCGGGGCCAGCCCGCCCATGTGGCTCATCGGGAGCGGGTCGAACCAGCGGTCCGCCGGGTCCAGCCCCAGCCGGAATGCCGAGGCGGTGGCGCTCGCCAGGACGTTGCCCATCCGCAGGTCGACAGCCTTCGGGTCGCCGGTCGTCCCGGAGGTGAACAGCAGGCAGAGGCGCCGTCCGGGTGACCACGCCGGGAGGTCGTACGTCTCCGGCGTCGCGTCGGCGAGCGCCGTCGCGCCCTCGCGGGGCGTGTCGATGGTGGCCACGGGGAGGTCCGTCCCCGCGTCGGCCGCGTGTTCGGCCGCCGCTACGACGGTGGCCTCAGTCGCCGCGTCACCGCAGACGAGTCCACAGTCGGCTTGCAGCGCTCGCTCCGCCAGTTCCTGCGCGGTCGAGCGGGCGTGCAACGGCACCAGCACGGCGCCCAGGCGCATCGTCGCGTGGACGAGTTCGACGAACGCCGGCCGTGTCGGGAGGCAGACACCGAGATGCGTGCCCACGCCGACGCCCATCGCCGAGAGGCGCCCGGCGAGTTCCTCGACACGGTCGTCCAGTTCGCGGTAGGTGGCCGGCCCGTCGTCGCCGTCCTCGCCGTCGTCGGCTGCCGCGGCACCGCCGGCGACGCGGAGCGCCGCCGCTCCCGGTGTTGCTGCCGTCCGGTGGGCCAACCAGTCGCGCACGACAACGGACTTGCGACGTGGGGGTATTTGCTGTTTCGCTCCGTCCTCCGCAATCTCACACCCGGTCGGTTCTTCCCTGGTGCCATCGCGTCGCCCCTGCCACGCCGGGGCCGTCCGGGACTCGTACCCGCCCGTCGGCGACGGGGGCCGGGTCCGCGTCGAGCAGGTCGCACTCCAGCCGGTCGCCGGTCGCGAGCCCGCAGGCCGACACGTCGGGTACCGCAGCGGCCGCGTGGACGGCGGTCGCGCGCGCCAGCGCCCCGTCGATAGTCGTCGTGAGGACCGGCTGGACGCCGGCGTTCCGGGCCGCGTGGGCGGCGGCCACGGCACGGTCGGGCCCGCCCAGCGCCATCGGCTTCAGCACGAGCGCGTCCGCCGCGGCCGCGTCCAGTGCCGCCGCGACCGGTTCCCCGCCGACCGCCAGCGACTCGTCCAGCGCGATGCCGACGCCCAGTCCCCGGAGTTCGGCGTGGGCTCGCAGGTCGCGTCGGGTGCCCGACTCCGGGGTCGGGTCGGCCGGGAGTGGCTGCTCCACGTAGGCCACGCCGTGGTCGGCGAACGCTTCGAGCGCGCGTTCGGCGGCCCTCAGGTCCCACGAACCGTTGGCGTCCGCTCGGAGGGTGATATCCGGACAGCGGTCCCGAACAGCCGCGATGCGCTCGATGTCGGCCGCGACGGACCGCGCACCGACCTTCAGTTTCACCGTTCCGAAGCCGTCGGCGACGGCCGATGCAACCGCGGCGGCGGTCGCTTCGGGCCCTCCGTCCCCGACGGTCGCGTTCACCGGCACGGACGCGCACGGCGCGGCCCCATTGCCCGCTTCGTCGACCAGCGTCCGGGCCAGCGGCTCCCCCGCCGCGTGCGCCCGTGCGTCCAGCACCGCGCTCGCGACTGCGTGTCGGGCGGCCGGGGCGTCGGCGAGCGTCTCGTGGGTCGGCAGGGCCGTCGGCTCGGTCTCTGCCTCCGACTCGGCGACCCGTTCCAGTGCCGCCTCGCACGCGGCGAGCGACTCCGTCCAGTCCGGGAGCGGCGCCGCCTCGCCGACGCCGGTCGTCCCGTCGACCGAGAGCCGGACGACGAACCCCTCACGTTCGGTGATGTCGCCGCGGGCGGTGCCGAGTGGTCGCGCGAGCGCGAGCGCGAACGGGTGGATATCCATCACAGGAATCGCGGAAGCGCCAGCCCGATGGCGAACAGGACCGAGTGGGCGGCCAGCAGTTTCCCCGTCTTCTCGAGTGCCGGATTGAGCGCCGCGCCATCGGTCCGTTCGAGTACCGTCTCGCCGATATCGAGGGCACCGGAGAGTGTCGCCAGCGGGAGCAGCGCCGACAGCCCCCAGCCGGTGGCCGCGAACACGGCCGGAATCACGTACGCCATCCCGACGAGCGCACAGAACTCGACGCGGGAGAAGCGGTAGCCCAGCAGGACGGTCAACGTCTGTTTGCCGGCTTCGGCGTCCGTCTCACGGTCGCGGACGTTGTTGATGACGAGGATGGCCGAGGAGAGCCCCGCGGCGGGGAGCGCGGCGACCACCGCGGCGAGCGGCACGACCGACAGCGGCGCGTCGAACGGCGGGATGCCGGCGACGCTGGCGACCGCCTGCACGTAGTAGGTACCCGTCACGGCGACGAGGCCGAAGTACAGGAAGACGAAGAACTCGCCCAGCCCCCGGTAGCCGTACGGGTACGGCCCGCCGGTGTAGAGGATGCCCGCCGCGACCGAGGAGAGGCCGACGACGACGATGACCGGGCCACCCACGTAGACGAGGTACGTCCCGAGGAGGATGGCCAGCCCGAACGTCCCGTACATCGCCCGTTTGACCTGTGCGGCGGGGATGAGCCCGCCCGCGGTGACGCGGGTGAACCCCTCGCGCTCTTCCGTGTCGGCGCCCTTCACCGCGTCGTAGTAGTCGTTCGCGAAGTTGGTGCCGACCTGCAGGAGCAGGGCCCCCACGAGCGCGCCGAGCGCGGGCAGCACGGCGAACTCGCCCAGTCGGAGCGCGAGACCCGTCCCGACGATGACGGGTGCGGCGCCCGCCGGGAGGGTCTGTGGCCGGGCCGCCATCACCCACGCCTCGCGCTTCGAGATGTCGGCCGGCTCGTCGGAGCCGCCACCGCTCTCGACCTCGGTACTCATTAGGGAGAGGTAGGTGCGGGCGGGTTGAAGGGTGTACCGGGGTCGGGCCGGGTGCCGGCGACCGGGGCGGTGGATGGACGCCGGAGGGTGAGCGGGGGCTCCCTGTCAGGGTGTCGACGTCGGTGTGGTATCCTCGTCGACCTCTCCATCGCAGTCGTTGTCCTTCCCATCGCGGACCTCCTCGGCGCCGGGATGGACCGTTTCGTCGTTGTCGTTGCAGTCTTGCTCGGTCGTGTAGCCGTCCGCGTCGGCATCCTGTGCCGTTCGAGTCTGGGTCTGCGTCGGAGTGGTGCCCTCGTCGACCTCTCCATCGCAGTCGTTGTCCTTCCCATCGCGGACCTCCTCGGCGCCGGGATGGACCGTTTCGTCGTTGTCGTTGCAGTCTTGCTCGGTCGTGTAGCCGTCCGCGTCGGCGTCCCGTGGCGTTCGAGTCTGGGTCTGCGTCGGAGTGGTGCCCTCGTCGACCTCTCCATCGCAGTCGTTGTCCTTCCCGTCACGGATTTCTTCGGCACCAGGGTAGACCGTCTCGTCGTTGTCGTTGCAGTCCTCCTCGGCCGTGTAGCCGTCCGCGTCGGCGTCCCGTGGCGTCGGTGTGCCGGGCGCCTCCGTGGTCGTCGTCCGAGTCTCTGTCGACCGTGGTGTCGGAGTCGCTGCCGTCACGGTCGTCCGTGTGGGTGTGGGCGTCGATTGCAGTGTCCGCGTCGGCGTTTCGGCACCATTACCCCCCGCAGTTGCGGTCGGTGACGGTGTGGCTGTCGCAGTTGCGGTCGGTGACGGTGTGGCTGTCGCAGTTGCGGTCGGTGACGGTGTGGCTGTCGCAGTTGCGGTCGGTGACGGTGTGGCTGTCGCAGTCAGGTCGTCGGTCGTCCCCGCTGACGGGAGGCCCGTACAGCCCGCGAGGAGCATCAGCATCGCGGTTGCGACTGCGAGCCAGAGACGGGTCGTCCTGCTGCCGGATGAGCGTCGGGCATCTCCCCCCATGTCAGTAGAGGGCATAGCTTCGGAATATAAGAGTTGTCCTGCTGGCCGGCACCGACCGGCCTCGGCTGGGCGCGCCGAATCGCCCGAACCGTCACCGTCAAAGCCACCCGCCGACTTCCCACGGATACGAGTAGATGACCCTCACCAAACGCATCATCCCCTGCATCGACGTCGACCTGGACGAGAACGGCGACGCGAAGGTGTATACGGGGGTCAACTTCGAGGACCTGCAGTACACCGGCGACCCAGTGGAGATGGCACGGGCGTACAACCGCGCGGGCGCCGACGAGTTCGTCTTCCTCGACATCACGGCCAGTGCCGAGGGGCGCGAGACGATGCTGGACACCGTCTCCGCGGTCGCCGACGAGGTGTTCATCCCGTTGACGGTGGGCGGCGGCATCCGCACGAAGGCCGACATCGTAGAGACCCTGCGCGCGGGCGCCGACAAGGTCTCCATCAACACGGGCGCGCTCGACCGACCCGAACTCATCACCGAGGGGGCCGACTCGGTGGGGAGCCAGGCCATCGTCATCAGCGTCGACGCCCGCCGGCGCTACGACGAGCAGGGCGAGCACTACGAACAGATCGACGGGGAGTCCTGCTGGTTCGAGTGTACCATCAAGGGCGGCCGCGAGGGGACTGGAACCGACGTGATCTCCTGGGCCCAGGAGGCCGAGGACCGTGGCGCGGGCGAGCTGTTCGTCAATTCCATCGACGCCGACGGGACGAAGGACGGCTACGACATCCCGCTGACGCGGGCGGTCTGTGACGCCGTCTCCACACCCGTCATCGCCTCCTCGGGCTGTGGCGGCCCGGAGGACGCCTACGAGGTGTTCACCGAGGCCGGCGCGGATGCGGCCCTCGCGGCCAGCATCTTCCACTTCGACGAGTTCTCCATCGACGAGGTCAAGCGCTATCTCGACGAGCGCGGCGTGCCGGTCCGGCTCTGAGGGCCGGCCCGTGGCGGGAACCGCCCGCCTGACACCCGACTGGAATCGTCCGACTGCCCGCCGACCGCCCCGCCTGTTTCCACTCCAACTTCGAGTAGAACTGTACTCAGGAGCTCCAGGTGTCCTGTTTTCCAGGGCGGGACTCCTCGAGATTTCACTTCCACTCCGCACCCGGGGCTCGCCCATCTGCGCCCGGACCAGAGGGTAGCTGTCGTCGCACCTATCGACCGCGAGGTAGTCGAGGCGTCCGGCTGGGAACGACCGCTGAGGACGACGGGGACGGTTACGCCGCGGCGGCCTCGAACGCGTCGCGGAAGGTCGTGGTCTTGTCCCTGACGTTCTGGGCGGCGGCCTCCAGCGCGTCCAGCGGCGCCGTGTCGTCCTCCGTCTTGATGGTGAGGATGGGGTCGGTCTGACCACCGGACTGTTCGGGGTTCATGTCGTAGGTCGCCGCGGCGACGCCCTCCGTCTCCAGCAGGGCCTCCTTGAGGACGTTCATGAAGGTGTGGTCCTCACCGGCGATCTCGATGGAGAGTTCGGTCTCCTCGTTCTCGATGACGCGCAGGTCCATGCCGTCGGGTAGCCGACAGCCGGCAATAGAACTTGCGAAGCGGGGCCCGGTGGAGAACGGCCTCGTTCCCGTTACAGGTCGGCACCGGGGTGGATGCTCACGTCGGCGTGGAGCCCCTCGCGGAGGGCGGCGTGGACGTGGCAGATATCGTCCGCGAGCTGCTTCAGCTCGGCCTGCTCGTCGTCGTCGAGGTCGGCCTCGACGTGCATGTCGAAGCTGATCGACTCGAGGTCGTCGTCGTCGTCGAGGTCGGCGGAGGCATCCGTCTGGATCTTGCCGAGGTCGTCGTATGAGTTGCGCTGGGCGCCGGCCCGGAACGCGAAGGTGTAACAGGAGGCGTAGTCAGCTACCAGCACCTCGTTCGGAGAGGGTCCGTCCTCGGTCGTGGCGTCGATGCTCAGCTCGAACTCGCCGACAATACTCAGGCTGTGAAATCCGGAGTCGTTCGTCGTGGTGGACTCGATATCTGCCATAGCGGGTGATACCACTCTCGACGCGACCGTAAACGTTGCCCCGAGGCGCCAGCAGTCATCGGCCCGGACCGGGGCTCGGGGCACGAATCGCCCCCTCCCTCCGCAACGGTTTTTCCCCCACCGGGGCGAGAGGGTGGTATGGACGAGTCGTCCGAGGGGGGCCAGTCCGAGGACACCGTCGACCCCGAGGCGACCGACGAGGACGTCGAGGCGGCCATCAACGGGGTCGAAACAGCCCCTGGCGGGTCGAGCGGCGCCCAGCACGACCCGGAAGAGCCGTCGCTATCCCCGGACGGGCCGGCCGAGTCCCCCGCCGAGGGCGCGTCCGGCCCCGATTCTGGCCCCGGCCTCGATTCCGATTCTGGCCCGGGAGACCTCCCGGAAGAGGTCATCAACGCACCGGCCAGCGCCGAGGACGGGGACCACACGCTGCTCGAAGATTACGAGCGCGAGAACGAGCCCCGGTGGAAGACGCTCGCCCGGAAGGGCGCGTTCTGGGTGGGTGCGACCGCCGTTGCTGTCGCGGTGACGCTCACCGCTGTCGTCTCGCTGCGTCAGAGCGGACTCTCGGACGGTGTCGCGTTCATCCTCGCCAGCGTGGGGATGGCGGTCATGGTCGGGTTCGTCTTCCTCTCGCTCCGGCGGTAGACATCACGGCACGGAGCCGACCCGACGGCGTCGCTGCGGCCCCAACGGACCGGCACTCCGACCCCGCCACCGAGGGTCGCGACTCTCGGTGGGTTTATCCCCGACAGCGGGCTAGCGTCGCGTATGAAATTCAGCGGCTATCCCGACCCCGGGGAACTCGTCGTCGGCCGGGTCGACGAGATCGAGGACTTCGGCGTGTTCGTCGACCTCGAGGAGTACGAGGACAAGCGTGGGCTCGTCCACGTCAGCGAGGTCGCCTCCGGCTGGATAAAGAACGTCCGCGACCACGTCGGCGTCGACGAGCGCGTCGTCTGCAAGGTGCTCGAGGTCGACGAGGACGCCCAGCAGATCGACCTCTCCATCAAGGACGTCAACGACCACCAGCGCTCGGACAAGATCCAGGAGTGGAAGTCCGAGCAGAAGGCCGAGAAGTGGATGGAGCTGGCCTTCGGCGAGGACATGAGCGACGAGCAGTACAGCACCGTCGCGAACGCGCTGTTCGCGGAGTTCGGCTCGCTGTACGACGGCTTCGAGCAGGCCGCCATCCACGGCCACGAGGCGCTCGAGTCGACCGACCTCTCCGACGAGGACGCCGACGCCATCGTCGAGACCGCCCGCGAGAACGTCTCGGTCCCGTACGTGCAGGTGACGGGCTACGTCGACCTGCGCGCGCCGGGACCGGCCGGCGTCGAGACCGTCCGGAAGGCCCTGGAGGCCGCGGAGGGCAACGGCGAGGTCCCCGACGAGATCGACCTCGAGGTCACGTACGTCGGCGCGCCCGAGTACCGCATCCGGGTACAGGCACCCAACTACAAGACCGCCGAGTCGGAGCTCGAGACTGCGGCGGAGCGCGCCAGCGAGGCCATCGAGGCCGCCGGCGGGACCGGCGAGTTCCACCGCGAGCGCCGGACCGACGAGGAGTAACACGGATATAACTCTGCCTCGAATCGAACGCTCTTGATTATCCGACAACGCCAACATCTCTCGTGAAATCCGACATCCACGTCTGTTCCGACTGGCGCGACGCCCACGACCGCCCGGTCTACACGCTCGGCGACGAGTGCCCCGAGTGTGGCGCCCAGGCGGTCAACAGCGCGCCGGCGCCGTTCAGTCCGGAGGACCCGAACGGGGAGTACCGGCGGCGCGCGAAGCGGCGGCGGGGGTTGTTGCCGGCGGCCGAGGACGACGGGTAAGCGAGGCGGAAGAGGGACAGCCCGCACGTCGCCGTCGGGGGACGGCCCGCTGGGCCTGATGGGGGGTCCGCTGGATGAAGGGCTCGCATAGACTGATGTCGGCGCGTAGCGGACTCCCAAATCGACGGCCGGAGCAGACGCCTATGCCGGGACTCGGGAGTCACGTTCGAGTGTGTGCCCCGGCCGTCGACGTCACCGGCGGAGCTGCACGAGAGCCTCCCCGTCGGTTTCCGCGACCTCGACCAGCCCGTCGTCGACGAGGTCGTCGATGAGCCCCCGGAGCCAGTCCTGGCCGTATTCCCCGTCGGGCGCGTAGTCGACGCGCACCCGTGGCCCGAGCCGGTCGATCGGCAGCTCCCCGTGTTCCTGTAGCGCGCGCACCACGCGCCCCCGCATCTGCCGACGCGACCCCTCGAACTCCGGCTGGGTCGGCACGTCCGGCGCCGTGAAGTCGTTGGTCGCGTAGGCGTGGCACCACTCACGCCATGGGCAGCCCGCCGCGTCACACTCCGGGGTCTTCCCGCAGGCGACCCCGCCCAGTTCCATGATGGCGTTGTTCCAGACCCGGGACTCGCCGGCAGGCATGAGCGTCCGGGCGACCCGCTCGAAGGTGTCGTCCTCGTCCGGGGTATCGAACGCTCGATGGAGCACGCGCTTGACGTTCGTATCGACCACCGCATCTCCCTCGTTGAACGCGAACGAGGCGACCGCGTTCGCGGTGTACGGGCCGACGCCCATCAGCTCTTGCAGGCCCTCGGGCGCCCGGGGGAACTCGCCCGCATCGACGCCGTCCACCTCGCCGTCCACGACCTGTCGGGCGGCCTCGTGGAGGTACTTCGCGCGATTGTTGTAGCCCAGCGAGTGGTCGGTCCAGAAGCCGACCACGTCGGCGCGGTCGGCATCGGCGAGTGCCTCCACGGTCGGCCACTCGTCGAGGAAGTCGTGCCACGCCTCGACCACGCGGTCGAGCTGTGTCTGCTGGCTCATCACCTCCGAGACGAGGATCTCGTAGGGGTCTTGGGTCTCGCGCCAGGGGAACGACCGGTGGTCGGCCTCGTACCATTCGACGAGCGCCTCGCGAACTGCCTCGACGGCCTCGGGGCCGTCCGGGAGGGCAGGTGCGTCGCCGTCCGCCAGTTCGTCGGGCAGGGCCCCGGCGTCGGTCATCACCCGGAGTCGGGGTGGACGGTACTTTCCGGTGGCGGTTCGTGGCGGCGTCAGGCTGAAGCACCGCCCAGTGTACCGACCGGACATGCGAACGACGGCCTGGCTTCTCGGTGTCGGTGTCGTCTGTCTCGTCGCGTCGTGGCCCCTACTCGAGTTCACCGGGAACGCCGCGGGCGGCGTACTGCTGGTGCTGGGTTTGCTCCTGCTGGTCGCTGCCATCGCGAACTCCTACCTGAACGACTTCCGCGAGGGCTACCGCTCTGCGGGCGAGGAGTGAACAGGAGGCGGACGCGGACCTAGCTATCGACCAAGACGCGAAAGAAGAGTGGGTTCAGCCCAGCAGCAGGCGGAGCCAGCGGTTGTTCTGGACGACGGCCATCTTCTCGACGATGGAGTCCACGCCCAGGATGCGGCCCGCGCCGACCGCGCCGAGGCCGAACAGGAGGGCCGCGTAGACGAGGTGGTCGTCGACGACCCAGCCGTGTGCGACCGGGAGTCCGGCCATGATGCCGCCCGTCAGGCTCGCTGCCCAGAAGAACATCATCATGACGGCGCCCCAGAACGCGTTCCAGCGCACCGCCGCGCCGATGATGAGGCCGAAGCCGGTCAGTGTCAGGCCCCACATGACGAGGCCGTCGATGAGCGGCATCCCGGCCATGCTCGCGAAGAACCCAGTCAGCGGGTTCCCCTGGGGGATGGCGTTGAGCAGGAAGCCCGCCGCGGTCCAGTTGTTCTCCGGGTTCGCGTCGAGGTACGTGACGAGCTTCGTGAGCCCGCCCTGGAGGAGGACCCAGCCCATGACGACTCGCATCGAAACCAGTGCGTAGCCGAGCCAGTGTTCGCTGTATTCGAAGTGCGCCTCACGACCGAATATCTCGGTGTCGAGTTCTCGGGTTGGGGTCTTAGTTGACATCGTGTTTCACCTTACAGATACATCTACTACACGCACCCCTATCACCCTGAATGGTGATTCCAAATCCGTGGGAATCCACGTGTGTCTCCCGATTTCGCCGGATTCCATGCTCGACATTGGATAACAATCCCGCCCCGAACAGGGGGGTCGTCTACCGGCCCACCGTCATCTCGATACGCAAGGGTAACCCCTGATACAAAACGGTGATATCACCAATCGATAAGTCGGTCGCGCTCGAGGCGTCGGCATGGGATTCACGGACGAACTCGAACCCCTCCACGACGAGGTCGTCACCGCCATCGTCGAGCACCCGATGGTCACGGGAATCGGTGACGGGACACTCGATCTCGAGCCGTTCCGGCGCTGGGTGCGGCAGGACTACGTCTACCTCGTCGAGTACAACCGCGTGTTCGCGCTCGGCGCCGCGAAGGCCCCCGACCTCGCCCGGATGGGTCGGTTCGCGGAGCTGCTCCACGAGACGCTCCACACGGAGATGGACCTCCACCGGTCGTACGCCGCCGAGTTCGGCATCACGGAGGCGGAACTGGAGGCCACCGACCCCACGCCCACGACCCGCGGGTACACGGATTTCCTCGTCCGGGTCGCCGCGCTGGGGACGTTCGGTGACCTCGTCGCCGCGCTGCTCCCGTGCATGTGGGGGTTCAACGAGACGGCCGAGCGCCTCGCCACCGACGGCCTCCCCGACGAGGAGCGCTACGCCGAGTGGATTCGCACGTACACCAGCGACGAGTTCGCCGACCTCGCGGACTGGTGCCGGGAACTGCTCGACGAGGTCGCTGCGGGCGCGCCCGACCGTACTCGCGAGCGCTACCGTGACCTCTTCTACACGTCGGTGCGCTACGAGTACCGTTTCTGGGACGCCGCGTATCGCGACGAGGGGTGGGGCGTATGAGCACTCCCAGCGCCGCGAACGTCCCGGCCAGTTTCGCCGAGAGCGACTTCGACCGGTACACGGCGTGGCTCCGCGCACGGACAGGCCCGAACTGGTTCGCCGCGACCGAGCACCGGTTCGTCACTGAACTCGCCGCGGGCGAACTGGACGACGCCATCTTCCGTCGCTATCTGGTGCAGGACTACGCCTTCGTCGACGCGCTCACGTCGCTGGTCGGCCACGCCGCCGGGCACGCCCCGACCGTCGAGACACGCGTGGAACTGGCCGACTTCCTCACGACGGTGGGGACCGACGAGGACGAGTTCTTCCGGCGCTCGTTCGACGCGCTGGACGTGCCCGATGCCGACCGGACCGACCCGGACCTGTGGGCCGTCACCCGCGCGTTCCAGGACCTGCTCGGCCGCGCGGCCCGCGCGGGCTACGCCGAGTCGCTGGCCGTCCTCGTTCCCGTCGAGTGGGTGTATCTGGAGTGGGCGACCGCAGCAGCCGAGGAGCCCCGCCCCGACCGCTTCTACCTCGACGAGTGGATCGACCTGCACGCCGTCCCCGCGTTCCGCGAGTTCGTCGGGTGGATTCGTGAGGAACTGGACGATGTGGGTCCGGCGCTGTCCCCCCGTCGAACGCAGCGCGTCGACCGACTGTTCCGCCGAGCGGTGGAGCTGGAGGTGGCCTTCTTCGACGGCGCGTATCAGCCCGACTAGAATCGTGTATTCACACGAATATGTGGGGTATAACTGATATAAATGTCCAATTGCGGCCATACGTTCGAAATATGGGGGTCTGGTAACTGTGGCCATCCTGGTGTGGCTCCTACGACGAGGCGAGCATCGGCTCGCGGGGACAGCACAGCCCTCAAGCCCGTCGCCGACCTCGGTCGAGGTATGAGTCTGGACGAGCTGTCCGCCGATATCGAGGCGACGTACGCGGAACTGGGCGAGACGATGGACCTGTCGCTGGACCGTGAGACGCGCAACGAGCTGGCGCTCCTGGCGGCCGCCTACGACCCCGACGAGCTGGACGAACTCGTCCGGCGGGGCGTCCACATGCTGTTCCAGTCGGCCGTCGACACCGGGAACGTCGACTTCCACCTCCGCTCGGGATACGACGTAACCTACGACGAGTACCTCTCTGGGATGACCTACGAGGAGATGACTGGTGGCGCCGCCGGTGCCGGTGGCCCCCCGGACCGTGACGATACGCGTCGCTACCAGCAGTAGCCCCCACGAGAAATCCCCGTTCGTCCCGTTCCCCGTTCGTCCCGTTCCGTTCCCCTCGGCTTCCGATTCAGGCCGCGGCCAGCGCCGAATGCGTGGCGCTGACCAGTTCCTCGATGTCGGCGTCCTGCAATTCCTCGTCGCCCAGCAGGAGCCGGAGGCGCGGTCGCCCGACGTCGATGGGCACCTTCTCGGTGTCGATGAGGTCGTTCTCCTCGAGTTTCGTCTTCGTCCGCGAGAACGTCGCCTTCGAGGCGATACCGATGTCCTCGCCCCACTTGCTGACGTCGTAGAGGAGTTCGCGGTTCTTCGCGGCCACGAGCAGGCTGATGGTCACCTCGTCCAGCCCCTCGCCGTCGCCGCGGGCGGTCTCCAGCGTCGCGAGGATAGCGTCGAAGTCGTCGGCCGAATCCGGCCCCAGCGATTCGCGTAGCGTCTCGCGGACGCGGGAGATGGCGGGGGTCCGGAGGTTGTGCGGTTCGGCCGCCTCCCACGCGTCGGCGTACTCCTCGTACGCGCCCTCGATGAACTCCCCGTCGTCGGTCGCGAGCGCGGCGACCCGGCCGCCACCGGCGACGAGTGCTGCGACGGAGTCCTGGGTCACGAGAAGCGTGTTATCCCCGTTCTGGTACGTCCGGAGCTCGAGGCGTCCGGCCTCGACGAGGTCGGCGGCACGACTGGCGACGATGAAGTCGTCCAGCACGGCCTTCAGCACGCTCTCGTCCGCGAGGAGGCGGACCGTCGGCCCACCGTCGGGCGAGAGCACGTCGACGAGTTCTTCGACGGTCTCCGAGGCCGGATTCACGACGAAGACCGACTCGTCGACGTTGTCTAGTGCTTCCGAGAGTACCTCGGCGATACTGTTCTCGAGTAGATTAGCATCCATGATAGCTGGTGTAACTATGACCTGAAGTATATATTAATTTATTGGCCAACTGTGAGGAACTGGCCGTCTCGGACGCAAGAACGGTATGTCGGCGGGAATCGGCCAACCGAGAGTGTGGGCCTCTGCTCGGGTGATTATACTCGCCAGTAATACAAAAGGGTCCCGGAACACCGCCAGGCGAGTTGGCCACTGGCCCGCTCGTCGCTACGCGTCGTCGGCCGCCAGTTCCGCGGCGAGGTCGGTCGACCAGTGGAGGCGGCCGTCGTAGCACACCGGAAGGGAGCGGTCCCGGAGCAGGTCCACCGTCTCCCCCTGGCTCAGTTCGACCCTGGCCGGCCGGCCGTCCAGTCGGTCGCAGCGGCCGAACGGCGAGCGGTGGCTTCGTCCGGTGGCGTCGGCCGAGAGGACCTCCTGGACAACCTCGAACCCGCCCTCGTCCTCGCTCTCGCTCTCGGAGACGTGCAGCACCGCCGGCGACGCCGCCGGTGCCAGCGCGTACGTGCCGTCGCCGACCACGGCGTAGTCGCTACCCATCAGTATCTGCTGTCGGGCGAGCGAGAGGGCTCGCTCGAAGCCCACCCCGCGGATGAGCAGGCGGGCGAACGCCGTCCCGACGGTCGCCGCGTGCCGGTCCAGTACCGTCGTCAGCGTCACGGCGCCCGCCACGCTCCCGCGCTCGACCAGGCGCTGGCCCTGCTGGTACGAACCACAGGCGTTCAGGAAGAACGTCCGCGCCCGGACCGTCTCCAGGTCGGCCACGTCGAGGTAGCCGTTCCGGCATCGCAGTCCTTCGCGCTCGCAGTGGCCGATGTAGTGGACGAAATCACACGGTTGCTGGAGGAGGTCGGCCAGTGCGTGCCGGGTGAGCGAGCCGTGGACCGTCACGTCGACCTCCAGGTCGGCCGCCCGGTCGCGGTAGATGTCGGCGACGGCTCGCTCGCCGGTCATATCGGTGTCGTTGCAGACCACGGCGATATCGAGCGCCCCCTCCCGGTCGCACTGGGCGGCCAGCCGATTCCAGTAGGCGGTGGGCGTCGTCTTGAACGCCTCGATGGGAGTTCCATCGGCGAGCCAGCCGTGGAGCCGGGCGTTCCGGAGCTCCGGGGCGAGTCGGTCCGCGGTCGCCACGTTGCCGGCCGACCGGGTCGTCCCGTCGTCATTCGCCGGGGGCGCTGCCCGTCCGGTCACGCCGTCGACGAGCGCCGACCCCGGTCCCCGGTAGAACCCGTCGAGGGCCCGCCGGAGGAGCGAACTGCCGTCGAGTTCCGACGCGGCGGCCGGGTAGACGAGGCTCAGTCGGTCGAGCAGATGCGGGAGACAGCGGACGGCCCGCGTCCCGCCGTCGACGTACGTCGCCAGCGGCCAGGCCGGGAGTTCGGCCTCGATGCGCTCGAAGGGCGCCTCGAGGTACGCCGCAAGCCGCTCGGCGGGCGAGCGGGCGCGCACGGTCCCGGGGTCGAGCCCCACCTGTTCGAGCAGGCCCGTCCCGGCCAGTCGCTCCGCCGGCCGGTCGCGGGCCAGGCAGTCGAGACCGAACACCCGTCGGAGCAGGTCGGCCACTGCGTCGGCGAACGGCCCGTCCTCGGCCGGGAGCGCGCGGTCGATTCCGGCTCCCGGGGCGCGGAGCCGCGGTCGCGACCGCCCCTCGTCGACTCGTACCGTCGCCCCGAGGTAGAACGCAAGCGGCGCTGCCAGCGCGCACGTCGTCAGCGACGGCGGGAGCCGGAGTTCGATTCCCGATTCGGGTGTGGCCCGCTGGACCGCGGCCGGGATGTCGCGCTCGCCGAACGCGACGAGCGGCGGGTGGCCGCGTCGGTCGGGGTGGGAGCGCTCTGGCCCGAGCGTTTCGAGGGCGGACGAGGCGTGCGTGAGCGCCGTCGCGGCACCCGCGGGCGTGGGCGGGACGGTCACCATCGGCGGGTTCGCGGTTCGCTCGCGGAAGCCGACCGTGACGGTCGTGGGGGCGTCGAAGCTGACCGTGGCCCTGGGTGTGGACCGGGCGTCGGAACGGGGGCCGGACGGCTCGCCGCCACCCGGGTCGCTCGGTTCCCCGGTTCCGGCGGCACTGCCCATCCCCGTGCCGCTCCCGTCGGCGAGCGCTGGCGGCTCCACGCGCGCCGGGCCATCGAAGCGGAGCACGGTCTCGACGGGGCCACCGCTCGCGACCAGCGCTTCGTCGGCTTCCAGACTGACCGCCCCGGTGGCCGCCCGGGCGCTCGCCGGGGCCTGCACCGAGACGGCCGAGCCGGGGACCGCGAGGCGTGTGGTCCGTCCGTCGGTCCGTGTATCGACCGGGAGCGGGAGCGACGGGGACGAACCGCTGGGTGCCCCCCGCCACGCGGCCGCAGCGACCCGGATGGAGCCCTCGCGGCCGTGCGCGACTATCCTCCCCCCCGATGTGGAACACCACACCATCCGTAGAGCGAATCTCGGGTGCCCGACCAAAGAACTACCGCCCAGCAGGCCCGGGCCTTTTTATCGCCCGGCCGGGACACCCGCCCGGATTGCCGGAGACGGGAAGCTACTTCCATACCCATCCCCGACGCTCTCGTATGTACGACCGCGTCCGCGAGACCGACCCGGCAGTGGCCGACGCCCTCGCCGGTGAGGTGGACCGCCAGCGCGAGACCCTCGCGATGATCGCCTCCGAGAACCACGTC
This sequence comes from Haloglomus salinum, assembly GCF_024298825.1. NCBI lineage: Archaea > Methanobacteriati > Methanobacteriota > Halobacteria > Halobacteriales > Natronomonadaceae > Haloglomus > Haloglomus salinum. Next base: position 3,004,206 of record NZ_CP101153.1, read on the forward strand.
TCCCCCGCGGTGCTGGAGGCCCAGGGCTCCGCGCTCACCAACAAGTACGCCGAGGGCTACCCCGGCGAGCGCTACTACGCCGGCTGCGAGTACGCCGACGAGGTCGAGCGTCTCGCCATCGACCGCGCGAAGCAGCTCTGGGGTGCCGAGCACGTCAACGTCCAGCCCCACTCGGGGACGCAGGCCAACATGGGCGTCTACCTCGCGATGCTGGACCCCGGCGACAAGATCCTCTCGCTGGACCTCAACCACGGCGGGCACCTCTCGCACGGCCACCCGGCCAACTTCACCGGGCAGACCTACGAGGTCGAGCAGTACGAGGTGAACCCGGAGACGGGCTACATCGACTACGACGACCTCCGCGAGCACGCCGAGCGGTTCGACCCCGACATCGTCGTCTCGGGCTACTCCGCGTACCCGCGCGAGGTCGAGTTCGAGCGCGTCCAGGCGGCGGCCGACGCCGTCGACGCCTACCACCTCGCCGACATCGCCCACATCACTGGGCTCGTCGCCGCCGGCGAACACCAGTCTCCGGTGGGCGTCGCCGACTTCGTCACCGGCTCGACGCACAAGACCATCCGCGCCGGCCGTGGCGGCATCATCATGACCGACGAGGAGTACGCGAGCGACATCGACCCGGCCGTCTTCCCCGGCGGGCAGGGTGGCCCGTTGATGCACAACATCGCGGGCAAGGCCGTCGGCTTCAAGGAGGCGCTCTCGGACGACTTCGAGGCGTACGCCGCACAGGTCGTCGACAACGCGAAGGCGATGGCCGAGGTGTTCGCCGACCACGGTCTGAAGGTGGTCTCCGGCGGCACGGACACCCATCTCGTCCTCGTCGACCTCCGCGAGTCGCACCCGGACCTCTCCGGCGGTACCGCCGAGGAGGCCATGGAGGAGACGGGGCTGGTCCTGAACGCCAACACGGTGCCCGACGAGAGCCGCTCCCCGTTCGACCCCTCGGGTATCCGCGTGGGCACGCCCGCGCTCACGACCCGCGGGATGGACGAGGACGCCGTTTCAGAGGTCGCACACCTCATCTGCGACGTGCTGGACGACCACGACGACACGGCGACGCTGGACCGCGTCTCCGAGCAGGTCGAGGCGCTCTGTGCGGACTACCCGCTGTACGAGGACCTGTAGCGCGGGTCGCTACTTCCTGGAGAGGATTCGCACTCTCCGGGCAGGGCGTCGGCGTCGCCGCGAAGTGATGGGAGCGGTGGTACGGGACGGCCGGCAGTAGCCGGTGAGTTTTTGCGTCCGAAGCGGGTAAAGACGGGAAGATGGACCCCTCTCCGTCCCTGGGTGTCCTCCTCGACCATGCCCGGGACAAGATAATCCTCCTCGACGAACGGGGACGGGTCACCTACGCCAACGGAGCCGTCGAGGATATCCTGGGGGCCTCCCCCGAGGCGTTCGAGGGCGAGGACGTCTTCGACTACATCCATCCCGACGACATCGACGCGGTCCGCGCGGCGTTCGAGGAGACCATCCGCAGCGAGACGTTCGTCGAGACGACCATTGAGTACCGCTGCCGGGCAGCCGACGGCTCCTGGGTCCACCTCGAGAGCCGGATGTCGAACCTTACTGACGACGAACTGGACGGGTACGTCGTGAGCTCCCGGGACATCACGGACCGTGTCGCGGCCCAGCGCGAGCACGAGGCGGTGACGAGACGGCTCCGGGAGCTGTCGGCCACGACGGGTGACGTGCTCTGGATGTTCGACGGTGACTGGTCCGAACTCCTCTTCGTCAACCCCTCGTACGAGGACGTGTACGGCCAATCAGCCGAGACGCTGGAGGCGGACCCGCAGCGGTTCCTGGATACCATCCACCCCGACGACCGCGCGACGGTCGAGGAGGCGATGGCGTATCTGTCGGCGGGCAACTCCGCCGACATGGAGTACCGGGTGAACCCGAACAAGGACTACCGGACGTGGGTCTGGGTCCAGGCCGAGCCCATCGTCGAGGGCGGCGAGGTGGTCCGCATCACCGGCTTCACCCGGGACATCACCGACCGGCACCGACGCGAGCGCCAGCTCTACGTGCTGGACAACCTCCTGCGGCACAACCTGCGAAACGACATCAACACCATCTCGGGCAACGCCGAACTCATCGAGGAGGAGGCACCCGAGGTGGCCGACAGGGCCGCCGTAATCCGACGGACCGGTGAGGAACTCCTCCGTAGTGCGGAGAAGGACCGAGACATCATCGAACTGCTCATCGGGGCCACCGGACCGGAGCGGGTCGACGTCGTCGCGGCGATCGAGACGGCCGCCGAAACCGTCAGGGACCGCGGTCTCGTGGCCGACATCGATATCTCCACTCCCGAGACGGCCGACGCCCTCGCGCTGCCGGAACTCCGCCTCGCCGTCGTGGAACTCCTCGAGAACGCCATCCTGCACAGCGACGCCGATACGCCGCTGGTGTCGGTCACCGTCGAGCTCGACGCCGAGCGGGTGGCCATCCTCGTCGACGACGACGCGCCGCCCGTCCCCGAGATGGAGGAAGCGGTCCTCGCCGGCCACCACAACATGGACGGGCTGTACCACAGTACCGGGCTCGGACTCTGGCTCGTCTACTGGGTCGTCGAACTCTCCGACGGCCGCATCGAGGTGACGCGCCGGGGCGGCGGGAACCGAATCCGGGTGGACCTGGCTCGTCCTCCGGAGTGAGTCCGGAATCGACACCGGTCGCAGCGGCGACGGGATACCCGACCTCAGGGGCATGCCCGAGCCTCGAAGACGAGCTATCCCTCCCGAGCGACCAGCAGGAGTACCCCCCCGAACAGCCCGCACAGCGCCGCGACGTACCAGCCGATACCGGTGCCGATGGTCACGACCGCGGCGGCGCCGATTCCGAGGAACAGCAGCGCCAGCACGCCGGCGGCCAGCCGGACCTGCGGGTTCGGGTCCCGGCCCGTCTCCGGGTCCGCTGTCGCGACGACCACATCGAGTGCCGCCTCCACGTCGGCGAGCCGTGCTGTCGGGACCAGCAGCCGGGTCGTGCTCCGACCGAGCCGCCCCGGTCGGTTCGGGACCGCCAGCGTGACCAGCGAGAGCGGGCCGAGCCGGCGCGACCGGTAGCCGGTCACGCGGTCGAGTTCGAACTCGCGAGCGCCCGTGTCGAGGACGGCACGCTCGGTGTCGATGGTTCCCCGGGTCGCCGCCACGGCGTACGTCAGCCCGGCCAGCACACCGCCGCCGACGATGGCGGCCGCCACCCGTGGGTCGAGCCACCAGCTCCCGACGAGAACGGCCCCACCGGAGAGGCCGAGTGCGACCCGCTGTCGGACCGAGAGCGCCAGCCCCATCGTCATCTCCTCGGGGTAGAACGAGGGGCGCTGGTCGGTGTCGCGGAGCATCGGGAGCAGGTAGAGCAGCGAGGCAGGCCCGCCGACCAGCGCGAGCAGGACGACCAGCGCTCGGGCCCCGGTGCTCCCGGTCCAGAGGACGACTCCGAGCAGGGCGAGCCCTCCCGCCGCGACCACCACTCCCACCCCGTGGAGCAGCGCGGCGGCGAGCAGGAACAGGACCCGGAGCCACCGCTCGGTCGTCGCGTCGTGGCGCCACGTGACGCTCCCGGCCATCACCGAGGCTGCACCGCTCGGCGTCAAAGAGGTGTCGGCGCGGCCGGGACGGCGGTGCCGCCTGTTATAAGTCTCCGCCCCCCGAACCGGGATGCATGAAGATCTACACCGGTCGCGGCGACGAGGGGATGACCGACCTGCGTGACATGAGCCGGGTGTCGAAGACGAGTCCGCGCATCGAAGCGTACGGCACCGTCGACGAGGCCAACACCGTCGTCGGGATGGTCCGTCCCTCGGGCCACGACGACATCGACGAGAAGCTCGAAGCCATCCAGAACCACCTCCACATCGTGCAGGCCGACTTCGCCAACCCCGACCTGGACGACGACGACGCGCCACATCTGGAGGAAGAGCACGTCGACGAACTGGAGGACTGGATGGACGCCTACGACGAGGAACTGGAGCCGCTGGAGAACTTCATCCTGCCGGGCGGCAGCGAGGCCGGTGCACACCTCCACCACGCCCGCGCGGTCGTCCGGCGGGCCGAGCGCCGCTCCGTGGAGCTGGCGTCGGACGAGCCCGTCAACGCCACCGCCATCGCCTACCTGAATCGGCTCTCGGACGCGCTGTTCGTCTTCGGCCGCGTCGTCAATCAGCGCGACGGTGTCCCCGAGGAGTCGCCGAGTTACTGACTCCGAACACGGAGCGCGGGGATGTCGGGTTCGGTCGTCCGTGGGAGGTGTCGGTCTCAGTCGTCCGCGGCGGCCTGGGCGTCGGCGTCCCCTTCGGCCGGCGTCCGCCCGTAGATGTCGTCGATGAGGTGTTCGTGGCGGCTCCGGATGATGCGGCGCTTCTTCTTCAGCGACGGCGTGAGCGCGTCGTTGTCCGCTGTCCACTCCTCCGGGGCGAGGCGGAACTCCTTGATGGTCTCGTGGTGACCCAGCCGTTCGTTGACGGCCTCGACGTCCTCGGCGACCCACTCGCGGACGCGCTCGTCGTTCGCGACGGCCTCGGGGTCCTCGGGCAGGTCGATACCCGCCTCGTCGGCCCACTCGCGGAGCTGCTCGAAGTTCGGCACGATGACCGCACCGATGAACTTCTCGTTGTCACCGACGACCATCACCTGGTCGATGCGCGCGGAGGTGGCGAACTCGTCCTCGATGGGCTCGGGAGCGACGTTCTTGCCCGTGTCGAGCACGATGAGGTTCTTCCGGCGGTCGACGAAGGAGTAGTAGTCGTCCTCGTCCCGGGCCACGATGTCGCCGGTCCGGAACCAGCCCGTCTCCGTGAACGCCTCCTCGGTCTTGTCGGGCTTGTTCCAGTAGCCCTCGAAGACGTTGGGTCCTTTCGCCAGCAGCTCCCCCACCTCACCCTCGGCGGCCTCCTTCTGCTCGGGCGAGACGACGCTCCGGTCGAGCTTGAGCTGGACGTCGTGGAGTGGCGGCCCCATCGTCCCGACCTTGATATCCTCGGGGGGATTGAACACCAGCCCCGGCGCCGTCTCGGTCAGGCCGTACCCCTCGATGATGGTGATGCCCATCGCCCGGTAGAGCTTCGCGAGATCCTCCGAGAGGGACCCACCGCCGGAGACGAACATCTCGATGTTGCCACCCAGCGCCTCGCGGACCTTCGAGAAGACGAGTCTATCTGCGAGCTTCATCTTCGTCCGGAGGCCGAGCCCCGGCGACTCGGCATCGTCGTACGCCTTCCCGGTCTCGACTGCCCACTCGAAGATGCGCTTCGAGACGGGCGAGTCGCTGGCCTGCTCGCGCATCCCGTTGTAGATGCGCTCGTACACCCGGGGGACGGAGTTGGCCACCTGTGGTTGCACCTGCTGGATGTCGTCGGCGATGGTGTCGGTCGACTCGGCGTAGCCGATGGTGATGCCGGAGGCGAGCGACTGGAAGTGCCCCGACCGCTCGAAGGCGTGCGCCAGCGGCAGGAAGGCAAGCGAGGTCTTGCCGGGCTCGAACTTCGGCATGTCCTCGGGCTTGTCCGGGCGGGGGCCGAGCCGCTTGCGGACGGCGTTCATCAGGCTCCGCCAGTGCCTGTGCTGGAGCATCACCCCCTTCGGGTCGCCGGTGGTCCCGGAGGTGTAGACGAGCGAGGAGAGCTCCGTCCAGTCCCGGCGGTCGAGCCAGCGCTCCACCGCGTCGCGGTCGAACTCCTCGCTGCCCAGTTCGTACACCTCGGCGAGCGTGTACGTATCGGCGTCGAGCGGTTCGGTAACCTCGTCCGGCACCTCGTCCAGCGTGACGACGAACGAGAGCGGCAGTTCGCTCTCGACCTCGGCGAGCGTCTCCAGCAGGTCGGCGTTCTCCACGACGACGCCCATCGAGCCGGGGTCGTCGAGGAGGTACTTCACCTGCCGGGGGCTCGACTCGGTGTAGACCGTCGTCGCCACGCCCTCGGCGGTCTGGATGGCCATGTCCGCGTGGGCCCACTCCATCCGCGTGTCGGCGTAGATGCTCACGCGGTCGTCGGCCTCGACACCCAGTTCGCGGAAGCCGGCCGCCAGCCGCGCGACGATATCACCCACCTCCTCGTACGTGAGCGCGGCGTACTCTCCCGACGGCGCCGCCGGGACGACGTTGCCCGAGACGAGCGACCGGTCGTAGATGCCACCCTTGTAGAGCTGGCAGTCCAGCTCGCCGTGTTGGTCCACCGCGTCGAAGAACGCCCTCGGGATGGTCGTCTCCCCCATAACCTCGTCCGTGTACTCCGCTTCCGCCTGGCGCCAATCCATGCGGGCCGGTACCTCCCGCCCACCTTAAGCATAGGGGGCCGTTCGCGAGGTTCCTTGAGACGACAGGCCCGACGGGTGCCCCCCGAAACCTTTGCCGCCGGCGGTGGTTGACAGGTCATGGTCGACCGCCCACGGATGGACGAGGCCGACCCCCTGTCGTGGATGCGCGAACAGATGCCCGTACTGCGAGCGCTCGGTGCCGCCGGGGAGCCGCTGGCCGGGACCACTGTCGCCGTCGCCTCCCACCTCGAGCCCTCGACCGGCTTCTTCATCGAGACGCTCCACGAGGCCGGCGCCACGGTGCTGGCGACGGCCAGCGAGGCCGACAGCACCCACGACGACGTGGTCGCGTATCTGGACGGACTGGAACGCGTCGAGACGTTCGCCGATAGCTCGATGGACGACGCCGCGCTCGACGAGGCTCACCGCCGTCTCCTCGACCGCGAACCCGAGTTGCTCCTGACCGACGGCGCCGAGCTCGTCGTGAAAGCTCACGACGATGTCTCGGATGTGGCTGATTCGGTCCGGGCGGCCGCCGAGCAGACCACCTCCGGGGTCGGCCGGGTCGAGGCGATGGCCGACGCCGGCGAACTCACCATCCCGGTCTACCGGGTCAACCACACCCCGATGAAACACCAGTTCGACAACGTCCACGGGACCGGCGAGAGCGCGCTCACCAACATCGCGATGACGACGAACACGATACTCGCCGGGCGCACGGTCGTCGTCGCGGGCTACGGCTACGTCGGGAAGGGTGTCGCCCGGAAGGCCCGCGACCTCGGTGCGGAGACGGTCGTCACGGAGATCGACCCCCGGAAGGCGCTGAAAGCACGGATGGACGGCCACCGCGTCATGCCGATGGCCGAGGCCGCCGCCGAGGGGGAGCTGTTCGTGACTGCCACGGGCAACTGTCGTGTCATCCGCGACGAGCACTTCGAGCGGATGCCCGACGAGGCCATGCTCGCGAACGTCGGACACATGGACGTGGAACTCGACCTCGATGCGCTGGCCGAGCGCGCGACCGAGGTGACCGAGACCGACCAGGGCATCACCCGCTACCGCCTCCCCGACGGCCGCAGACTGGACGTGCTCGCCCGAGGACGGTTGGTCAACCTGGCAGGCCCGTTCAGTCAGGGGCATCCGGCGGCCGTGATGGACACCACCTTCGGCGCGATGTTCGTCGCCGGCCGAGACCTCGCCGACGGGCCCGTGCCCGGCCCGGGCGTCCACGACCTGCCCGACGAACTGGACCGCGAGGTGGCGGAACTGAAACTCGACGCGATGGATATCGACATCGACGGGTTGACCGACAAGCAAGCGGCGTATCTGGACTCCTGGAACCGCGAGGAGACGCTGGCGGAGTGGGAGTCGGAGCGGTCCTGACCCCGGGAACAGCTACCCGTTCCGCCGGGGGAAGCTACTTGTTCCGGGCTGGTGACGCCCGGCCATGCGCCTGTCCGAGTCCGACCGGCTGTTCCGCGACACCCTCCGGGAGTTCCTGGAGCGCGAGGTCGCGCCGGACCTGCCCGAGGCCGACCACGAACCCGTCTCGAAGGAGCAGGCCGTGGCCTACCAGCGCGACCTGGGCGACCTCGGTGTCGGTCCGGGTGCCGGCGAGGATGCCTCGTTCGAGGACCCGGTGACCTACGCCGTGACCATCGAGGAGATAGCACGCGTCTGGCCCAGTCTCGTGATGATCATCACGATGGGGTTCCCGTTCCCGGCGGCACTGGTACCGTACGCCGGCGACCGGACCCGCGAGGCGCTGGGTGACCGGTCGCGGGCGGGCGAACTGGTCGGCTGTCTCGCCGTCACGGAGCCGGCGGGCGGCAGCGACACCACCAGCCCCGCGACGACCGCCGAGCGCGACGGCGACGAGTACGTCATCGACGGGGAGAAGACGTGGGTGTCGAACGCGACCATCGCGGACGTGGCGCTGGTGCTGGCGACCGACACGGACACGGGCGCGCGGGACTTCTTCCTCGTCGACGCCGAGACGACGAGCCTGGAGTCCCGGGAGCTGGACAAGCTGGGGTGGAAGGGGTCGCCGACCGGCCAGCTGTTCCTCGACGAGTGCCGGATTCCGGTCGAGAACCGGCTGCTGAACGCCGTCGGCCGGATGGCGAGCGAGGGTGGCACGAACGTGCTCGAGAACCCGATATTCCGGACCCAGGACCCACAGAACGCCATGTTCGCCTACATGCGGACGGGCATGGCGTCGATGGCGGTCGGCATCATGCAGGCGTCGTTCGAGGCGGCGCTGGACTACACCACCGAGCGGACCGTCGGCGGCGACGCCATCGCCGGCAAGCAACTGGTGCAGGACCACCTCTACGAGATGAAGGCCGGCATCGAGACCGCGCGGCTGCTCACCCACCACGCCGCTACGCACGTCGCCGAGGGGCACGCCGACGCCCGGCTGCTCTCCTCGCTAGCGAAAGGATACGCCTGCGAGACGGCCGTCGATGTGGCCAGCCGCGCGGTCCAGGTCCACGGTGCCAACGGTCTCTCGACGGACTACCCGGTGGAGCGCTACCTCCGGGACGCCCGGACGACCACCATCCCCGATGGGACCACGGAGATACAGAAGCTCATCGTCGGGTCGGAGCTGACCGGCTACCCGGCGTACTGACAGGAACGGGTCGCTGCCTGCGTCGGCCGGTGGCAGGCTCAGTCGTCGGTCCCCGGTGCCGGCCGCTCCGCGAGGAACGCCGCCAGCGCCTCGCGGGTCCCCGTCGCTCCGTTCTCGATGAAGTAGGTCGCACAGGCGTTGCCGAGCGCCAGCGCCGCCTCGGGGTCGAGCCCGCTCCCGAGAGCGTGGGCCAGTCCCGCCGTGAACCGGTCGCCCGCGCCCGTCCGGCGGGTGATGGAGCGGGCGTCGAAGTTCTCTACCCGGGCCATGCCCCCGCCGAGTCGGTCGTCGGTGGCCGACAGGGCCGCGGGTTCGTCGTGGCGGACGACCCCCGCGATGTCCAGCGCCGCGCGGAGGTCGCGCTCGCGTTCCGGGCGGGCGTCCTGCGTGACCCCGAGGCCCTTCGCCAGCGCCCGGAGTTCCCCACCGTTCGCGCTCAGGACCACCGGGCAGGTCTCGTCGAGGTGCGCCATCGCGTCGCGAAGTTCCTCGATATCCTGCTCGACGCTCCCGCTCAGGTCGCCCGGGTCCAGCACCACCGGACACGCGATGTCGTAGGTCGCGAGCGTCCGCATCGTCGGCATCAGCTCCCGGAACGACACCCAGTTGGCCAGGCAAACCGAGCCCGCCCGCTCGATGCGGCCCCGGAACGGCGCCTCGTTCTCGTGGAGCTCCGCGAACGACCAGCCGTCGATGTCCGGCGGCTCCCGCGAGAACATCAGGTCCGTCCGGTCGAACGAGAGGACGGTCACCTCGGCGGGCGGTCCCATCGAGTACGTCTCGAACGGGAACGTCAGCAGCGGGTGGTCGAGGTGGCCGAACAGCGTCACCTCGTCGCCCAGCGCGTGGGCCTGCCGAGCGGCGTTGACCGCCTGGCCGCCCGGCTGCCGATCGTACTCCTCCAGCCGGACCGACCGGATGGCGCCCGTCGAGATTCGGCGCCCGAACTCCTTCCGCGACGACACGCGGTCACGCCCGCCGTCGTAGACGTGACAGAGGATGTCCACGCTCCCGTCGGGGAGACAGACGACCGGGAGGGTGCCGGACGGGTCGGAGAGGTGGGCGACGAGTCGCTCGTACGGCATCTGCCCGCCCCGAGGCGGGCGGCTGGTGTAAAACCCGGTGCCACGAGGCGGACGGATGAGTGGCCGTGGTGCCGTGTGGTGGTGGCAATAGGAATATCCTACGTATAGTACTAGAAAGAATCACATAGAGATTTTATGCGCACTTTAATAGTCTAATATTGCGACTTCTCGTGTAATATGGGGTGGACTTCGGTGACATGGCCGCCTCCGCAATCGGCAACCCTTAAGGTTCGCGCCGCCGCTACCTCGGAACGCGGGTCGGTGGTCTAGTCCGGTTATGACGGCTCCTTCACACGGAGCAGGCCGGCGGTTCGAATCCGCCCCGACCCATCCTGCGACGAACGAACGTGAAGAGCGGATAGGCCCGGCGGATTCCGACCCCTGTCACGAGCAAGCGGAGCGAGCGACGTGGCTCCGGTGAGAATCCCCCCGACCCTCTTGTCGAACCTTCTACGGCTCAGGAGCGTTGCGAACTGCTCCGCGTTCGTCAACCCGTGGGCCGTGACTGCGGGCGGAATCAGCTAACCCGACGATTAAGTACAACAGGGTACGACTACCAGGTAGTGAATCGACGGAGCTTCCTCGCAGCGGCGGGCGGCGCGACGACGGTCACGCTGGCCGGTTGTACCTTCGGCAGCAATCCCGGCCGTGGCGACGGCAGCAGGGACACGCTGGTCGTCGGCACGTACAGTTCCCTCATCGACTCGCCCTCCTCCTCGCCGGGTGCGTGGCTCAAATCCACGTTCGAGGAGGAGTTCGACATCGACCTGGTGTGGCAGACCCCGAGCAACGAGCTGAACCACTACGTTCAGCGCCAGCAGGCGGGCGTGGATATCGAGGCCGACCTCTACATGGGGCTCAATCCCGAGGACCTCGTCCGCGTCGACCGGGAGCTGGACGAGGCGCTGTTCGCCGAGGCCGGTGACGTCGAGGGGCAGTCCGATATCAAGTCCGGGCTGCAGTTCGACCCGCAGAACAGGGCCCTCCCGTACGACACGGGCTACGTCAGCCTCGTCTTCGACGGGACCGAGATGACCGCACCGGAGACGTTCGAGGGACTGCTGGCCGACGAGATGCAGGGCGACCTCATCGCGCAGAACCCCAGCAGTTCGTCGACGGGCCGGGCATTCCTCCTGCACACTGTCAAGGAGTTCGGACCCGATGGCTACCTCGACTACTGGGCGGACCTGCAGGCCAACGACGTGCAGGTACTCGGGTCGTGGGACGATGCCTACAGCGCCTGGGGCAGCGGCGAGGCGCCGATGGTCGTCTCCTACTCGACCGACCGGGTGTTCGCGGACGAGTCGGGAGCGAACCTGGAGGAGCACCGAATCCGGTTCCTCAACGACCAGGCGTACGCCAACCCGGAGGGGATGGCCGTCTTCGCCGACAGCGACCGGCCCGAGGCGGCCCGGCAGTTCATGTCGTTCCTCCTGCGCCCCGAGATCCAGGGGGAGATCGCCGTCCGCAACGTCCAGTTCCCCGCCACCGACACGGTCATCCTCCCCGAGGACTACGCCGAGCTGGCCCGGGAGCCCCCCGAACCGGTGACCTTCACCTACGAGGAGCTACAGGGGAACGTGAGCGACTGGGTCTCCGACTGGGAGCGCCAGTTCGCCGGTAACTGAGCCGGTGACCGGACAGCGTCCAGCGAGCGACGAGGCGTCGGCGAGCGACGGCGGAGGGCCCGCGGCCGGGCGCTTCGGCAGCCTGCGCCGGGTCCGCGCGGGCATCGAGCGGCGGTCGCTCCCGATGCTCGCGGCCGCCGTCCTCGCGCTGCTGGTCGTGCTGTTCTACTACCCGGTCGCGACGGTGTTCGTCGACGCCGTCCTGGTCGAGGGACGGCTGACACTCCGGGTGTTCGCGAGTATCCTCACGGACCCGTTCTACCTCGGGGAACTCGCGCGGCTGTTCGCCGGTGACTCGCCGGTGGCCGTCCTCCGGGCGCTGCTCTCGGCGGACCGGCGGCTCGGCATCGTCGGCTTCACCGCGTACCAGGCGGCGCTCTCGACGGTCGTCAGCGTCGCCGTCGGGGTGCCGCTGGCGTACCTGCTGGCCCGGTACGAGTTCCCCGGGCGCCGGACGGTGCGCTCGCTGACCATCCTCCCGTTCGTCCTGCCCTCCATTATGGTCGCGGTCGGCTTCTTCGCGGCGTTCGGCGCCGACGGGACGCTGAACGCCGTGCTCGGCGCCGTCGGCCTGGGGCCGGTGGACCTCCTGCCGAGTCTCGAGGCCATCGTCGTCGCCCACGCGTTCTACAACGCGCCGCTGGTCGCGCGCATCACGACCGCGTCGTGGGAGTCGGTCGACGCCAGCGCCGTCGAGACGGCCCGGAGTCTCGGCGCGGGCCCCTTCCGGGCCTTCCGTGACGTGGTGTGGCCGCAGGTCTACCCGGCGGTGCTGATGAGCGCGGCGCTGACCTTCGTCTTCACCTTCGGCACCTTCCCCATCGTGCTCGCGCTGGGTGGGTTCGAACTGGCGACCCTGGAGGTGTTCATCTACGGGCTCATCCGCGACCTGGCGTACGCCGAGGGCGCGGCGCTGGCGCTGCTCGAACTGGCCATCTCCCTGTCGGTCCTGTACGGCTACCTCCGGTACGAGGCGGCGCACACGGTCGAAGCGGGCAGCATCCGGCCCCAGGAACGCCGGCCCCTCCGGCCGCCGTCGTGGTCGCTCCGCGAACTCCTCCCCCGCATCGGGCTGGCAGCCTACGCCGTCGTCGCGCTCGTGCTGTTCTGTCTTCCCATCGCGAGCATGGTGTACGCCAGTCTCTCGGGACCGACGGGGCTCACGCTGGAGCACTACCGCTTCCTGCTGGAGCGCCAGGTCACCGGGGCGGCGTTCCAGGTCCGGCCGTGGCCCGCGGTCCGGAACTCGCTGCTGTTCGGGGCCGCGGCGCTGGCGGTGGCGCTCCCGATGGGCGTCGTCGTCTCGGTGCTGACGACCCGTGATTACGCCGGCCGGGAACTGGTCGACACCATCGCGATGGCGCCGCTCTCCGTGTCGAGCATCGTCGTGGGGCTGGGACTGCTCCGCGGGCTCGTCTTCGGCGTCGAACTCGGCGGCGTGCGCGTCGCCGTCGGCGGAGCGCTGGCCATCGTGGCTGCCCACGCCGTCGCGGGCTACCCGTTCATCGTCCGGGTCGTCGCCCCCGGCCTGGCGTCGCTGGACCGGCAGCTGGTGGAGTCCGCGCGGGCACTGGGCGCGCCGCGCGCGCGTGCGTTGCTGGACATCGAACTCCCGCTGGTGTGGCCCGCGGTCGTCGCCGGCGCCGCCTTCGCCGCCGCCATCTCCATCGGCGAGTTCTCCGCGACGGCCGTCCTCGCCTCGGGGACGGGCCAGTACACGATGCCAATCGCTATCGAGCGGTTCATCGGCCGACGGCTCGGCCCCGCGACGGCGATGGGCGTCGTCCTGCTGGTCGTGACGAGCGGGAGCTTCCTCCTCATCGACCGGTTCGGGGGTGACCGCGTTGGCCTCTGAGCCGCCACCGGCGCTGGAGCTGGACGGCGTGACCCGTCGCTACGGCAGCACGGCCGCGGTCGACGACCTCTCGCTGTCGGTCTCCGAGGGCGAGTTCTTCACGCTGGTCGGCCCCTCCGGCTGCGGGAAGACGACGACCCTCCGACTCGTCGCGGGTTTCGAGGCGCCGACGAGCGGCACCGTCCGGTTCGGCGGCCGCGACGTGGCCGGCGTGCCGCCCGAGGACCGCGACGTCGGCGTCGTCTTCCAGAGCTACGCCCTCTTCCCCCACATGACGGTCGCGGAGAACGTCTCGTACGGGCTGAACTTCGCGGACCCGCCGGGTGGGGTGAGCGAGGCCGAACGGGTGGCCGAACTGCTCGAACTGGTCGACCTCCCCGATGCGGGCGACCGCGACCCCGACAGTCTCTCGGGCGGGCAGCAACAGCGCGTGGCGATGGCCCGGGCGCTGGCCCCTGGCCCGGACGTGCTCCTGCTCGACGAGCCGATGAGCGCGCTCGACGCCCGACTCCGCGAGCAACTCCGGGTCCAGGTCCGGGAGATACAGCAGGAGCTGGGCATCACGACGGTGTACGTCACCCACGACCAGGAGGAGGCGCTCGCCGTCTCCGACCGGGTGGCCGTGATGCGCGACGGTGCCGCCGAGCAGGTCGGCCCACCGCGGGACATCTACCGGCGACCCGCCTCCCGGTTCGTCGCCGAGTTCGTCGGCGACAACAACGTCCTCGACGGCGAGGTCCGCGCCGTCGCGGACGGGACGGCCACGGTCGCGGTCGGCGGTGAGACGCTGTCGGTCGGACTCGATGACTGGAACGGGGAGCGGGTCTCGGTCGGCGACCGGCTCACCCTCTGTATCCGGCCGGAGGCGCTGTCGGTCGACGGCGGGCCGAACCGCCTCGTGGCGACCGTCGAGAGCGTGGAGTTCCTCGGCGAGACGACGCGGGTCCATCTCGACTGGGCCGGCCACGACCTCCTGCTCCGGACCCGGGACCCCCTGACCGGCGAGGTGACGGTCGGGTTCGACCCGGTGGATGCGCACGTGGTCGAGTGCCACGAGTGAGGGCGCCCCGGCGGTGACGCGGCACCGACCCGGAACGGAACAGAACGGTCGACTGTCGCGCTCGCAGCGTACGGAGACCGCTACTCTCGACGGGTGCGTCCCCCCTGTTGCGACCGTCTCTGCCGGGCTGTCGCGTTCGGATGGGGCTCTTCGGCGTCCTGCAGCGCGTTCTGGAACGAGTCGTCGACGAGGTCGACATCCTCGTTGGGCGCGACCAAGGCTGCGGCGCGGCGGAACCCGAGGCGTTCCAGCACGTACCGGAGCAACTCTCGGAGCTTCTGGACCTGCGGGATGGTCCGGACGGTGACGAGCAGCTGGCCGGCACCCAGCAGCCCCAGGAAGGCGAGACTGGCGGCGAACAGCAGGTCGCCGTCGATGAAGAAGTTGAACGCGAAGACGAGGAATCCGAGACTGAAGCCGGCCTCGATCTTCGCCTCGAGCAGGCTGATGGTCTCGTCGACCTTGCTCAGCCGCCGGTCGACGGCGACGAGTGTCTGGTTCGCCTCCTTGACCGCCTCGGCGGCCTCGTCCTCGACCTCCTCGACCCGGTCGAGCGTGTCGTTGACGTCGTTCACCAGGTCCTCGGCCTGCGCGATCGCCTCCGTGAACCCGTCGTCGCTCAGCAACTCCACCAGTTGCCGAACGTTGTTGACCTCGGACAGCAGCATACCCGACCAACCGGCGGCGAGCGTATCCCTCTTTGGGCGAACCGGTCCGACGCGGCCGCCACCGTCGCTCCGTGCCAAGCGTTTTGCGTCGCACCCGCCGAGCCACTGGTATGTTCGGGCTCCTGCTGCTGTTCGCCCTGCTGCTCTCGCTGGCCGACGCCCTCCTCCTCGTGGTCGTCGCGGGGGAGATCGGCGCGCTCCCGACGGTCGGACTGGTCGTCCTGACCGCCCTGCTCGGCTCGCTGCTCGTCCGCAGCGAGGGCCGGGCCACGCTCCGCCGCCTCCAGCAGCGCGCCCAGCAGATGGAGGCCCCGACCGACGAACTGCTGGACGGCGCGCTCATCCTCGCGGGCGGCGCGTTCCTCATCACGCCCGGTCTGCTGACCGACCTGACGGGTTTCCTGTTCGTCATCCCGCTCACGCGCTACCCGCTCCGGGTCGCGCTCAAGCGGTGGATCGTCGGCCCGTACATCCGCGAGAAGATGGAGAACGGTAGCATCAACGTCCAGTTCGGGTCGATAGGCGGTGGCGGCGGCTTCGGGGGTGCGGGGAGTACCGGCGGCGCCGGTGGCGCGGGCGGCCCTGGCTGGCCGGAGCCCGACGACGGCCCGGGTGGTCGGTCATCCTCCGGCGATGCGGACGATGGAGACGATGTCTACGACCTCGGCGACGATGCCTACGACATCGACGTCGGGGAGCGCGACGAGGACGACCCGGACCGATCGCAACGGGGCGACCACTGACCGGTCGCGCGCCGTTCCGGTGGTCGCAGCACGCGACCCGAACAGGATACCGCGTCCCGGTGTCCACAACGCATAAGCGGCCGCCCGGGCACGGTTACCCGAATGGACGCCAGGGGGGTCAGACGGTGACCGGAAGCGGCCGCCAGCCGGGTCGGGCGCTGCTCGCGCTCGTGGCGGCGTTCGGACTCGTGCTCGCGGCGGGTATCCTGCCGATGTTCGGCGCTGCCGCACCGGCCGGTGAGGTGGCCCGCGAGATCGGCGCCCTCGCCAGCAGCGGCGCCGACGACGCCGACGAGAGCCCGTCCGTGCGCGCACCCGGCGGCTCCGGCGGCTCCGGCGGCGGCCCCGGTGGGTCCGGCGGTCCGGGACTGGGTGACAGCGGCGTGCTGGGCGGCGACACATCGGCGCCACTCGTCGAGAGCCTGCTGCGTCTCGTCGGTGGTCCGAGCGGTAGTGGTGGTGGTAGCGGCGGTGGCGTCGGCGCGGGTGGTGGTGGTGGAGCCGGCGGTAGCGGTGGGGGGTCCGGTGGGGGTGGCGGTGGAGGCCTGTTCGGCGGTGGTGGTGGTGGCGCGGGGGGAAGTGGTGGTGGCGGCGGCAGTGGTGGTAGCGGTGGCGGCGGGCTGTTCGGTGGCCTGTTCGGTGGCGGCGGTGACGGTGGTTCGAGTAGGTCGGGAGGTCCCGGCGATAACGGCGGCTCGCAGGCCGGCAGTGGCGCCGACGGCGGCTGTCTGTCGTCGGGCGAGTACCGGCTCTGCTTCGACAGCGAGCTCGCCGCCGGGAGCGAGACGACGGTGCGGGTCACGCGCGGCGGCGAGCCGGCGTCCGGTGTCGTCGTCACGTTCGACGGCGAGGCGGTCGGCCGGACGGACGCCGACGGGGAGGTCACCGCCACCGTCCCGTACGTGCGCCAGCTCTCGGTCGGCGTGCGCGCCCCGGCGAGTGCAATCCAGCCGGTCGCGGACCGGCAGTACTCGCTCGCACAGCCCGACGACGGGGCGGTCACCGTGACGGTCGACAGCGACCTGCGCATCGAGGTGGCGGACGACCCCGACCCCGGCGGCACGGTGGGCATCCGGACGCTGGTCGGTGACCGACCGGTGCCGGACGCGACCGTCCGGGTCGACGGGGAGACGGTCGGGCGGACGGACCGCGCGGGGCGCCTGCAGGTCCCGCTGCCGGTCGCGGAGACGGCGACGGTCGCGGCCGAGCGTGGCGACCTCGCGGCGTCGCGGAGCCTCACGCTCGCGCGGGTCGAAGTCGCGCTGGGCGCGGGGCTCGTGCCCGTCGCGGTTCCCGGACAGCCGACGACCGTCACGGTCACCGACGGCGGCGAGCCGGTGACGAACGCGAGCGTCGCGGTCGCCGGCGGTGCGACCGGGCGGACGGACGCGAACGGCACCGTCCGGGCGACGTTGCCGCTCGCACCGACGACGGACGTGACGGTCACGACGGCGGCGGGGCTGACGGTCACCCGGTCGAAGGCCATCTTCGTCGGGCCGCTGGTCGCGCTGTTGCTCCTGCTGGGCCTGCTCGGCGCGGTCGGCTACGTCTACCGGCAGTCCGAGGTGACCGGTCGCGGGCTGCTGGCGCAGGCCCGGGCGACGCTGTCGGCGCTCGCCGCGGACCTGCTGTCGGCGCTGGTCGGGCTGTCGAGCGGCATCGAGGGGGTCCTGTCCGACCTGCGCGAGGAGCTGCGAGGGGCCATCGCCGCCGTCTCGGCGCCGGACGTGTCGGTGCGTGCGTTCGTCCGCGAGCGGCTGGCCGCGCTACGGGCTGCCGTCCGCGGTGCGCTCGGTGCGCCGCTGGCCCGGTTCCGGGACCGGGGTGGGACTGACACCGACACGGGCACCGCCACGGCGGCGGCCGCGCCGGACCGCGCCGACCCGCGCGAGCGCATCGAGCGGCTCTGGGCGCGGTTCGTCCGGCGGGTCGGGCTCACGCGGGCGCGGACGCGGACGCCTGGCGAGGTCGCGGGCCGGGGCGTCTCACGCGGGCTCCCGGCCGAGTCGGTGGAGCGCCTGACCGACGCCTTCCGCGTCGTCGAGTACAGCGATGCCGACCCCGCGGCCCACGTCGAGGCCGCGACGGACGCGGCCGGGGAACTGGACCTCGACGGGGACGCGGCGGCCGACGAGACGGACGGAGCGGGGTCCGTCGACGGAACAGACAGCGACGGCCTGCCCGGCGAGGAGGATGCCGACGAGACAGCAACAGCGCCCGACACGAACGACGTCACCACGGAGGGCGAGTCCCGATGAGCGACCGCGACGACGTGCGCCTCCGGAACTCGGTCCTCGGCATCGGTAGCCTGCTGGCGGTCCTCCTCGCGGCGGTGGCGGTGCTGGAACCGGGTGCGGTCCCGCTGCCGCCGCCGGTCCGGGCGGTACTGACGACGCTGCCGCCGGGCGTGGTGCTCGCGGTGCTCGCGTTCGTCGGGGTCGTCCTGCTACTGGTCCGGTCGCGGGGGTCGCGGGCCGCCCCGCCGGAGCCGCTGGTCGAGCGCGAGGAGCCGACCGCCCGCGCGACGGAGCTGGGCAGCGAGTTCGACGCCCGGCTGGCGACGGCGACCGACCTCGACGCCGACAGGGCGCGCCGCCTCACCGCCCGCGAGTCGGTCGAGGCGACCGTCCGCGATATCGCCGTCGAGGCGTACGCACTGGACGCCGACGTGGACCACGAGGCCGCGGCCCGGGCCGTCGAGACCGGCGCCTGGACCGAGGACCGTCGGGCGAGCGCCCTCGTGGGCGGGCCCGAGGCGCCGAGTCCCTCGCGACTCCGGTGGCTGCTCGACCTGCTGCTGACCGGCAGCGCCTACCAGCGCCGCGTCCGCCACGCGGTCGCCGAGGTCGACCGATTACTGGTCGGGGACCCTTCGGACAGCAGCGACGATACCGGGGGAGCGACCGACGCCGACGGAGCCGGAGACGGAGGTGTGTCCGCGTGAGTGCCGGCCGACTGCGACCCGGGCTGCTGGCCGCGCTCGGCGCCGGCGTGCTCGGGCTGGCTACGGGTGAGCCGCTGTTCCTGTTCCTCGGACTCGTCCCACTCGCGTACGGCCTCTTCGGCTATCTCAGCGGCGCGCCGCCGGCGACAATTGCGGTCGAGCGGGCCGTCAGCGACACGGAGCCACGCCCTGGCGACACCGTGACCGTCACGCTCACCGTCGAGAACGAGGGTGACCGACCGCTCGCCGACGTTCGGGTGGCCGACGACCCGCCCGGTGGCATCCCCGTCGATGGGCCGACACAGCTCGCGACGGCGCTCCGCCCGGGCGAGACGACGAGCCTGACGTACGAGATGAGTCTTCCCCGCGGCACGTTCGAGTTCGGCGAGGTCACGGCCCGGAGCCGGAGCCTCGCGGGCGCGGTCGTCGAGGAGACGGCGGTCGAGGCCGCGGGCGACGGGCTGGTGACCTGTCAGACGCTGCTCGACGCGGTGCCGCTGCAGGACCACACCATCCAGTTCGTCGGCCGGACGCCGACCGATACGGGCGGGAGCGGGGTCGAGTTCTACGCCACCCGCGACTACCACCGCGGCGACCCGGTCGGGCGCATCGACTGGAACCGCTACGCCCGGACGGGGGAGCTGACGACCGTCGAGCTGCGCGAGGAGCGCGCGATGACCGTCGTCTTCCTCGTCGACGACCGTGCGGGCGTCCAGCGGTCGGTCCCCGGCTACGGCCCCGACTCGCTGGACCTCGCGACCTACGCGGTCTCGCGGGCGCTGCCCACGCTGCTGGACGAGAACCACCGCGTCGGCGTCGGCCTGCTGAGCCGCATCGCCGACGACGGGGGGTTCGTCGAACCCGGTGGCGGCGAGGCGGTCCGGGCGGCCAGCGAGGCGACGCTCCGCGACGCCGGCGAGGACCGGGCTCGCACGGACGGCGGTGACGCGGCCGCGGCCGCCGATACGGCCACCACCTCGGATGGCTCGTCGGATGCCGACCGGGAGTCGGCGTCCGTCGGCCGGCGGAACGGGCTCGCGGTCGGGCGGCGGCTGGCCGAGCGGCTGCCGCCGCGGGCGCAGGTGGTCTGCTGTACGCCCCTGACCGACGACCTCCCCGCGGGGCTCGCGGACGCGCTCGTCCAGCGGGGGTACGCCCTGACCGTCCTGTCGCCGGATATGCGCACCGCCGGCGATGCCGAGCCCACGCTCGGCCGGGAGGTGGCCGCACTCCAGCGCGAGGCTCGCCGCCGTCGACTCACCCGGCGCGCCGTGCCGGTCGTGGACTGGTCGCTGGACGCGCCGCTGGCGTTCGCGCTCGCGGCGGTGTTCGACTCGTGGGGGCGGTCGCTGTGAGCACGTCCCCGCTCTCGACGGCGGCGACGCCCGGCCGGCGCGAGCGACTCCGGCAGTGGGTCGGCGGCCTCCGTCAGCGACTCGTCCGAATCCGTCCGGCATCGGTCGCTGGCGGTGTCGTCGCGTTCGTGGTGGCGCTGCTGGTGGGCCGTCTGGTGGTCGGACTCGGTTCCACCGCGCAGGCGCTACTGGCCGGTATCGTTCTCGCCAGCGGCGTGTATGCGCTCAACAGCGACCGACCGCTGGTACAGATGGGTGGTGTGGTGGTGCTGCTTCCGGGCGGACTGCTGGTGACCGCGAGTCTCGGGGGGGCCGCGTCCGTCGCCGGGCAGAGCCTCGCGGGGAGTCTGACGGTGCTGGCCGTCGTCGTCTCGGTCGGCACCATCGGGCTGGTGGCGGCACTCTCCGGGACTACCGCCCCGGACGAGGGGCAACTGGGCGTCGCGAACTCGCGGGCGACCCGGGCGCTACTGGGGCCGCTGGTGCTGCTGGTGGTACTCGTCCTCCCGGACCTCGGACTCGCGGCGCAGCTGGCCGGCGTGGCCGCCGACATCGCTGGTGTCGTCCTCGGCCACCTGCTCGCCTCACCCCCCGGCCTCGCGCCGTTCGTCTTCCCGGTGCTGCTGGGGGGCACGGCCGTCCTCTGCCGGCGGGCGCTCCAGACGGTCCCGGTCGACACCCTCGTCCAGCCGGACCGCCGTGAGGCGGTCACCCTGCGACTGGCGGCCGTGGAGCGGGCGCTCTCGCGGACGGCGCTCGTCGCCGTCGGACTCCTGTTCGCACTCGGGGTCCTGAGCGCCGTCGGCGGGTCGCCGGACCTCACCGGCCTTCGGGCAGCCCTTCCGCCCGCACTCGCCGGCATCGTTGCGGGTGTCGTCGGCTCGACGCTGCTGCGGATGGCGCTCCTGGCACTCGCTGCCGGAGGGTTCGTCGTGACCGAGGCCTACCGGCTCGTCGCACTCGTCCGGGGAGCCAGCCCGCAATCGCTGGCCCGCCGGTTCGCACCGCCGCTGGGGGGACTGCTCGCGGCCGCGGTGGTGGCGGGGCTGCTCACCGCCTCCGGCGTCGCCGGGGCGACGCGCCAGCGCCTCCTGGCGGCCGTGAACGCCTCTCTCGTCGACCTGCTCGCCGGCTTCGGGCCGTACGTACTGAGTGTCGGCATCGCGGGGCTGGTGCTGCTGGCGGCGGTGAGTGCCCTGCGGACGCTGGGTGTGGTGACCTGGCTGGTCGCGCCGCCACGGGCCGTCGGCCCGGCGCTGGCCGGCCTCGCGTCGTTCGTCCTGGCGGCGGTGGCGCTGGTGGTCGGCGCGACGGTGCTGGCCTTCGGTGTCGCCGCGCTCGCGGTCGTCGCCTGGGATATCGGGGAGTACGGGCGTGGCCTCGGCGAGGAACTGCTGGCCGATGCCCGGACGACGCGGGCGGAGCTGACCCACGCATCGGGCAGTTTCGCCGTCGGCATCGCGGCGGTGCTGGTCGCGCTGGGACTCGGCGCGCTACTCTCCGGGGCTGCGGCCATCCCGTCGACGGTCGCGCTGGCGGCGCTGGTGCTGGCCGTCGGGGCCGCGACGCTACTGCTCTACAGCCTGTGACCGGTGGCGGGTGTGGCCGTCGGCGCCCTCAGAGGTCGTCCATCGCCGGGACGGGAACCCGGTCCAGCACGTCCTCGACGACCGCCCGCTTCTCGATGTCCCGGACCTGTGCCTCGCCCGTGAGGACGAGCCGGTGGGTCAACACCGGGTAGACGACCGCCCGAACGTCGTCCGGCGCGACGAACGAGCGCCCCTCGAGGACGGCCCGGGCGCGCGCGGCCTCGAACAGGCGCTGGACCCCACGCGGCGAGACGCCGACCTCGACGCGGCTGTCCTGCCGTGTCTCCCGGCCCAGGTCGACGACGTACTCGCGGATGTCGTCGTGGGTCTCGACCGTCTCGGGGACGGCCTGCAGCTCCGTGACCGTCTCGCGGTCGGTGACACGCTCGGCGCTGGGTGCCTGCGTCGTCCGGCTCGCGCGGCGGTCGATGAGTTCGAGTTCGCCGTCGCGGTCCGGGTAGCCCATCGAGGTCTTGACGGTGAAGCGGTCGACCTGGGCCTCCGGCAGCCTGAAGGTGCCCTCCTGCTCGACGGGGTTCTGCGTCGCGATGACGAAGAACGGCTCCGGCAGGTCGCGCGTCTCCCCGTCGACCGACACCTGCCCCTCCTCCATCGCTTCGAGCAGCGCGGCCTGGGTCTTCGGCGGCGCACGATTGATCTCGTCGGCGAGCACGACGTTCGCGAAGACGGGCCCCTCCGAGAACTCGAAGGCCCCCTCGTGTTCGTTGTAGACGTGCGTGCCCGTGATGTCGGAGGGGAGCAGGTCCGGCGTGAACTGGATGCGCGTGAACTCCAGTCCCAGCGCTGTCGCCAGCGTCCGCGCGGTCAGCGTCTTGCCGGTCCCGGGCACGTCCTCCAGCAGCACGTGCCCGTCGGCGAGCACGCCCGTCAGCACGGTCTCGAAGAACGAACGCTCCCCGATGACCGTCCCCGTCACTGCCTCCAGCACCGACTCGCACTGGCCGGCGGCCGCCTCGATATCCATGCCGGAGTCTCCCGTGGGCCGCCGAAATAACTTCCGTGAACCGCCGTCGGCGGCGGCCATGACAACTCCCCGGAACGGGGAGGGGGTTTTAGTCGTCCCCGCACTGCTGGCATCATCCCTATGGGGGATTCTCCCGTGGACGGTGGTATGACCGACGAGAGTGCGGACGACCGATTCCCGGCGGACGGCTGGCACAGCAAGGCCGAGCCACGGGTCGAGAGCGACGGTGGGGTCGCCCGCCCGGACGCCGAACTCGGTCGCGGCACCGAACTCCCTCCCGCCGCCGACGCCGGGGGCACCGAGGTGGGCGCCGATATCGACGCCGAGGCCGTCGAGCCGACGGACGCGTCACTGCTGAGCCCCCACGGCCGCTCCCTGCTCGCCTACGCGGGCAGCGTCGTCGCCGTGTTCGTGGCCGCGGGCGTCGGCCTCGGCCTCGGCTCGAACTTCATCCTGGGCTTCCTCATCGAGCAGTTCGTCGAACCGGGTGCCAGCCCGACCGACAGCACGCTCGTCAGCATCATGCTGCTGCACAACGTCATCACGCCGTTCCTCGTGGGCCCGCTGATGGCCATCGGTGCGGGCGCGCTGCTGGGCCGGGCGCTCCCGGACCGTCCCCTCACCGCGACGGCCGTCGGCGGGACGGCGTCGCTGGCCGGGTTCTACCTGATGACCGGCCTCACGCTGTTCCTCACCATCAACGTCATCGCGCAGTACTCCACCGGCGGCGGTGGTGGCAGTGGCGCCCTCGACCAGGCGGCGCTCGGCAAGCAGGTCATCGAGAGCGGCATCCCGGCGGCCGTCGTCGGCGCGGCGGGCGCCTACATCGGTTCGTACATCTCCGACTGAGGCGGTCCCCCGTTTCTGACGACACGGGGCGACGGTTCCGGTTCCTCGCTTGCGGGTTCGTCCACCGCCATCGGCCGGCGGACTTTTGCACACCCCTGCCGTAGCGTGGTCCGATGGAGGAGTCCCCGTTCACCATCGACCCACACGTCCACTCGGAGGGCTCCTACGACGGCCGCGAACCCGTCGACCTGCTCCTCGAACACGCCGCGGACATCGACCTCGATGCCATCGTCGTCACCGACCACGATACCATCGAGGCGTCGCTCCGGGCGGCGCGACTGGCACCCGAGTACGGCCTCGTGGGCGTCCCCGGCGTGGAGGTGTCGACGGCGGACGGCCACCTGCTCGCCATCGGCGTCGAGGAGTGCCCCGCACCCGGGCGGCCGCTCCCGGAGACGGTCGCACGGGTGCGGGACCTGGGTGGCGTGGCGGTCGTCCCGCACCCGTTCCAGCGCACGCGTCACGGCGTCCCACGCCGCCGGCTCGCGGGGGTCGACGTCGACGGCATCGAGACGTACAACGCCTGGCTGTTCACGGGCTACCGGAACCGCCGGGCGGCCGCGTTCGCGCGTCGCTACGGCCACGCCGACCTCGCGGGCAGCGACGCCCACCGCGTCGAGACCGTCGGCCGCGCGTTCACCGCGCTGGACCTGCCGACCGACGGGAGCGCGACGGCCGACGACGTGGTGGCGGCCATCCGGCGCGGCGACACCGCGGTCCACGGCCGTCGCGCGCCGCTGCACCGCTGTGCCGGCCACTACGTCAAGGGCGCCGCCCGGAAATCCGGCTACGCGGCCCGGAAGGCGCCCAGCGTCGCGGGTGCGGTCGCGTCGGCGGTCTTCCCGTTCTGACAGCCGGGAGATTACGCATCTCTGGCTCGATTATCACAGATGGAGTCGTGGTAGCAGTCTTCTCGCGCGGTTTATGTCCTGAAATGCCGTATACGGGTGTTGAAAGGTGAATACGATGGAAAATCGACGATATCCCTTCGACGAGATGGACAGCACAATGAACCGGATGTTCCGCACCATGTTCGAGGAGTTCGGCTCCGGACTCGGGCTCGACCACTCCGGCGAGGGGCGGATGGGCCGGCGCGACATCCACCTGCACATCGAGGAGACCGACGACGGCTACGTCGTCTTCGCGGACCTCCCGGGCTTCGAGACGGAGGAGATCGACCTCCGGCTCGACGACGGCTTCCTCACCATCGAGGTCGAGCACGAGATGAGCGAGGGTGACGCTGCGGTGCACTACGCCCGCTCGCGAAGCGCCTTCGAGCGCGTCCGTCTCCCCGAGGGCGACATCGTGGCCGCGGACATCGCGGCCGAGTACCACAACGGCGTCCTCGAGGTCCATGTCCCCATGGCCGGCACGATGGACGACGAGGGGCTCCGGATCGATATCGACTGAACGGGCACCCACCTCGGCTCCGCCGGATGAATGTCACCATTGATTACCCCCGGGACGCAGTATCACGGCAACAGGTATGTCTGGTAGGACGAACGAGCCGGCGTGGCTCCAGGCCGAGCGGGACTACACCGACGAGGTCACCGGGGAGAACACCATCCCGCAGCTGTTCGCCGAGAGCGCCAGCCGGCACGCCAACCGGGACGCACAGTGGTACAAAGGTGGCATCTACCGGCGGTCGCTGGCCGACGGCATCGTGCCGGCGGCGCCCAAGGGGCAGTACGCGGCGCTGACCTACGACGAGATGTTGAACGTGGTCCAGCGGCTCGCGGCCGGGCTCCGCGACATCGGCATGGAGACGGGCGACCGGGTCGGCATCTTCGCGGACACGCGGATGGAGTGGGCCCAGAGCGACCTCGCCGTCCTCTCGGCGGGCGGCGTCGTCACGACCGTCTACACGGAGTCGAGCCCGCGGCAGGTCCGCTACCTGCTCGACGACCCCGACGCCGACGGCGTCGTCGTCGAGAACGAGGAACTGCTGGAGCGGGTCCTGGAGGTCGAGGACGACCTCGACCTGGAGTTCATCGTCGTGATGGACGAACTGGACGACGAGGCCCACGTCGAGCGCGCGGACGTGTTCACGCTGGCCGACCTCTACCGCCGTGGCGACGAGACCTTCGACCCGGACCACTGGGACGAGTGGCTCCAGAGCCGCGAACCGGAGGACACCGCGAGCCTCATCTACACCTCCGGGACGACCGGCCAGCCGAAGGGCGTCCAGCTGAGCCACGCCAACTTCCGGGCCAACATCAACGGCGTCCGCAAGCGGTTCGGGCCCCGCAACGACAAGCCCGCCGACGTACCCGTTCTGGACGAGTCGGCCCGCTCGCTGTCCTTCCTTCCGCTGGCGCACGTCTTCGAGCGGACGGCCGGGAACTTCGTGATGTTCGCCTCGGGCGGGACCGTCGCGTACGCCGAATCCACCGACACCATCGCCGAGGATATCCAGCTCGTCGAGCCCACCACCGCGACGAGCGTCCCCCGGGTGTACGAGCGCATCTTCGACCAGATGCGGGCCCAGGCGACCGAGTCCGACACCAAGGAGCGCATCTTCGAGTGGGCTATCGAGATCGGCCGCGAGCACGCCCGGACAGAGAGCCCGGACCTCTCGCTCCGGGTGAAGTACGCCATCGCGAACAAACTGGTCTTCTCGCAGGTCAAGGAACAGATGGGCGGCAACATCGACTTCTTCATCTCCGGCGGCGGGTCGCTCTCGAAGCGCCTCGCCGAACTGTTCGAGGGGATGGGGCTCCCTATCCTCGAGGGGTACGGCCTCACCGAGACCGCGCCGGTCGTCTCCACGAACCCGCCGGAGGACCCGCGCCCCGGCACGCTGGGGCCGGCGCTCGTCAACGTCGACCTGAAGCTGGACAGTTCGGTCATCACCACCGAGCAGGCCCAGAAGGCCCGCCCGGACAGCGAGATCGGCGAACTGCTGGTCAAGGGCCCCAACGTGACCGAGGGCTACTGGGAGAAACCCGAGGCGACGATGGACGCCTTCACGAAGGACGGCTGGTTCCGGACCGGCGACATCATCGAGCGGACGAGCGACGGCTACCTCGTCTACCACGACCGGCTGAAGCAGCTGCTCGTGCTCGACACCGGGAAGAACGTCGCCCCCGGACCCATCGAGGACGCCTTCGCCACCTCCGACCGCATCCAGCAGGTGATGGTGATGGGCGACAACGAGAAGTTCGTCTCCGCGCTCGTCGTGCCGGACTTCGAGGCTATCCGGCGCTGGGCCGACCGCGAGGGTGTCGACATCCCGGACACGAACGAGAGAATCTGTAACGACCCGCAGGTCCGTCAGTACGTCCAGGAGGAGGTTGACCGCGTCAACGAGCAGTTCGAGAAGTACGAGCGTATCAAGGAGTTCCGGATGGTCCCGGTCGAGTGGACCCCGGAGAACGACCTGCTGACCCCCTCGATGAAGGTCAAGCGCCGGAACGTCCTCGACCGATTCACCGGCCAGTACGACGACATCTACGGCGAGCAGGAGGCTCGCGCCGCCGCGGACGACTGATCACGCCGCGTCCGACTCGCCGTCGGGGCTGCCCCCGCCCTCCTCGCTCCTTCTCCCATCCTCCTCGCTCGCGAGGGTCGCGACCGCTTCCAGCCCGTCGACGACGTACGTCGGGGTCACCCCGTCTGGCACCGTGGGGCAGTGGGGTCGCCGGACGAAGACGCTGTCCAGGCCCGCCCGCTCGGCCGCGACCACGTCGCTCGCGCTGTCGCCCACGTAGAGCGCCGTCGACGCGTCCAGGTCGGCCAGCGCCCGGTCCAGATAGTGTGTGTTCGGCTTCTTCAGGTCGATACTCTCGACGGTCATCGGGCGGCCGTAGTGGGTCTCGAACCAGCCGCCGAGGTCGAAGAAGTCCAGCACGAACGAGACGGTACTGTGGTGGTTGTTGCTGACGACGCCCCGCGCGGTCGGGATGTCGGCCACGGCGTGGATATCGTCGTACGTGGTCCGTTCGCCGGCGTGGAACGCCTCGACCTGTGAATCCTCGTCGAACCGTTCCCGGGCAGTCCAGAGCGTCGCCGGGTCGAGGTCGTGTGCTGCAGCCACAGCGCGGAGCGAGTCGACCGTCACGCCGTGCCGGAGGGTATCGACGTGGTCGGGGTCGGGGTCGGCAACACCGACTGACTCGAAGGCGGCCGCCACGGCCGCAGCCTGCGTCTCGGGGGCGGGTGGCTCTACCAGCACCCCGTCGTTGTCGAAGAGGACCGCATCGTAGGGGGACACGGCCGAGGGTAGCGCGAAGTTGATGTTGACCGTTTCGGAGCGTCAGTCCTCACCGTCGGCGCCGACCTCGGTCGGGGGCGTCCCGACCGGGTCGTCGTGCTCCCCGCTATGGTCCGCCTTCCCGCTACCCTCGCTCGTGGCAGTGTCGCGCGGCGGCTGGTCGCTTTCCGGGCTGGCGCCCGGGGCCGACGACCGGTCCGGTGACAGCTGTTCGGCCAGTTCCTCGAGGCGGCGCGTCTGTTCGCGGTTGACGGTGACGATGATGTCCGAGAGCACGCCGAACATCACCAGCTGGACGCCGAGGAGGATACCCGCGGCGGCGACCACCGCGAGCGCCTCGTGGGAGATGTCGTTGACGAGGAAGTCGTATCCGACGTACGCCGCGACGAGCAGGCCGACGAGCCCACTCACGCTGCCGACGCTCCCGAAGTAGAACAGTGGGTTGTTCGTCTTCGCCAGTTTGTACAGCGTAAGGAAGATGTTCGCACCGTCGCGGACCGGGTGGAGGTTCGTCTCCGACTCGTCGGGACGGGCGCCGTAGGTGATGGGGACGACCTCCGTACCGGTGCCGTGCTTGACGGACTCGACGCTGAGTTCGGTCTCGATGCCGAACCCGTCCGAGCGCAGCGAGTACCGCTCGACGGAGTCCCGGGTGAAGGCCCGATAGCCGCTGAGGATGTCCCGCAGGTCGCGGCCGTGGATGAACGCGAACGCTCGGTTGACGAGGCCGTTCCCGAGCCTGTTGAGCCGGGTCATCGCGCCGTCCTCCATGTCAGCGAACCGGTCGCCGATGACGTGCTCGGCACGCCCATCGAAGATGGGCTCGAGCATCCGCTCGGCGTCCGCGGGCCGGTACGTCCCGTCGGCGTCGGCCATCAGGACGATGGGCTCGTCGATATACGTGAGGCCTTCCCGGACGGCCTGCCCCTTGCCGACACCGCTCTGCTCGACGACGCGCGCACCGTGTTCGCGGGCGATTTCCCGGGTCCCGTCGGTGGAGTGGCCGTCGACGACGAGGACGTGCTCGAACCCCTCGTCGTGGAAGCCGTCGATGACACTCCCGACGGTCTCGGCCTCGTCCAGCGTCGGCAACAGGACGCAGACGTCGTCGCGGTCCATTCACTTGCCGGTCGACGGCGCGCCCGCAAAAGCGCTCCGGCCCGCGCCGAAGCCGGGGCTCGCAGCCTCGAGGTGGTTATCGGAGCCCGGGTGGCGACTCCCTACTCCTCGCGCTGCTCGCTCAGGTGTTCCCAGACCTCCGTGCAGCCACACCCGTCCTCGAGCTCGGAGAGATGCTCCTGGCTCGCTCGTTCGGTTTCACTCATTTACTCGACTGATGAGTAACTCTCTGTAATGATAAAACTTGGCCCGAGGGCCCCATCCGTTCACCGGCGCGTTTACGGTCACCCCGGATGAGCGTCCGGTATGGCCGACGGGGACGGGACGGACCTGTTCGACGCGCTCGACCTGACGGAGTACGAGGAGACTGCGCTCTCGAACCTGCTCCGCCTCGGACGGACGACCGCCCCGAACCTGGCGGAGGCGACAGGCATCCCCAAAGCACGCATCTACGGCGTGCTCGATGCGCTCGCCGACCGAGGCTTCGTGAAGGTGATTCCCGGCCGCCCGAAGGAGTACCAGTCACGCTCGCCGGCGGAGATCGTCGACCGGGCGAAGGAGAACCAGCGGCAGGCGTACGAGTCCACGGCGACGGAACTGGAGGCCGGTCGCGAGGCGTTCCTCGCGGAATTCGGCCCGCAGTTCGACTCCGCCACCGAGGACGTGCGCCCGGCCGAGGAACTGTTCCACGTCGTCGACGTCGGCGAGTCGAGCGAATCCGAGACCCGCCGGCTCTACCACGAGGCCGAGCGGGAGGTCCGGGTCCTCACCAAATCGTGGGAGTACCTCGAGAGCGTCGAGCCGGCGCTCCGTGACGCCCTCGACCAGGGTATCGCGGTCCGGACGCTGTTCCTCCACCCCGACCGCCTGAGCGACGAGAACCGACGTATCCAGGCGGGTATCGTCGACCGACTGCGCGAGGAGTTCCCGGGCGTCGAGTTCCGGTTCGCGGAGGGGGCGCTTCCATGGCGCGGGACGCTCACCGACCCGCCCACCGACGCGGGCGAGGTGAGCGGGGAGTCCGGCGGCGAGGCAATTTTCCTCGTCGAGGAGCCGGACGTGCCCAACCATATGCGGCAAGCTGCTATCACCGAGAACGAGTCGTTCGTGGCCGGGCTGAAGCGATTCTTCGACCTCGTGTGGGAGCACGAATCGGTCGACCGCCGGGCCGACTGACCCACGAGTGCGCCACCGAGCGCCCGAAGGACAGGAGTGAACTACCCGCCTGCCGGACCGGGCGTATGACCGACGAGGACACCGACGGCTCGGCGACCCGGAACCGCGAGGGTCCCCTCGAGGGGCTCCGGGTGGTGGACTTCTCCGGGATGGTCGCCGGCGGCTTCGCGACGATGACGCTCGCTGACTTCGGCGCGGATGTCGTAGCTGTGGAGCACCCGCAGGCTGGCGACCCCATCCGCGACTGGGGCCCCTTCGACCCCGATTCCGGGATGTCGCTGTGGTGGAAGGCGCTCGCACGGGGGAAACGGTCCGTCACCTGTGACCTCTCGACGCCGGAGGGCCACGCGCTCGCGCTGGACCTCGTCGAGACCGCCGACGTGGTCGTGGAGAACTTCCGTCCCGGGACGATGGAACGGTGGGACCTCTCGTACGACGACCTGCGCGAGGTCAACCCTGGGGTCGTGATGGTCCGCATCTCCGGCTACGGACAGACCGGGCCGCGCGCCGAGCAGCCGGGCTTCGGAACGGTCGCGGAGGCCATCTCTGGGTTCGCGCACGTCAACGGATTCCCCGACCGGGAGCCGCTGCTGCCACCGATTCCGCTGGCCGACATGGCCGCCGGCCACTACGCGGTCCAGGCAGCGATGTTCGCCCTGTTCGAGCGCGAGGTCGGGCCCGATGGCGACGGCAGCGGCGAGGGGCAGGTGGTCGATGTCTCCCTGTACGAGTCGCTGTTCCGGATGTTCCCGGGCGACGTGGAGGCGTACGACCGGCTGGGACAGGTCCGCGAGCGCCGGGGCAACCACCACAGTAACGCCGCACCGCGGAACGTCTACGAGGCCCAGGACGGCTACGTTGCGCTGTCGGCCTCGGCACAGTCCATCTTCGAGAACCTCGCCGAGACCGTCGGCCACCCGGAGCTACTGGACGACGAACGGTTCGTCACGAACGACGCGCGGGTCGAACACGCCGACGAGCTGGACGAGTACATCGCCCCGTATATCGCCGAGCGGACCGTCGAGGAGGCCATCGCTGACCTGGGCGCGGGCGACGCGGTCGTCGCGCCGGTGTACGACGTGAGCGACGTGTTCGAGGACGAGCAGTACGCCGCCCGAGACAACCTCGTCGAGGTGGCAGACGAGGACGTTGGGAAGATTACGACCCACGGCGTGGTCCCGCGGCTGACGCGGACACCGGGCGCAGTCGAGCACCTCGGGCCGCGACACGGACAGCACAACGAGGCCGTCTACGAGAGCGAGCTGGGGCTGGACGAGGAGACGCTCGACGACCTCCGGAACCAGGGCGTCATCTGACGGTGCTGTGGAGCCGGACGAGAGCGTGAGCTGGCGAGCAGGCGGCGCGACCGAACGCCGGACCGTGCGCCGCGCTGGCGGAACCGACCGGAGGGTGGCGTTCCCCCCGCTCGGGCCGGCGGCCCGGCGGTGGCTCGTCAGGTCACGGGGGCGCTGGTCCCGCCACCCTACTTGAAATTCAGTCCCAGCCGTCGCCGAGGAGCCGGCTGAGGAGGTCGCGGTCGAGGGTGTTCTCCGGGAGTTCCTCGACCCACCGGACGGTCTCGATATCTTCGTCGGGCAGTCCGGGGTTGTCGCCGAGTGCTGTCGAATCGGCCGTCGCCCGGTGGATGGCGAACCGGAACGACAGTCCATCGTCGCCGTGGCGGAGGATGTTCCGAACGATGGCCACCCGCTCTCTGGGTGTGATGTCGATACCGGTCTCCTCCCTGAGTTCACGCACCAGGGCCTCGTCGTGGTCCTCGCCGGCCTCCACCTCGCCGCCCGGGAGGAGCCACCGGCCGTCCTCGCGGACGAGCAGCACGCGCCCGTCGGCCTCGACGAGCGCGCCGACGCCCCACTCGAGCCCGTCTTCGCCACGGATGCGGTCACGTGCCTCCGCGAACTCCTCGGCATCGAGACTGTGAGCTCGCTCGCGACGGTACTCGCCGTCCTTCCGCCAGGTCCGGACCGTCGTCTCCGGGTCCGTGTCGTCGATGACCGGGTCGTCCTCCTGGGCGTCGTCGCTCACGGGTCAGGGCAGGTCGACGTCGACGCCCGCTTGCTCGCTCGCGGCCGCGACGGTGTTGTAGAGGAGCATCGCACGGGTCATCGGTCCGACGCCGCCGGGGACCGGCGTGATGGCGCCGGCCACGTCCTTCGCGCTCTCGTACTTCACGTCGCCGATGAGTTCGTACCCCTTGTCGGTGTCCGCGTCGACGCGGTTGATGCCGACGTCGACGACCGTCGCACCCTCCTTGACCATCGAGCCGTCGATCATCTCGGGAACGCCGGCGGCAGCCACGAGGATGTCGGCCTCGCGGGTGTGGGCCGCGAGGTCCTTCGTCCGGGAGTGACAGACCGTCGTCGTCGCGTTGCCGAGGGGTTCCTTCTGGATGAACAGGTTCGCCATCGGCTTGCCGACGATGTCCGAGCGGCCGACCACGACCGCCTCGGCACCCTCCGTCTCCACGTCGTAGGCCTCGAGGAGCTTCTGGATACCGTGGGGTGTGCAGGGCTTGAACCGGGCGTTGCCCGCGACCATCCGGCCCACGTTCTCGGGGTGGAAGCCGTCCACATCCTTCGCGGGGTCGATGGCGCGGAGGACGCGGCGCTTGTCCACGTGGTCGGGGACGGGCATCTGGACGAGTATGCCGTTCACGCCGTCGTCGGCGTTGAGGTCAGCGATGGTGTCGAACAGCTCCTCGGCGGGTGCCTCGGGTTCGATTTCGACGTGGTGGCTGGTGATACCCACCTCCTCGCAGTCGCGCTGTTTCATGGAGACGTACGTCTCGCTGGCGGGGTCGTCGCTCATCAGGACCGTCGCGAGCCCAGGGCGCGCCTCCGCGTCCGCGAGCCGTTCGATGGCGCCCGTGAGCCCGTCCCGGATGTCGGCGGCGACGGCGTTCCCGTCGATGACCTCTGTCATGTCTCAACCGCAGCGGCGCCCGGTATTCAAAGTCGCGATGCACGAGTCACCGGGAGCGCGTCCGCCCTACGGACAGTCCTCGTCGGCCTGCGACATACGGTCGGGTCCCTGGTTGACGAATCGCACCTCGCCTGTCGACACCCGGACGAGCGCGGCCTGTCCGCCGTACTCGTGGACCTCGTCGTGACCCCGGACGACCACGCAGTCGTGGCTCTCGGGTACCTCGATGGTCTCGGACCGGGTGAACTCGCGGGTCCCGTGCGCGTGGAGGAGTTCACGCTGTCCGAGCCGCTCGCCGTCACGGGTCTCGATCTGCCACCAGTTCGCGTAGCCGTCCTCACCATCGTCATCGTGGTACAGCGTCACGTCGAAGCGGAACGCGCGGCCGGACTGCTGCTCGACGGTGACACCCGTGACGTTCGCCTCGCGGAGGTCGAGGCCGCCGTCGGTCGCCGACTGCGTCGGGGAGTCTCCCTGCGTGGGCGTCGGGTCGGCGCTGTCGGGCATCCCCTCGTCCTCGTCGCCACCACCACCGGGGCCATCCTCGCCCTCACCGTCATCCGTTCCGCCCGCGTCGCTTCCGTCCCCGCCACTTCCGCCGTCGGTCGAGCAGCCGGCCAGCGTGACCAGCCCGCCGGCCGTGCCGACCAGTAGTGCCCGCGAGAGGGCTTCACGTCGGTTCATGCTGGCCCCCACGATTGCGCCCGGCGAAAAGCCGTCGCCGTCCGTGCGAAGGGGACACACGGCCCGTCGACCGCGACCCGCAACCGTTTCAAGTCCCCCGCCGAACCGTGGCCCGATGACCGAGGCGGACCTCACCGACGAGGAGCGCGAACGACTGGGCGACGTGGTCGCGCTCCAGCCCACGAAGAACTCCGAACTCGCCGACCGCTGGGGACTGGAGGGTGGCAGCGAGGTGCACTCCTACCTCGAGGAGCACCTGAAAGAGTACTACTTCCGCGACGAGAACAGTCTCATCCGGGCGACCGAGGAGGCTGCCGAGGTTTCCGGAGTCGCCCCCGGCGTCGAGGAGGCCGAGGACGGCAGTCGCGTCGTCCGCGTCCCGGACCTCCAGTATCACGTCCTCCGGGTTCTGTCCGACCAGGACGAGGACCCGCAGAGCGTCGTCGGCGTCCTGCAGGCCGTCCGCGGCCTCGACGGGGGACTCGACCCCGACAACGACGCTATCCGCGAATCCCTCCGCTCGCTCGCCAACAAGGGCGTCGTCGAGAAGGTCCAGTTGACCGTGCCGACCTATCGACTCGCGATGTCCCGGGCGGACCTGCAGGTCGAGCGGCTGGACGACTGACTGTCTTCGGGCCGTCACTGCACCGGCCCGCGTTCCCGGTTGGCGAGAACCAGCCATACATCCACTACCTCCGGGGCCCTCTCTCCGGTATGGGACTCGAATCAGTGATGACGACGGACGTGGTGACGGTCGCCCTCGACGACACCGTGCTGGACGTGGCTGCGGTGTTCCGCGAGCGTGATGTGGGGAGCGCCGTGGTCCTGAACGCCGACGACGAAATCGCCGGCATCGTCACCGACCGCGACCTCGTCGTCTTCGGTCAGGAGTTCGTGGAGACGCTGGAGCAGACGCTCGTGAACCAGGTGCTCTCGCCCGTCGTGTTCACCGTCTCTCCGGACACGGACACGCACGAACTCGCCCGGATGATGCGCGAGGAAGGGGTCAGACGGGTCCCCGTCGTCGAGGACGGAGACCTGCGCGGCATCGTGACGCTCGACGACCTCGTCGTCGTGCTGGCGGAGGACCTGGAGAACCTCGCGGCCCTCATCAGAGCCGAATCGCCGTCACGGATGGTCGTGGACTGACGCTGCTCCCCGCCGTCGCGGAGGCGGTGTGCGCTCGCGACAATAGTCTTATCTGAATTTTAGAACGACTATATGTCCGATAATTGTTGAGTTCCTGTATCTGGGTGTGTATACTTCTGCTATCTCCGGAACCGCTCGCGCTGCCGCTCCAGCAGCCGCTTCGCACCATTCCCGGGACCACCGTCGATAGGCCAGCCATTCGCCCGCCACACCGGTGGCTCCGGCTCGAACTGGGGGCACGACCCCGAGCACTCGCGGGCGGTGACGCAGCGGCCCTTCGCGGCGCAGGCCGGGAGCGGTGCCTCGGCATCGGCCAGCCGGAAGTGCCGACAGTCCGTCCGGACCTGCCCCATGTAGCCCCGCCAGCCGCGCTCGTAGGCGCGCTCGGCGATCTCACGGCGCTTGCCGGCCTTCCACTCGGCGTCGGCATACTCGAACCGGGCGGCCGACTGGTCGTGTGCGCCCCCGTCGGGCCGTTCGAGGATTTGCGTGCCTGGCGCATCGACCGCGAGCGACCGCGGGTACCAGACCGGCTCCACGTCCAGCCCCGCGGGGCCGCCCCCCTCGCGCACGGCGAGGATGCCGGCCTCGACGGGGAGTCGCTCCAGCAGGGCCGGTTCGACGCCTCGGCCGTCCGTGTCCCTGTCGGCGGTCGCGCGCGTGGCGACCCACACCTCGTCGGCGAGGCCCAGCGCCACGTCGCGCTCGAGCTGGTCGCCGAGGGCTCGTGCCGCGCTGGCGTCGAGGTCCGGCTTGTTCTCGATGGCGACAACCCGCTCGACCCACTCCGGGTAGCGCCACCGCCGTCGGAGCTCGATGCGGTTGCCGCGCTTGCGACGCTCCACGAGGTCCCGGTCGGCGGCGGTGTGGACCGCCTCGCGGACGTACTGCCAGGGGTAGCCCGGATCGGGGAGCGCATCCCGGTACCACGCCCAGTCTGCCGGCGCGTTGCGGACGACGTGCAACAGGTCCGAGTCGAGCGCGCGCTCGCCGAATACCGCGCGCGCGCCGAGTTGCTCCCGGTCGCACTCCAGTACCAGCGTGTCCCACCGGCGGTTCCGGACCCCGAGCTGACGGGCGACCATGGCGACGCGATTCTCCGGCAGCTCACCGCCAGGAGGCCAGGACGCCTCGGTCCACCGACAGACCCGCAGCTCGAAGGGGAACTCGCGGTCCGGGAGCGGCCAGCCGCTGACGGCGCCGTCGGTCACGCCTGGCCCGAAGCGGGCGGACGGCTAAACGGTTCCGTCGGCCCGCGACGTGTCGGGGGGACCCGATGGCGACAGGCCTTTCGCCTCCCCGGGCACGAGCGCTGGCATGGACTGGGACGGTGACCGTCGTCGCTTCCTCCAGGCGGCCGGCGCGACGGGCCTCGCGGCCGGGCTCGCGGGCTGTGCCTCCCTCTCGGACTCCCCGGGTTCCGGGACGCTCACGGGTCGGCCACCGGCGGTGACGTACGATGTCGGAGCGTACCGGGTGCTGTGGGCGCCCCCGGACGAGACCGGGAACGACGTGTCCGCCCTTCGGGTCCGCCACCCCGAGAGCGGAGCGACCGTCCTCCGGTCGGTTCCGGGCGAGAACGTCCTCGCGGCGGCGCGTGCGACGCTGGACGTGACCGAGCGGCGTGGCACGTTCGACCTCGAGGAGACCACCGACACGGCGTTCGTCGACCAGCGCGTGCGGTCCGTGACGCCCGGCACGGCGACCCATGGCGACCCGTTCCCGTCCGGCGTCGAGACGGTGACGCTATCGGGACTGCTCGAGGCCGAGGACGGCGAACCTGTCGAGTACGACCTCGCGTTCGCCGCGCTCCCGGACGGCCACTGCGGCGTTCACGCGAGCGTCGGTGGCGAGGCCGAGCGCCTGCGCCTGCGCTACCGGACGCCCGCCGACGAGTGCGTCTACGGCTTCGGCGAGCAGTACAGCCACGTCGACCTGACTGGCCACGAGGTTCCCATCGTGACCCAGGAGCAGGGCATCGGCCGGGGGCGCCCGCTCGTCACGCAGGTCGTGAACGCCGCCGCACCTGGGGCCGGCGGTGGCCCCTTCTCGACGTACGCACCGATGCCGTACGCGCTCTCGGATGCCGGCTACGGCGTCTGCCTGGAGAACACCTCCTACAGCGTGTTCGACCTCCGCCGGCGCCGCGAGACATCCGTCCGGTGCTACACCGACGCCCTCGAAGCGCGCCTGTTCCCCGCCCCGACGCTCGCGGATGGCGTCGAACGGTTCACCGAGTACGCGGGTCGGATGCCCCCGCTCCCGTCGTGGCTGAACCGCGGTGCCGTCGTCGGGCTGCAGGGCGGCACCGAGAAGGTCCGAGAGGTGTGGGCCGAACTCCGGAAACGGGACACGCCGCTCGCCGGTGTCTGGCTCCAGGACTGGGTCGGCGCCCGCGAGACGAGTTTCGGCTCCCAGCTCTGGTGGAACTGGGAGCTCGACGAGGCCACCTACCCCGGCTGGGATGAGCTCGTCTCCGACCTCCACGACGCGGGCGTGGGCGTCCTCGGCTACGTCAATCCGTATCTCGCCGACGTGAGCGAGAAAGCGGGCGTGGACCGCAACCTGTTCCGCGAGGCACGTGAGGCCGGCTACCTCGTCACCGAGTCCGAGAGCGACGAGCCGTACATGCTCACCATCACCGACTTCGATGTCGGTATCGTCGACCTCTCGAACGACGCTGCGCGCGACTGGTTCCGCGTGGTCATGCGCGAGAACGTCCTCGGTAACGGGTTCGACGGCTGGATGGCCGACTTCGGCGAGGGACTCCCCTTCGAGGCCGACCTCGCGGACGCCGACGCCGCCAGCTACCACAACCAGTACCCCGTCGAGTGGGCCGCACTCAACCGGGAGGTCGTCGAGAACGCGAGCGAGGACGGCCCCGGCGGCGACCACCGGCTCGGCCGCCCGACGTTCTTCACCCGCGCCGGCTTCACCGGCTCGCCCGGCGAGAGCACACTGTTCTGGACCGGCGACCAGCTCGTCTCCTGGGACGACGACGATGGGCTCGGGACCGTCGTGCCGGCGCTGCTCTCCTCGGGACTGTCGGGCATCTCGCTCAACCACCCCGACGCCGGCGGATACACCAGCGTCGTCCGTTCGGGCGTCGGTATCAGTCGCTCGCGCGAGGAGTTGCTCCGGTGGCTGGAGCTGTCGGCGTTCACGCCCGTCTACCGCACCCACGAGGGGAACCAGCCCGGTGAGAACGCACAGATATACGACGACGCGGGCACGTACGACGCGTTCGCCCGGTTCGCGAAGGTGTACGCCGCGCTCGCGCCGTACCGGGAGCGGCTGATGCGGGTCGCGGCGGGCCGGGGCCTGCCGCTGGTGCGGCCGCTCGCGATGCACTACCCCGACGACGACATCGCGGCGGGCCGTGACGACCAGTTCCTGCTCGGCCGGGACGTGCTGGTCGCCCCCGTCACCGCGCGGAACGTGCGCGACCCGTTCGTCTACCTCCCCGAGGGCGAGTGGCGCCACCTCTGGTCGGGCGAGATACGGCGAGGCCCCGGCTGGCGGCGGGAGCTAGCGCGACTCGGCGAGCCGCCGGTCTTCCTGCGCGTCGGGAGCGACGTGGCCGCGTCGCTCCCCGACCGCCTGCGGTCGCTGGGCCTGCTCGACTGAAGGTCAGGCGCCGTCGCCACGCTCGCCGCCGTCGGCCTCTGCCGTCTCCTCCTCGGTTCCGGCGCTCGCGTCCGCTTCCTCCTCGTCCTCCTCCAGTACCTCGTCGAGGAAG
Organism: Haloglomus salinum; assembly: GCF_024298825.1. Classification (NCBI taxonomy): domain Archaea; kingdom Methanobacteriati; phylum Methanobacteriota; class Halobacteria; order Halobacteriales; family Natronomonadaceae; genus Haloglomus; species Haloglomus salinum. Next base: position 3,042,897 of record NZ_CP101153.1, read on the forward strand.
TCGTGGGCCTCCCGGAGGATGTCGCGGGGGCCGTCCTGGGTGATGGTGTTGATGGCCTGCTCGTAGTCGCGCCACTGCAGGTCGCGGTGCTCCTTCGATAGTTCGGCGGACGCTTCGAACGACTTCGCGATGAACAGGTGGACCGTCTTGTGGATGGTGTTCCCGTTCGCCTCGAACACGTAGTCGTAGTCCTCGCGGAAGCCATCGATGAGCCGGAAATCCTCGATTCCGGCCTCCTCTTTCACCTCTCGGATTGCCGTCTGCTGTAACTCCTCCTCGCCCTCGACCCCACCCTTGGGGAACTCCCAGTCCCCCGGACGGGACTTGAGCAGGAGGTACTCACGACGGCCACGGGTATCACGGAAGAGGATGGCTCCCGAACTCGTGGCCTCTATCATTGTTGGCGAGTAGACGACCATCCGTTAAATCGGTGTCGGACATCAGACCTGTCCGATTCCGGATGGTGCTTCCCGCCGGATGCGCGGGCCGTCTCCGCGTGGTCCCTGGTCGTCCCCCAAGAACCGACGTGTTTAGTATCGATAGTCGACAAGCCCGTCCGTCATGGAGTTCTGTGACGAGTGTGGGTCGATGATGCACACGGAGGGTGAAACCTGGGTGTGCCGGTCCTGTGGCCACGAGCAGTCGCGTGACGAGTCGAGCGACGCGGCGGCGACGACCAGCGAGGCCCAGCAGGAGGACGGGGGGCCGGACGTGGTCGACGCGACCGGCGGGACCGGGGAGGCCGTGCGGGAACCCTGCCCGGCAGACGGATGCGACAGCGAGCGGGCCCGCTACGAGATGCTGCCGAAACCCGGCGGGTCCTACGAAGTCCGGCTGTTCACCTGCGCCGAGTGTGGTCACAAGTGGCGCGAATCCTGACCTCGCCCGAGGCTGTGCTCCCGGGACCGGTGCGTTTAGTACCGGGAGTCAACAAGGGCGCCCATCATGGAGTTCTGCGACGAGTGCGGTTCGATGATGCACACGGAGGGCGGCGAGTGGGTCTGCAAGTCCTGCGGCGCCACGAAGCCCCGCGACAGTGCCAGGGACGCGGCGATGACCACGACCGAGGGACAGGACACCGACAGTGGCCCCGTCGACATGTCGGAGGTCGACGACGAGGAGATCGGGCCGACGACGAAGGTGGTCTGTCCGGAGTGTGGCCACGACCGCGCTCGCTACGAGATGAAGCAGATCCGGGCCGCCGACGAGTCCGAGACGCGCTTCTTCACCTGCACCGAATGCGGGAAGAAGTGGCGCGAGGACGACCACTGACTCCCGGAACGCCCGATACCGACAACTGGGGGCGCCCTACCGCAGGGTGCGTTCGGGGGCGACACGTTTTAGCCGCTGGGCGGACCACAGTCGGCTAGCCATGGGCAGCACGCGCCTCCCGCGTCGACCCCGCAACGTCCGCCAGCCCGCGGTCCGCGCGGCGCCGTGCTGTTGTTGTTGTTGACTCTTCTGTCCGCCTCTCCCCGGTGCCGCCGCGTCGTACCACCCGCCGATTACGCCACTCCCACACTCACCACATGCTCGACCACGTTCGCGAGGACATCCGTACCGCCCGCGAGACCGACCCTGCAGCCACCAGCACCGTCGAGGTCCTGCTCTATCCCGGCCTGCATGCCGTCTGGTGTCACCGACTGGCCCACGCGCTCCATGCCCGGGGACACCCGTTCGCCGCTCGCCTGCTCTCACAGCTCGTCCGACTGTTCACCGGCGTCGAGATCCACCCTGCGGCCGACATCGGCCGTCGGTTCTTCATCGACCACGGCATGGGCGTCGTCGTCGGTGAGACGGCCGCTATCGGCGACGACGTGACCTGTTACCACGGCGTCACGCTGGGCGGTGACTCGCCGCGGCGCGAGAAGCGCCACCCCACCGTCGAGGACGGCGTCACGCTGGGCGCGAACGCGACGCTCATCGGCGATATCGCCATCGGACAGGGAGCCACCGTGGGTGCCGGCGCGGTCGTCTCGAAGGACGTGCCTGCCGGTGCAACCGTCGCAGGGAACCCCGCTCGCCGGATCGACGCTGGAGACAGCGTCGACGCCGACGAGTCCGCCGAGAGCGACGAACTGACGGTCTGTGGCCCCGACTGTCCCGCGGAGCCGGCCGACTGAGCGGGCGGCGCCGGGAAGCTGTCAGCAACAGAACATGAACGGGAACATCAGCGCGACGCGGTCCCCGTCGTCGAGTTCGGTATCGAACCCGTCCAGATGCTCGTTGAACGCCCCGTTGACGACGACACGGACGTAGGGACGGGTCTGCTCGCCCTCGGGGTTCTTCGCCCAGTCGCCCGGGAGGTCATCGACATCGACCCAGCCCTCCGTACTGGCCTCGGCCTCGGTTTCCGCGACGAGCATCTCCTGCAGTTCGGGATGCTCGGCGAACAGCGCGTCGAGGAACTCGCGGAGCGTCTCTCCCTCGAAGGTGTAGTCGAAGCGGTGCTCGCCGAGTTCACGCCGGACGTGGCCGGTCGCCTTCACGTCGACCGTGGTCGTCACCGCCTGTTCGCTCGATGCGTCGGTGGTCGTGCTCATGACGGACCGTTCCGGCGGCATCCGCCTGTAGATACCCCCGAATATGTTCGGGTGGTGGCGCTGGTAGCGATTCGCGGTGCTGGCGGCCGAGAACGGGCGCGAGAAACAGCGGAAGCAGCACGCCAGCGGCGTGCCTCAGTAGGTCAGCGGTTCGACCAGCTCGATGCGGTCGCCGTCGGACAGTTCGGCCTCGGCGCCGCCGCGGTACTCGTTGAACGTGCCGTTGACCATCACGCGGACGAACGGTCGTTTGCCCGCCCCGAGGTCGTCCCGGATGTCGGTCCAGCCGGCGTCGTCCTCATGGCGCGTCTCGCCGATGAGGAGGTCGGCCAGCTCCGGCCGTTCGCCGAGGAGCGCCCCGACGAACTCGCGGAGCGTGTCCCCCTCGAAGGTGAACTCGAAGCGGTTCTCATCGAACTGTCGCCGGAACCGGCCACACGCGCGGACATCGACGGTCGTCGTCTGCGCCGTGGTCGTCCCTTCGGCCGGTGCCTCCGCACCGGGCGGTGTGTCGGTGAGGCCTGTGGCGTTGGGGGTCATACATTATCGTTGTGAGGCCCGCATCATGAAGCTGCTCCCGGTTCTCGACGCCCGGGAATAAGTGGGTACAGCGGCGCTCGCGCCTCGATAGCGTTTCCCACACGGCGGCGACGGTCCCGGTCGGGAAGCGGACTCGACCGGGGGTCGCCGGTGTCGGGTCGGAGACGCGCTGTGCCGCGGCAGGTGGCTGGGCGTCCCCGCCCGCCGCCTTCGCATGGGTTTTCAACCGGGGCTCCGAGTAGTTGATATGGCGCGGAACCCGCGCTCGGAGTCGGACCCCCCTCTTGGCGATGTCCTCACGGCGCTCGATGACGCGGACTGTCGAGCGATCATCCGAGCGCTCGACGAACCGCTATCCGCTGGAGAGGTGTCCGACCGGTGCGACATCCCCTCCTCGACGGCCTACCGGAAGCTCGACCTCCTGACGGAGGCCGACCTGCTCCGGGAAGCGACCGAGGTGCGGCCGGACGGCCACCACACGACGCTGTACGAGGTCGATTTCGAGCGTGTGGTCATCGCACTCGACGAGGAACGCTCGCTCGAGGTCGGTATCGACCGGCCGACACGGTCGGCGGACGAACAGCTGGCGGCGATGTGGAAGGAGGTACGGAGGGAAACCTGACCATGGTACATCCGATAGGAATCACAGTAGCGAAGACGGTGACCCTGCTCCTGGGCGGGCTCATCACCTACATGACGGCGAAGGCGTATCGACGGACCGGTGCCCCGTCGCTCCGAGCGCTCGCGATCGGCTTCGGCATCATCACCATGGGCGGCGTCATCGCTGGGGTCGGCGACCTCGCGGGAATCGTCGACCTCCGCACCAGCGTGCTGGTCCAGAGCGTCATCACGGCAATCGGGTTCGGCGTCATCACGTACTCGCTGTACCAGGAGTGATCGCCGCGGCCCCGGCGCCCGTTCCCAGCGGCTGGGAGCCGGCAGCCCGTGCTATTATCTCACGTGGCATCTACTCTGATATGTTCCCTAGCGAACCCCTGCTGGTGGCCACCAAACTGGCGACGCTCGCGCTCGGCAGCGTCATCGCGGTGGTCGCCCATCGGGCATACCGTCGCACCGGCAACCAGTCGCTCCGTGCGCTCGCTCTCGGCTTCGGCCTGCTGGCTACCGGGGCGGTCGCCGCCGGACTCCTCCACATGTCCGGCGCCCTGTCGCTGGCCGAGAGTCAGACCATCCAGAGTCTCTGCACCGCTGCCGGCCTGGCCGTCATCGTCCACTCGCTCCTCATCGACGACGCCCCCCGGCCGGGCGTGGGACAGGACCAGTGCTCGACCGGCGGCCACAACTGACACGCGTCAGCCGTCGGTCGGCACGTTCGGGCTCCCGTCCTCGTGGTGGTGCCACAGGTAGAGCGCGGCGTACGACCGGAACGGCCGCCATGGCTCGGCGCGCTCGACCATCTCCGCGCGAGTGAGGTCCCCGTGCAGTGACTCCATCGCGCGCCGGATGCCGAGGTCCTCGACGGGGAACACGTCCTCACGGCCGAGGGCGAACATCGCGAACATCTTGCCGGTCCAGTCGCCGACGCCGCGGATGTCGGTCAGGTCGTCGACGACGGCCGTGTCGTCCATCGCGGCGAAGCGGTTGCGGTCGAGGCGACCCTCCCGTGCGGCCTCGGCGGCGCTCTGCACGTAGTCGACCTTCTGCCGGGAGAGTCCCACATCCCGGAGCGCGTCCTCGTCGGCCGCGAGCAGGCCCTCGGATGTCACCTCGAAGCGGTCGAACAGTCGCTCGCGGATCGCCGCCGCGGAGGCCGAGGAGAGCTGCTGATTGACCAGCGAGACGACGAGCCGCTCGAACGGGTCGCCGGTCGGGTCGAGTTCGAGGGGGCCGTACGACTCGACCAGCGGTGCCAGCGTCTCGTCGCCGGCGAGGTGAGCGTGCGGGTCCTGCGGCTCATCGGAGGTTCCGTGGGAGACCGCGTCGTCATCGTCGGCGTCGGGGGCCATCGACGCCGACTCGGTGGCCGGGGCGGATATGCCTCTCGCTCGTGGCGAACAGGCGGCACGACAGCGTCCCGAACCGTGTGCTGCGCTGGCGGAACCGAGCGGGGAGTGGCGTCCTTCCCGCTCGGGTCGGCGGTCCGGGAGCGACTCGTCAGGGCATGGGGGCGCTGGTCCCGGAATCTGCCTTCAAATATCGGACGGTGTGGGGCCGCGCCGGCGTGGCTGGTGGAGAATAATTCTGATAATCGTCGAACAATCGAGGTCAGGGCCAAATTTCTGCCGTAGGTCGGAATCTGGAACGCTGACTTCTACTCTTCTGAGAGCTCCTCTTCTTCGGCGTTCTCCCCGGGGCCGAGGTCGCTGTCCGCGCGCCGCCGGACGTCGACCCGGTAGTGTTCGAGGATGTCCCGGCCCAGCAGCATCGGGTAGTCCATGTGCGAGCGGTCCTCGACGGACGCGGCGACGGTGTGCTGGGTGCCCCCGACGCCGACGACCACGTCGACGACGGGACGGGACTTGCCGGACTTGAGGCTGCCCGATTTGATCTTCACGATGTCCTTGATGGGGCCGGTCCCGACATCGGCCGCGAGGCGGGCGTCGATGCTGGTCCTGGTGGCGCCCGTGTCGGATTTGGCCATGATGGACTTGCGCCCGCTGGTGCCGATGACGTCGACCTCCTCGATGTAGCCGATGACGGCGGGTTCGCTCGCCTCCTCTGTCTCGATGCGCGGCGCACAGGAGGGCCGGGAGTCGTCGAGCGTGGTCTCCAGCCGTCGGACGGCCTCCTCGTCGACGGTCGCGCCGGCGCAGTCGAGTGCCAGCCGGGCGATGTGCGGTGCCGGCGAGCGCCCGGTCGCCTCGAACAGCCCCTTGAAGCCGGCTGTGGGGTTCACCTCCAGGATGTACCAGCCGGCGTCACCCTCCACGAGGTCGACGCCGGCGTAGTCCAGCCCCACCACGTCCGTCGCACGGGTCGCGATGTCGACCACCTCGTCGGTGAGCGCGTCGCCGGCGTTCTCGACGTCGCCGCCGAGCGCGACGTTCGTCCGCCAGTCGTCCTCCGGGGCGTGTCGCCGCATCGCCCCGACCACCTCGCCACCGACCACGTACACCCGGAGGTCGGTGTGGCTCTCGGGGTCGCGTTCGAGGAACTGCTGGATGAACGCCTGCCGGGTCCCGACCTTCGGGTTGATACTGTCCTCCTCGCCGAGCTTCCATGTTCCGCCGCCGTGCGTGCCGATGGCGGTCTTGTAGACGAACTCCGGTTCGAACCGGTCCCGGCCCTCCTCCATCCGGTCCTTCGAGAGCGCCATCAGCGCGTCCGGGACGGGGAGGCCCGCGTCCGACAGCGCCGCAGCACTGGCGAACTTGTGGAGCGCCGTCAGTGTCGCCGGCGGCCGGTTGAGCATCGGCGCCAGCCGCTCGACGGTCGCGGCGAGTCCCAGCAGCTCGGCCGGGTGCCCCTCCTTCGACAGCAGCAGCCGGTTCACGACCACGTCCACGTCCGGCTCGAGCCGTGGTTCGCCGTCCTCGATCTCGACCGCGAGGTTCTCGGCCCGGAGCCACTCTGTCCCGTGGCCCAGATCATCGACCGCGTTCAGAATCGCCTTCGTCTCCTTCGAGTTGTGGAGACTCAGGACACCGACCGTCGTCTCGCCGGCATCGCCACCGGGCGGGGTTCCCGTACTCATACCTCTAGCCGTTCGGGGGTCGGACCCTAATCCTGACGGTGCGTACGGCCGCACTGTCGTGGGACAGCGCCATTCGTCCGTCAGTTCTCAGTCAGCGGGACGCCGACCGAGAGGTCTTCGAGCACGACCGTCCCGGGGGTGCGGATGGAGCCGTGTATCGGGAACATGTCCGAGACCGCGGTGACCGTGAGATAGAGCTGTTCACGTGGGCCGATATCGGCAGCGACGCCGGGCAGTTCGACGGTCCGCTCGACACCCATCACCGGGTCGGCCTCGTGCAGTGGCATCACGTTGTTCTGGAGGACCTGTGCTGTGGCCGGGCTCTCGCCGACCGAGAGCCCGAAGAACAGCCGCTGATCGACGCCGAGGGCGGTGACCGTCGCCGACAGCTCCGGGACGCCGGCGACCGTCAGCGGGCCGTCGTCGAGGGGCAGGTGGATCGGTGCCCCGGCTCCCGTGGTGGTGGCGACCGTGTCCGTGTTCGCGACGCCGAGCCCACCAGCGCCGTCACCGTACACCGAGAGGTCGGCCTCCCCGTACGGCGTCCGGTCGTCGACCCGGTCGACGGCGACCCTGCGTTCCCCGGAGGCGGTCTGGAGCAGGTACGGCGAGCCGACGACCGAACGGGCGTCGCCGCTGTCGCTGCTGTCGCCGCGTATCGCCTCGAAGAACGTCAGCCGGGCGTCCTCGTAGAACGTCGGCCCCGAGACGACGCCGCCGAAGCTCCCGTCGCCGGGCGGGAACGTGTTCGGCAGCGCGTGGCCCCCGTTGTAGCCGACGACCGCACTCTGCCCGCGTGCGCTGTCCGTGAGCCCTCGCTCGAAGTTCTTCCACGCCTGGTTGAAATTGAACAGGTTGTCGGACAGTCCCTGACCGAAGAGGACGGGCACGTCGAGCCGGATGTCGCGCTCGACGAACCCGACCGGCCCGTTGTCGAAGAACCGCGATTCGAGGTCCGGTTCGCCCAGTGGCTCGCCGTCGGGCCACTGGCCGGTCGTCGCACCGTAGGCGAGTCCTTCGTGGACGTGTTGCGGGACCATTCCCGCCCCGAGGGTGTAGAGTGCCAGGACCCAGGTCGAGCGGACCACCTTCTCGGGTGCGAGCGACTCCGTGAGGTCGAACCAGGTGATCTGTGGCGCGAGCGCGTCGAAGCGTGTGTAGCCCTTCACCGCGGTCTCGGTGAACGCCCCGACGAGCTGGTAGCCGCCCCCGTAGCTCCTGCCCATCGCGAAGACGGCCGGGTTGTCCTTCTTCGGGATGGGGAGCCCCTTCGGCTCGCTCCGGGCGACCCACGGCAGGTCGGCGACGTGGTCCAGCACCGCGATGACGTCCTGGCCCTCGCGCTCCGGGCTCTGGACGTACGCCTGTCCGCCGGACTCGCCGTGGCCGCGCTGGTCGAAACTCAGCACGCCGAAGCCGGCGTCGAGCTCCGTCCGGAACGCGCCCTCGCTCGAGGTCCGCGAGCCGCCCCACCCGTGTGAGTGGAGAATCATCGGGACCGGGTCGTCGGCCGACGCACCTCCCGGTCGGTACACCGTCGCCGCGATGTCGACCGGGTGTGGGGAGTTGTCGCTCGTGATCGTGACGTTCTCCCTGGTGTGGTCTCGCGCTGCCGCGCCGGCCCCCACTCCGAGGCCGAGTGCGGCCCCGCTCGCCGCGGTGAGTGTCAGGTAGCGCCGTCGCGTTACGCCGTCGGTCGTCCACTGGGGGTCGTCGGTCATGGCTGGTGTGGTCGTGTGTCCGTGCCGGCCCCGGTCGGGACGGCCGGTCGTACACGGAGTGCGGGCAGGGCCGACGTGGCGGTTGCGCCGGGCAACAGGGGTTGCTTAAGACGCTCCGGGGTCCGGGCACGTTGCCCCGGCCGTGAGTTGGGGGCTTTTGTAGTTGCGCGTCCCCGGTGTGGGCATGACCGACGACGCCGCCGCGGACGACGAGGGGCAGTCGCTCCTCCCGGGGCCCGAGGACGAACCCGAACCGTTCACCTACGACGGCGGGCGCGTCGACCCCGGCGAGACCCAGAACGTCCGGTACGGCGTCAGCGAGACCTACCTGGGCGAACCGGTCCGGTTGCCGGTCACCATCGTCAACGGCGAGCGAGCCGGGCCCACGATGTTCCTCTCGGCGGCCGCGCACGGCGACGAGCTGAACGGTATCGAGGTGGTCCGCGAGGTGGCCCACGAGTGGGACCACACCGACCTCGCGGGGACGCTGGTCTGCCTGCCCGTGTTGAACGTCCCGGGGTTCATCGCCCAGCAGCGCTACCTCCCCATCTACGACCGCGACCTCAACCGCTCGTTCCCGGGCGACCCCGAGGGCACGTCGGCCAAGCGCATCGCCAACCGTATCCACCGCAACTTCCTCGAGCCCTGCGACCTCGGCCTCGACTTCCACACCTCGACTCGGGGGCGGACCAACACCCTGCACGTCCGCGCGGACATGGAGCACCAGCGGGTCGCCCGCGTCGCCAACGCGTTCGCCTCCAACGTCATCATCGCGGGCGAGGGGCCGTCGGGGGCGCTCCGGCGCGAGGCGACCGAGGCCGGCGTTCCGACCATCACCGTGGAGATGGGCGAGGCCCACCGCTTCCAGCGCGACCTCATCGACCGAGCGCTGGCGGGGACGCTCTCGGTCATGGCGGAGTTCGGTCTGCGCGACGAGGAGGCGGTCGCCTGGCCCGGCTGGCGGACCGTGGTCGACGGCTCGGCCGAGAAGACGTGGCTCCGCGCGGACGCCGGCGGCCTCGTCGAGATGCACCACGAGCGCGGCTCGCTCGTCTACGAGGGCGACACGGTCTGCACCATCACGAACCCGTTCAAGACGGACTCTGCGGTCGTGAAGGCGCCGTTCACCGGACTCCTCGTCGGCGTGCTGGAGAACCCGCTCGTCTACCCGGGTAACCCGCTCTGTCACCTCGTCGAACTCGACGGGCGGACCCGGCGCGCGCTCGAACGGGAGGGTGAGCGTACGTCGGGCGGGTCTGCCTGAGACGACGTCCTGCCTGCGACGACCCCTCGCCGATACGACCGCCCGGAGTGGTCAGTCGTAGTCGTCGAACTCGAACTCCTCCTCTTCCTCGTCCTCGTCGCTCAGGAACCGTGTCTTCACCAGGTAGGCGACGACCGCGAGGAACATCAGTCCGACGAGCGCGCCCACGACCGCCTTCTTCGAGCTGCCGCCGCTCCCCGGCGGGATGTCCTCTCCCGCGGCCTCGAACGAGACGTCCTCGGCGTCGCGCCCGTCCTCCCCCTTCGTGAAGGAGGCGTCCTGTACGTGGACCTCCAGGAACGTGATGTCGACCATGGTCGGGATTCAGTCGGCGAGGGTTTAGCGGTTGTGGGGAATCCTGGTCGGCGTCTCTGCACTCCTACGTCCGGCGGTACGCCGACACGCCGGGCGGGCCCACCGGAGACCGGGTGTCGGTGCGTTTATCCGGTCGGCCCGCGCGTTCTGTGGTATGCCGGGGCGACCGCTCGACGTGCTCGAAGAGACGCTCGGAGAGGAAGTGACGGTTCACCTGAAGGGCGGCGAGGTGTACGACGGCGTCCTCGAGGGGTACGACCAGCACATGAACCTCGTCGTGGCCGACGGGGAGAACACAACGATTATCCGCGGCGATAACGTCGTCTCGATTCAACCAGAACCATGACTGGAGCCGGCACGCCCTCTCAGGGGAAGAAGAACAAGACGACCCACGTGAAGTGCCGCCGCTGCGGCGAGAAGTCCTACCACAAGCAGAAGAAGCAGTGCGCGTCCTGTGGCTTCGGGAAGTCCGCGAAGCGACGGGACTACGAGTGGCAGGGCAAGACCGGCGACAACTGAACGCGGGCCACACGACGACCGAACCGCGATCCTTCTGTTCGCGGCTACCATCGACAGCCGCGGCTCATCCGGCATGTATGAACCCGCCGGTGGTGCCCGGTGACGGCTGTGTCACCGGGAACGACCCAGTTGCGAATCTTTTTGCCGGTCCGGTCGCTCCCTCCGCACAATGACAGGCCGGGACCACCGGGACCTGGGCGGCCCGACGGAGAAGTGCGGCGTCGTCGGGGTGTCCCTGGACGAGCGGGCCGCTGCACGGCCCCTCTACTACGCGCTGTACGCGCTCCAGCATCGGGGGCAGGAGTCCGCCGGAATCGTCACCCACGACGGCTTCCAGCAGCACTCGCACGTGGAGATGGGCCTCGTCGGCGACGCCTTCGACGAGGACGATATCGACCAGTTGAACGGGCCCGTCGGCATCGGGCACGTCCGCTACCCGACCGCCGGGAGCGTCAACGCGTCCTGTGCGCAGCCGTTCTCCGTCTCGTTCAAGTCCGGCTCGCTGGGGCTCAGCCACAACGGCAACCTCGTCAACGCGGGCGAGATTCGCGACGAACTCGCGAATCTGGGTCACGCCTTCACCTCCGACGGCGACACGGAGGTCATCGCCCACGACCTCGCGCGCAACCTGCTGGAGGAGGACCTGGTCCGCGCGGTCAAGCGCACGATGAGCCGCATCCACGGCTCCTACTCGCTCACCATCATGCACGACGACACGGTGATGGGGGTGCGCGACCCGCAGGGGAACCGGCCGCTCTGCATCGGTGAGATCGACGACGGCTACGTCCTGGCCTCCGAGTCCGCGGCCATCGACGTGCTGGACGGGGAACTCGTCCGCGACGTGAAGCCGGGCGAACTCATCATCCTCCAGCCCGACGGCGAGGGATTCGACGCCTACCAGCTGTTCGAGCAGGAGAACACCGCGCACTGCTTCTTCGAGCACGTCTACTTCGCGCGGCCGGACTCGGTCATCGACGACCACCTCGTCTACGACGTCCGGCGTGACCTCGGGCGCGCGCTCTGGGACGAGAGCGGTGTCGACACGGACGTCGTCATGCCCGTCCCCGACTCCGGGCGCGCGTTCGCCTCGGGCTACGCCGAGGCCGCCCAGGAGGAGGACGCCAGCGTCGAGTTCGCGGAGGGGCTGATGAAGAACCGCTACGTCGGGCGGACGTTCATCATGCCCACGCAGGACGCTCGCGAGCGCGCCGTCCGCCTCAAGCTCAATCCCATAAAGGATGTCGTCGAGGACCGCACCGTCACCATCATCGACGACTCCATCGTCCGGGGCACCACCTCGACGCAACTGGTACAGCTGATGCGCGACGTGGGGGCCGCCGAGGTCCACGTCCGTATCGGTGCGCCGCCCATCATCGCGCCGTGCTACATGGGCATCGACATGGCCTCGCGCGAGGAGCTCATCGCCGCCGACAGGACCGTGCCCGAGATCGGCGACGAGATCAGCGCCGACTCGCTGGAGTACCTCTCGATCGACGCGGTGGCCGACGCGCTGGACCAGTCGCGTGCGGACCTCTGTCTCGGCTGTGTCACCGGCGAGTATCCCTACGATATCGAGGGCGAGACGACCGACCGCGACGTGGAGCGGCCCGTCATCGGCAGCGAGCCGGCGGCGGCCGACGACTGACCTCCGGTCCCGTTCTCAGTCACTCCTCCCCGCCCGTCAGCGTCCGGTACTCGTGTCGCAGCGGGTCCACCAGCGTCGGCAGCAGGACGAACGCCGCCCCCAGCGCCACCAGCGCTATCCAGAACGGGCGGGTCCCGTCCGTGACTCCCTGCGGCAGGAGGGCGAACGTCCCGAGGAGCAACACCGCGACGGTGGTCAGTTCGCCGAGGCCGCGGACCACCACCCGGGGGTGCTCGCGGAACTGCTCGCGGAGTTCCGCGAGTTCGGCACCAAGGTTCATGCGCGAGGATGTGGCGGCACGCCTCTTAGCTCCCGGGGACCGCGGCGCGTTCCACTCCTCGTCCGGTTCAGTACACCAGATACAGCATCGCGTAGACGCCGATGCCCAGCGAGAACGAGACCAGCCACAGCGACGCCGCGACGCGGCCGACGCGCGGATGGAGCGAGCCGAACACCTCGCTCGTCGGCCGCGTCGCGGCCACGAGTAGCACGTAGTACAGCAGCGGCACGCAGACGATGGCGAGCAGGATGTGGATGCCCAGCATCGGGAGGTAGACGAACTGCTCGACGGCCGCTGGCCCGGGGAACGGGGTCGGACCCAGCAGCGCGACCCGGTAGAGGTACAGCACCAGGAAGGCCGCGAACAGGCCGAAGCTCGCCACCATCAGGCGCGCGTGGCGCTGGACGTTGCCACGGCGGATGGCCCGCCACCCGGTCACGATGGTACCGATGGCGACGAGGCTGATACCGGCGTTCACGGGTGGGATGGCCCCCAGTACGCTGTCGGGTGCTCGAGGGAGCAGGCCACGTGGGACGACCCCGAGCGCGGCCGCGAAGACGAGTGCCAGCGAGACAACCGTCAACAGTGCCGTGGCTTCCGGCACGCGGTCCCGGGGGAGGAGCGATCCCTGTCCCGGCTCTGAGGTGGTCATGCGTGGCCGTACGGGCGGGGGGATTATCGGTGCCGTGAGACGTGTGCCAACATTTATCATGGCTGGGCAGCAACGATACCATACGAGGAATGACGTACTCAGACCCGCACCACGCCGACGACCCCATCTACGAGTGCATGGACTGCGGTGACCGTCCGTCGGACGTGGATGGCCGCCTCTGCCCCAAGTGTGGTGGCTACCTCACGAACCTCGGCGTCGCGCGTGACCGGTGAGGCGTCGAGCCGCCGAGATAGCCGACATGGTGGCCGCGCCCGGGATGAATCGATGCAGTTCTCCAGCTACGGTTCCGACTCCGGTGGTCTGGCACCCATCGTCTCGTAATCGATGAGCGAAACGAGAGCACTCCGCCTCAAGACGGACGGAGATTTCCACCGACTCGGTGACGAGATCACGGTCGAGGTACGGGACGAGCGCGGCGTCCCCGTCGCCGGCGCCGTGGTACGATTCCCCGATGGAGGCACGGTGGTCACGGACGCCGATGGGACGGCCACGGTCGTGGCCGATACGACCGGAATCCTGCGGCTTCGGGCCACCAGGGAGAACGAGGACGGGGTGTCGTACGCGCCCGACGAGCACCTGGTTCGTGTCGAGGAGGCCTGACCCTGCGTCGTAGCCACCGCTGTCGGGGTAGCGTTCGGAGAGAGTCTGCGTGGGTGCCGCCCCAAAGGGACGGCACCTGCACTGCCTGGGGCGACGCCCCAGGTTATGGCAGTGCGTGGGACCGGATTTGAACTTCCGTCGTTCCGCTCGCTTCGCTCGCTCCACGACGACCCTCGGCCCACGGGCCTCGGCGGAGGAAGACGTTCCGGGCGTGCGGCGCGCGAAGCGCGCCGTTCCGGGCTGCGACTTCCAGGGCTCGCGCCCTGGCGGGCGCTCACCGGCGGACCCCTACGGGACAATGCCCTCACTGCGCGTCGCGGTTCGGCTTGGAGCCGAGCGACGCGGCCGTCGCTGTCGGAGTAGCGTTCGGTAGGATTTGCGTGGGTGCCGTCCCAAAGGGATGGCACCTGCACTGTCGTTGCACCACGAGGGTGCGATGCAGTGCGTGGGACCGGATTTGAACCGGCGGACCCCTACGGGACAGCGCCCTCAACGCTGCGCCGTTGGCCTGGCTTGGCTACCCACGCACGCGTTGCGTGCCGAAGCCAATCGAACCGACGAGAGATTTGCTGATATGGTTTTCGTTCCGCGGACGGGGCGAGGTAGTGTGACACGGTGCCGGCGTGGGCGTGGAATCGCCCGGAGAATCGGGCCGAACGCGAATTTGAAGTGGCTGGGTCGGCTCAGTGGCGCCATGGCGAAGTATTCGACCGGGGGCCGAAGCGGTGGCGCCAGCGACAGTTGTGAGCTGTGTGGCGCCGAGGACCGCGACCTCCGGACGGCGACCGTGGCGGGCGCGAAACTGGAGGTCTGTGGCGAGTGCGCCCGGCACGCCGAGGACGGCGACGACCGCGAGCAGGACGACGGCGAGCAGGAACGTCGGCGAGAGGCCGCGCGTAACACCGCGAAGCTCAACGACGCCCGCAAGGGCAACCCCGAACACTGGGAGCAGGGTGGCACGGACTACGACGACGACCCGCTCCCGTACCTCGTGCGCGACTACGGTGACCGACTGGAGGCGGCCCGACAGGAGGCCGGCCTCCAGACCGACGAACTCGCGGGCGAACTCGGTGTCGACGAGGCCGACGTGCTGGCCGTCGAGCAGGGTCGTGCGACCCGCGCGGGCGTCGGTGGCTCGCTCATCACGGCGCTCGAAGAACGGCTCAACGTCCAGCTCGCCGAGGACACCTGAGACGCCCGCCCGTGCCGTGGCCCGCCGGCTCGTGACCACTTCCAGCTCGGGGTCCGAACGTTGAAACGGCTCGCTCGCATCCCTCGGCACGATGGAAGGAGGGTCGGCCCGGTTGCTCGCACTCCCGCCGGCGGTCGTCGCAGACCGTTCGCCCGATGCCGTCGCGGACGCCTGTGACTACTTCGACCCCGACGGCGTCTGGGTGCTCGCGACCGAGCGCGCCCCCCGCGCGCATGCGACCGTGCGCTCGGCCACGGGCGGAGCCGAAGCAGTCCCCGTCGTCCACACGCCGCTCGCGCGTGACGACGCGCCCCGACACGACCGACTCGGCAGTGCCGACGGTGGCGTCGACGTGGTGAGTGTCCGCGACCCGTCCGCGCTCCTCGAGGTCGGGCGACAGCTCCGGGACGGCGTCATCGACGCCGCGCCCGAGACCACGACGTTCGTCGCCTGCCCCGTCGCGGTCGAGGTGGACGCAACGCAGCTGTCCGCGACACTCCCGGTCGCTGCCGACCTCGCCGCGCTCGTCGCGACCGCCCCCGGGAACGTGGTGGTCCTGAGCGACCTGCTGCCAGCCGACTACGACCACGAGTGGACACTCGACGCGCCCGACGGTGCGGACGAGACGGATGGACCGCTCACGGTCCGTCTCCACGGGCTCGGCGCGGCGGAGGGGTACGGCAGCCGTGACGTGGCCTGTCTCACGCTCTCACCCTCGGGCGCGGTCGGGACCGAGCGCGTGGGTGCGGACCGGTTCGGCCTGCGCGCGCTGGAGGGGGTCGGTCCGCGGACCGCCGACCGGCTCCGCGAGGCGGGCGTCCGCTCGCGCGCGGACGTTCGGCGGACACCGCTGCGACAGTTGACCGACGTGACCGGTGTCGGGCGCGACACCGCCGAGCGCGCGACACGGCACGCGGAGGTGCTGGATTCGGGTGACCCACTCCGCCTGAGCACGAGCGCGCTCCCCGGCGAGCCGGCCGCTCGGCCCCCACTCTGTCTCGACATCGAGACGGACGGGCTCTCCCCGACGATCATCTGGCAGGTCGGCGTCTACGACCCCTCTGCCGACGAGCACCACGCGTTCACCGAGCGCGAGGACCCGGACGACCCCGGCCGCGTCGTCGAGCGATTCGTGACGTGGCTGCTCGCCGACCACCCGGAGCGCGACCTGCTCACGTGGAACGGCAATCGATTCGACTACCGGCACCTGACGAGCTTCGTCGAGCGGTACTGCCCCGAGTACGCCGCGGCGTGGGACGGCTACTGGAAGCACGACCTGTACGACTGGGCCGTCCGGCAGGACAACGCGCTGCTCCCGGGGCGCACGAACAAGCTCGACCACGTCGCGCGCAAGCTGGGGTACGCGGGTGCCGACACTGGCCTCGACGGGGCCGCGACCGCCGCCGCGTACGGCCGGCTCATGCGCACCGGCGAACCCCTGGACTGGGCCCGCCACGAGGCGTACTGCGAGGACGACTGCCGCGCGCTGTGGCACGTCTACGAGGCGCTCAAGGCGGCCGACCGCCGGGACAGTGTCGCTGGCGCGGCCGAGCGAACGACCGAGTCCGAACAGACGGGGCTGGGTGACTTCTGAGATGACGGGCGACGACCCATCGGCGGCAGCCACCGACGCGCTGCCCCTGACGGGTCGGGAACTGGTCGAGACGTTCCCCCGCTACGCCGACCTCGACGAGCACGTCTCCGTCCGCGAACTCGAGCCACGGGCGGCCCGCACGGTCCCGGTCGATGAGGTCCTGCGCCCGGAACTCGCCGCGAACTACCCGTACGACCCCTTCGTCCACCAGGCACGGGCGCTGGCGGCGCTCGACCGGGGCGAGAACGTCTGCGTCGCTACCAGCACGTCCTCCGGGAAGACGGACGTGTACGCCCTGCAAATCGCCCGGAACGTCCTCGACGCGCGGGCCCGGGACGCCGAGTCGACGGCGTACGTCGTCTACCCGATGAAGGCACTCGCGCAGGACCAGCAACGGGAGCTGTCGTCCCTGTACGACCGCCTCGGGCTGGACATCGAGGTGGCCGTCTACGACGGCGATACGGAACTGGGCGAGACGCGCCGGCGCATCCGCGAGGAGGCCGACGTGGTCATCTCGAACTTCATGGGCGTCAACACGTACCTCCACAACCACGATGTCTGGTCGCGGTTCTTCAACGCGTGCGACCTCGTCGTGGTCGACGAGTCCCATACCTACACCGGCGTTCAGGGGATGCACGTCGCGTGGATACTCCGCCGGCTGAAGCGCGTCCTCGACTACTACGGGAGCGACCCGTCGTTCGTCTGCTCCTCGGCGACCATCGGCAACCCGGGCGAGCACAGCGAGGCGCTGCTGGGTGAACCCGTCACCGTCGTCGACGAGGACGGGAGCCCACGCGGGCGCCGGGACCTCGTGCTGTGGAACCCGCCGCCGACGGAGCGGCGAGCCGACGCTGGCGGGGAAGATACGGGGGGTGAACGCGACGACGGAGAATCCTTCGAGCGCCAGCCCGCCTCCGTCGAGGCGCCGCGCGTCTTCTCGCACCTGACGTACCACGACGTGCGCACGCTCATGTTCACGCCGTCGCGGAAACTCGCAGAGCTGTCCGTCGGCCGCGCCCGCGAGCACCGCCGGGAGCATCCGCGCTCATACACCGCCAGCGAGCCGAGCCCCATCGAGCCGTACCACGCGGGCCAGGGCAAGCGCAAGCGCCACACGACCGAGCAGTCGCTCAAGTCAGGCGCGCTCGACGGGGTCGCGGCCACGTCGGCGCTCGAACTCGGCATCAACGTCGGCGAGATCGACGCGACGCTCCTGATGGGCTACCCCGGCCAGCGCCAGTCCTTCTGGCAGCGCGTCGGCCGCGCCGGGCGCGATGCCGCGGACGCCCTCTCGGTGCTCGTCGCTGACTACGCCACGCTCGACCAGTACATCGTCGACAACCCGGTGTACCTGCTGGAGGGCGACGTGGAGGACGCCGTGGTCGACACCACCAACGACCGCGTGTTCGCCCAGCACCTCCTCTGTGCGGCCGACGAGGTGGCCATCGACGAGACCGACGCGGGCGAGGGCCCCGACGACGCCTTCGCCGACCGGGACCGCCTCGAACGCGCGGTCGAGATGTGGCGCCGAGCCGGGAAGCTGACGGGCCACCTCGAGACGGGCGTCTCCTACGTCGGCCCGCCGCGCCCGCAGACGGACGTGAACCTCTACGCGACCGACGACGAGCAGTACCAGGTTCGCGTGACCGAGGACACGCCGCCCGAGCAGGAGCCGGACCTCGAACCGCTCGCGCGAGAGCGGGCCTTCCGGGACTACCACGAGGGCGCGGTCCGGGTCCACGGTGACCAGCAGTACGAGGTCGTCGATATCGAGCACGGGCGCGATGGCGGCACCAGCCAGCCGTACGTCCGCCTCCAGCCCGTCGACGTGGACTACTACACCCGTACCCGGTCCGAGGTGACCGTGCTCGACGCCGAGAGCGAGGAATCGCGCGAGGTGAACGGCTTCCGACTCCACTTCGGCACCGGGAGCGTCCTCGTCCACCACGCCGAGTACGACCGCGTCCGCATCAGCGACAACGAGCGCATCGGCACGCCCATCCCCACCGAGTTGCCGCCGCTGACGATGGACACGCAGCTCTGCTGGGTCGAAGTTCCCGAGCAGGTCGAGCGCGGGCTCGTCGAGCGGTACGCCGACTACCGGGTGCCCGACCTCCCCGAGGAGCAACAGTCACCGCATCTGGGCTACATGGGCGGGCTCCACGCGGCCGAGCACGGGATGATCGGCGCCGCGCCGCTCGAGTTGATGCTCGACCCCGGCGACCTCGGGGGCCTCTCGACGCTCCTGCTCGACGGGCATCTCGCCGAGGCCGAGCGCGCGGGAAGCGTCGACGAAGGCGGAGCCACAAGCGCAGACAGTGACGGCGACGCCCCCGGCAGCGTCGAGGCAGTCCGCACCGCGCTCGAGGCCCGCCAGCGCGAGGGGTCCCTGGAGCGCTCGGCGTCGGGCTGGTTCGTCTACGACGGTGTCGAGGGTGGGCTCGGCTTCTCCCGGGCCGTCTACGAGTCGTTCGAGGCGCTCGCGCGGCGCACCCGCGAGCGCATCGCGGCCTGTACCTGCGCCCGGACGGAGGGCTGCCCGGCCTGCGTGATGGACGAGAACTGCGGCAACGACAACCGGCCGCTCCACCGCGAGGCCGCCGTCGACGTGCTCGACCACCTGCTCGGCGACGCGGACGAGCGGGCGCTCGCCCCCGAGGAGACCGACGAGCGCCGGCCGCCGCTGTTCTACTCGTAGCTGGCTCGCCCGATGGCTTATGACCACGCCGTCGCTCGTGTCCGCCATGAGCGAGAATCCGGCGGCGTCACCGCTGGAGGCGGCGGTGGGGGGCGACATGGAGCGTGCGACGGATGCGTTCGCCGTGCTCAGCAACGAGACGCGGCTGGCGATCCTGCTGGCGCTCTGGGACGCCCACGACTCCGTGAACCCCGAAGACGGCATCTCGTTCTCGGACCTCCGCGAGCGGGTCGGCACCACCGACTCCGGCCAGTTCAACTACCACCTCGAACAGCTGGTCGGGCAGTTCGTCCGCAAGGTCGACGATGGCTACCTCCTCCGGCGAGCCGGCCAGAAGCTCGTCCGCACCGTCATCGCGGGCGCGGGCATCGAGGAGCCGACGCTGGAGCGCACGCCCATCGACGTGCCCTGTCCGTACTGCGGGGGTCAGACCGCGGTGCTGTACGACGACGAGTGGCTCTACCACGTCTGTACCGAGTGCGAGGGTGGTTTCGCGGGGACCAACGAGCAGCCGGACGGCTACCTCACCGGCGCGGCGCTCGACCCGGCGGGGTTCGGCGACCGGTCGCCGGAGGAGCTGTGGGCGGCGGCCCTGAGCCGCGGCTACCAGGACATGAAGACGATGCTCGAGGGCGTCTGCAACGAGTGCTCCGGGCCGGTGAATCTACGGCTCAAGGTGTGCGAGGACCACGACGAGGACGGCGTCTGCGAGACGTGTGGCCGCACGCCGGCCGCGCTCGTCATCCTGGGGTGTACGGTCTGCAAGAACTACCACGCATCGTCGCCACGGAGTCTCGTGCTGCACCACCCCGCGGTCGTCGCGTTCTACTACGAGCGGGGTGTCGAGGTCGGCTACAGCCACGGTGCGTTCGAGCAGATACGCCGGCGTGACCGACTCGCCACCCGGAACGAGCAGCGCGTCGTCTCGGCAGACCCACACCGGGTCGAGGTGACTGTCCGACACGAGGGCGACGAACTGCAGCTGACGATGGACGAGGACGCCGAGGTGGTGGCCGTCGAGGAGCATTGAGGGTCGCGCCCGCCACCGACGGAGATTTGTCGTCCGGCCCCGACCCGTCGCCCGACCATGACCGACGCACGCGGCTCCCTCCGGCGCGCGTTCATCGAATCGGACGCCTCGCCCGACGGCAAGTGGTGGGTGGATGTGCCCGCTGGCCTCTCGCTGGGCGAGGAGGGCGACCACTACACGGTCGACGCGGTCTGCCTCACCGACCGCGAACAGGAACTCCCGGAGGTGTACACGGCCCACGCCGGCACGGAGTACGTCAACCCGGAGGCGGACGAGGCGTTCGGCGTGACGAAGGCCGACCTGTTCGAGACGCTCCGCGGGACGGAGAGGTTCGCCGAGGAGACGGTGACGCTGGTGGCGTTCGACCCCGGCGCCGCCCGCGTCGGCACCGTCGGCGACCTGCTGGCCGCTCGTGAGCTGATTCGGGCCGACTGGCCCGGCTGGACCGTCGACGAACTCGTCTACGTCAGCGACACCGACCGAGCGCACGTCACCCGAGCGGCGAAGGAACTGGACGTACGGGTCGTGCGAGTGGCGTAGCGCCGGCTGCCGGTGGCGCCGGCCGCCCCGCACAATCCACACCCGTTTTCACCCCCACCCGCGAAGTCCCGGACAACATGAACGACGACCTTCGCGAGCGGGTCGAACGTGAGGCCGAGACGGCCGCGCTGTTCAACGCGCTCAAGCACGGCAGCGACGCGCAGGTGGGGGCCATCATGGGCCCCATGATGGGCGAGAACCCGGAGTTCCGCGAGCACGGCGACGAGATTCCGGGCATCGTCGCGCCCGTCTGCGAGCGCGTCAACGGGCTCTCGGACGAGGAGAAACGCGAGCGACTCGCCGAACTCGACCCCGACGCCGTCGCGGAACTGGAGGCCGAGGACGAGGAAGACGACCAGGTCCTCCCGGACCTCCCGAACGTCGAGGAGTACGACGAGGTGCGGATGCGCCTCGCGCCGAACCCGAACGGGCCGTGGCACCTCGGCAGCGCCCGGATGCCGGCCGTCATCGGCTCCTACAAGGAGCTGTACGGCGGCTGGATGCTCTGTCGGTTCGACGACACGGACCCCGAGACGAAGCGGCCCGACCTCGACGCGTACGACGGTATCCTCGACGCCATCGACTACCTCGGCTTCGAGCCCGACGAGGTCGTCCGCGCCAGCGACCGGGTGGAGACCTACTACGAGCACGCCCGCGACCTCATCGACGCGGGCGGCGCGTACGCCTGCTCCTGCCCGCAGGCGGAGTTCTCGGACCTGAAGAACAGCGGCGAGGCGTGCCCACACCGCGACCAGGACCCCGAGACCACCCACGAGGAGTTCGACCGGATGGTCGCCGGCGAGTACGAGTCCGGCGAGAAGGTCCTCCGGGTGCGGACCGACATCGAACACAAGAACCCCGCGCTGCGCGACTGGGTGGCGTTCCGGATGGTCGACACGCCCCACCCCCGCGAGGAAGCCGCCGAGTACCGCTGCTGGCCGATGCTGGACTTCCAGTCGGCCATCGACGACCACCTGTTCGGCGTCACGCACATCATCCGCGGCATCGACCTGCAGGACTCCGCGAAGCGGCAGGGCTTCCTGTACGACTACTTCGGCTGGGAGTATCCCGAGGTCACCCACTGGGGCCGTATCGAGGTCGACGAGTACGACGTGCCGCTCTCGACGTCGAGCATCAAGCAACTCATCGCCGACGGCGAACTGGACGGCTGGGACGACCCCCGCGCACCGACGCTCGCGTCGCTGGAGCGCCGGGGTATCCGGGGCGACGCTGTCGTCGAGGCGATGACCGACCTCGGCGTCTCCACCACGAACGCGGACCTCGCGATGTCGTCGGTCTACTCGGCCAACCGCGACCGCGTCGACGACGAGACCGACCGCGCGTTCCTGGTCCGGGACGGCGAGCGCCTGCCCGTCGAGGGCGGGCCGGACGCGGGGCATCCGCCGGTGCATCCGGAACACGAGGACCGGGGCGACCGTGATGTCCCGCTGGGGGACGCGGTGTTGCTGGAGAGCGATGACGTGCCTGCCGACGGCGAGCGCGTCTGGCTGAAGGGCTGGGGTCCGGTCCGGAACGACGGGGGGACGCTCGAGTTCACCGACGAGGGCATCGACCTGGTGCGGGAGGAGGGCGTGGACGTGGTCCACTGGGTCGACGCCGACGAGAACGTGCCCGTGACGATGCGCACGATGGACGGCGACGTCGAGGGACACGCCGAGCCCGGTGTGGAGGGGTACGCCGCGGACGACCTACTCCAGTTCGAGCGCGTCGGTTTCTGCCGGCTCGATGCGTTCGAGGATGGGGAACTCACTGCCTACTTCACGCATAAGTAGGAGGGTACCGGGATATTCCAGATATCTGGGGTTTTGGGCTGTTGCCCGTGCTCGCCTACTCCCACAGCGCCCGGGGAACCACGGAGGGAATCAGTTTCGCCTGGATCCGCCGCAGGTGTTCGCCGATGGTCGCCGTGGACACATCCAGCGCCTCGGCGATTTCCTCCTGGTTCGTCTCGCGAGGTGTCTCGAAGTAGCCCAGTTCGAGTGCGGTCAGGAGGATCTCCTGCTGGCGCTCCGTGAGCGAGGCGAACGGGTCCGAGCGGTCGGGGTCGTAGGCACCCATCGACTCCAGCGACAGCGCCAGCGACTCGGGCATGTCGTCGACGGCCTGGCTGATGGCAGCGTCGTTGCCGATGACGGTGACGCGGACACCGCCGTCCGGCAGGCACTCGATAGGGAGGTCGAGTGCGATGGCCTGGCTCCGGCCGACCGCCAGCAGGTCGCGGACGGTGTCGTTGGGCTCGAAATGCACGAGGGTGACGCCGTTGGTCTCACCGACGTAGTCGACGTCGTAGATGTCGTCGCGACCCTCCAGCAGTTGCTTCCCGCGTTCGAGGTCGCCACGCGACGCGTAGAGGACGATACCGGTACCGTCGTCGAGGATATCGATCTGCCGGATGGAGAGCCGCTGTATGTTCGGCTCGGCGGCGATGGCGGCGTCCGCAGGATGGAGTCCTCCCCGTCCGGCACTGATGACGAACGTCGCCTGGCGCATACCCCCACCTCACGCTGGGGTATAAAGGGACTTTCGCCGCAGCGATGAGGGCTGTCCGGGCCGCCGCCTCACTCCACGAGGTCGTCCGGGTCGTCGTCGGCGAGGACGAACGGCCCGGCCGAGAGGGTGCTGATCGCGATGGTCGAGACGCGGACGACGTACGCCGTGAGGACGGCGAACGGCGCGAGCGCGAGGGTGTACGCGCCGCCGGCCAGCAGGAGGAGCCGCGAGACGCCGATTGTCGTGCCGCCGACCATCTCCGCGTCGATGGCGAGGATGGCGTACGAGACCAGCACCAGAGCGGGAAGCGAGACGAACAGCAGGTCACGCGAGAGCGTGGCGAACTCCCGCTCGAAGTAGAGCGACTTGAAGTACTCGCGGGCGGTGACGAAGAACTCCAGCGCGGCCACCACGTCCTCGAGTCGGGCGTCGACCTCCTCGGTCAGTTCGGTCCCGTGGCGGGAGCGAAAGCGCCGCAGCGCGTACAGCTGACCGGCGTAGTCGTACTCCAGCCCCGCCAGCAGGATGCCGAAGGTGCCCGCGCCGTCGGACAGCCGCCGGTTGACCGCCTCGACATCCGCGGCGACGCGTTCGCGGAACGCGTCGATCTCCGCGGCGGGGTCACCCTCGGTCCCCTCGTCGAGCCCCGGGTGGCCCGGCGCCATCGCGTCGACGGCGTCCTGCAGGTCCTGGGTCCGCTCGAGGATGCCCTGCGTGACCGCCCGCAGGAACGCCGACGGCCGGGCCGGGGACACCTCGCGGTCGAGGATGTCCTCGGTCGACTCGCGGAACTCGCGGGCCCGCTCGACGCGCTCGCGCTGGCGCCCCACCGGACTGAGTTCCTGCGAGACGAACAGCGACGTGACGGAGACGACGATGGAGACCAGAAGGATGACGCCCGAGAGCAGCGTGTTCAGTAGACCGGCGATGGTCCCACGCGCGGCCAGCAGTTGCTCGGAGCCCAGGAAGACGAGGGCCATCGGTACCAGCGCCACGTACACCACCCCGAGCAACAGCAGCGTGACAGCCCGGCGGTTGCCGGTCAGCAGGAACCAGCGACCAGGGGCGCCTGCAGGGCTCATTGCCCGGCCAGAGGGCCGTTTCCGGTTAAAAACCCGTGGAACGCCCCCCTGGACGACCACACCGTGGGCCGGGCACGTATCGGTCGACCGGACGCGAACCGGTCGGGCGCCGACCCGGAACCGTTTAAGTTGTACGGGGGTGAACGGGCACCCATGACGAACGACACCGAGGAGGCGGGGGGTATCGGCGGCAAGAAACTGGCCATCGGCGCGGTGCTCGTGGTCGGGGTCGTGCTCCTGGTCCGCGCACTCCGTGGCGGTGACGGCGACGAGGACGACACGACGGTCGATACGGCATCGACCGACACCGGCACCGTGGCCGGGGAGTCGGGCGGCGACGCGACCGACGCGCTCCCGGTCGACACGGATGTGGAGGGACGCTTCGACGAGATCGACATCGTGGATGCGGTCTACATCCTCGTCGCAGGCCTGAAGGCCGCCCGCGAGGAGTACCAGCAACGGACGGACGACGGCGGCGCCTGAACGGCCGGATTTTTCTCCCTGCAGTACCTCGAAGCGGGCAGCATGCGTACCACCAGTCCCCGGTGGCGGCGGCTCGTGGAGTGCCTCATCCTCCTCGTCACCGCGGCCTACGTGTCTTCAGGTCGGCGCGCCCTTGACACCGGCGTCGGGGGCGACGGCCCCACCGACGGAACCGACGCCCCCGAGATGGAGGTCGAACTCGAGCGGGTGACCGTCGGCGACGACCTCTCGGTGACAGGGGCTGGTCTCGACCCGACACTCATCGCGGACGTGCTGGAGTTGAACGAGGGCGCCGCGGAGCTCGTGGACGCGGCCGAGGACGAGTTCATCCGGGAGCCTATCGAGACCGCGACGGGCGGCGCCGTCGAGGTGCCCGACGTAGAGGACGAACTCGCGCGCCGAGTTCGCGAATCGAACGTCTCAGAGACGGCCATCGACGAACTCGACGCGCTCGGTGGTCTCTTCGGTTTCGGGAGCCGTCGCCGGCGTCGTGACCGGGAGACGGCTGACGAGGACGAGTCGACCGACGATACGACCGGCGACGAGTAGGTCGCCCCTTCCGGTAGACACTTCCTCCCACCGGCCGCCGACCCGTCCATGTCACTCCACAGTGCGGAGTTCGGCGTCGAAGGGAAGCGGGCCATCGTCACCGGCGCGAGTCAGGGTATCGGCCGCACCGTCGCGGAGACGCTCGCGGCCGGCGGGGCCGACGTGGCCATCTGCTCGCGCTCGCAGGACCGGGTCGACCCGGTCGCCGAGGGCATCAACGAGGACCCGGACGCGGGCGACTGCCTGGCCGTCGAATGCAACGTCCGCGAGCGCGAGGAGGTCGAGGCGTTCGTCGAGGCGACCGTCGAGGAACTCGGCGGGGTCGACATCCTCGTCAACAATGCGGGCGGCGAGTTCGTCGCCGCGTTCGACGACATCTCCCCGAACGGCTGGGAGGCCATCGTCGACCTCAACCTGCACGGTACGTTCCACTGCACGCAGGTCGCAGGCCAGGCGATGCGCGAAGACGACAACCCCGGCGGCGTCGTCATCAACATGTCCAGCGTGAACGGCCAGCACGCCGCCCCCAACGAGAGCCACTACTCCGCCTCGAAGGCGGCCATCATCCGGCTCACGGAGACGCTGTCGGTCGAGTGGGCCGACCACTCGATCCGTGTCAACTGCGTCGCGCCCGGCCTCATCCAGACGCCCGGCGTCGCGGAGACGCTCGGCATCGACGAGTCAGACATGCCGCCGCGCGACCAGGTGGACCGCCGCATCGGGCACACGGAGGATATCGCGGACGTGGTCCAGTTCCTCGCCTCGCCCGCGGCGGCGTTCGTCAACGGCGAGACGTACACGGTGAAGGGGGTCCCGCGTGCCGGCAACTCGATGAGCGCCGACCTCGGCCTGCAGTAGTCGAGCGTTGCGCGGGTATCCGTCGAGAACCCTCTTCTCCGGCCGCATAAGCCGTATCGTCGGGTCTTGTTCCGATCTGCTTCCCGGTGGCGCTCGTTCGGAGTAGCTACTGCGTCGTCGTATCGCGCGAAAGAAGCGGGGAATCGGTCGGTCGTGCGGTTCTGTGTGGTCAGCCGAGCAGGCCGCCGTCACCACCGCTGTCGCCACCGTCACCGCCGCCCCCACCGATCATGCCACCACCGATCGGCGTCTGGGTCGGAGTCGGCGTGGGCTCGGGCGTCGGGGTTGCCGTCGGCGTCGGGGTTGCCGTCGGCGTCGGGGTTGCCGTCGGCGTGGGCGTGGGCGTCGGTGTCGCCGTGGGTGTCGGCGTCGCGGTCGGCGTCGGCGTCGGCGACGCAGTTGGCGTCGGCGAGTCCGTCGCGGTCGGCGTCGGCGAGTCCGTCGCGGTCGGCGTCGGCGAGTCCGTCGCTGTTGCCGTCGCGGTCGGCGTCGCAGTCGCGTTCGCAGCACCGCCACCACCGGCCGAGCCGGGGTTCGCCTGGACGCCGCCCTGGCCGGGGGCGACGACGCCACCGGCGCTCAGGACGGTGAACGCGACCGCCACCGCGCTCGCCGCGAACAGGGCGAACGCGGCCAGCTTGATGGGCGGCATCTCGTCGCCCGTTCCGGCAGTCGGCGAGGGCTCGCCGAAGCCGGGGTCGGACGCGGTCGGACCACTCGCGGTGGCGCTCTGCGCAGCACCGGCCGTTGTGCCGGCCGCAGCGCCTGTCGCTGCCGCACCGGCGGGCTCGGCCTCCGCCGCTGGCGCCGGTTCGGGTTCGGGATCGGGAGCGGTGAAATCGGTGTCGCCGGCCGCGAGCCAGCCGTCGAAGTCGAAGCCACCGTTCTCGAACTCGAAGGTCCCGGCGGCCGCCGCGGCCCCGGTCGTCGCGGTCTCGGTGGCGGCTCCGGCCGCCGCGACCGACTCCGTCTCCGAGACATCGAGCGACTCGGCGCCGAGCCAGCCGTCGAAGTCGAAGCCACCGTTCTCGAACTCGAACGCCCCCGCGGCGTCGGCGTGCTGTGTGGTCGTCGTGGTCGTCGCGCTTCCCGAACTAGTAGAGATGCCGGGAACGGCGCCGATGACGCGGCTCAGCGCCTCGACGATGATGGCCCCGATGAACCCGATGACGAGCAGGGGGATGGCCTTCGGACCGGACGGAAGCTCCGCCCGGTCGCGCCCGAAGGTGACGACACGCGGTCCCTCGCCGCCGAGCCCGACGCTCGATGGGAGCTCCGAGGGCCGGTAGACTGGGTCTGGGGCACCGTCTTCGCCCTCGCCGGTGCCCGTGTTCTCTCGCGGGTCGACGTTCTGCATCCACTGGTTGAAGTCGAACCCGCCTGCGCTGGTCCCACCACTCGGACCAGCCCCGACCGGCTCACCACCGTCGCCGGCCAGGCCATCGTGGTCGGTCGTCCCGCCTGTGCCTGGTGGTGGGTTCGACTCCGGCGCGTTACCGAACTCGAACTCACCCCCGTCTCCGTCGTCCCCGTTGTCGTCCCCACCGGGCGTCCCCGACGGGCTGTCGTTGTGTCCTGTCATGCGCTACGGTCGTCTCTACTGGCATCCAGTACAGGAGTCGCTTAAAGACACTGGTGGTTACTATCGGTGATTTATAACCTCTCCGGCCGTCCGGGCCGTCTACCCGACCTCCGGACCGTTCCGTTCGGTTACCCGAAGTTCTCCACCTTGGCGTCGTCGGGCGTGGCGCCGACAGCAGCCATCGCGTCGGTGGCGGCGTCGAGGAACGTCTCGAAGCCGTAGACGAACAGCTGCTCGCCCGGCTCGCCTGTGACGACGGCGCTGACGGCATCGGCCAGCGGTTCGTCGGCGCCGAGTACGTACACCGCCGCGCCAGCGGCCGCGAGGGCAGCGAGGCGCTCCTCGTGAACCGGTGCGTCGTCACGGTAGACGACGGCGGCCTCGTTGCCCTCGGCCAGCGCGCGCTCGGCGATTCCCACTGCGGGGCCGATACCAGGGCCGCCGGCGAGTACGACCGCACGCGGCTCGCTCTCGTAGAAGTCGCTCCCGAACGGCCCGGCCATCCGCACGCGGTCGTCAGCCGCCAGCGCGAGCAGGTACTCGCTGAATGGGCCCCCTTCGTCGGGGTCGTAGCCGACCGTAATCTCGAATGTCCCCTCCACGTCGGGCGAGGAGATGGTGTAGAAGCGGGAGACCGAGTCCCCCTCGACCTCGGCGGTGAGTTTCACGAACTGTCCCGGCTGGGCGTCCAGTTCGGGCGGCGTCTCGAACTCGATGGCGACCGTGTCCGGGCCGCACTCGCGAACGGCGACGACGCGGAGGTCGGATTCGTCCATGGGTCGTCTCCGGGAGCGACTGGCAACCACTTTTCGTTTCGCTGTTCGACCGACGGTGGCCCCGTGGCTCGCTCCCGACGCCCGGCGTCGCGGGGCTCCGGCCCGCTCCCGGTTGGACCCCGCGGAATCCGGAGGTTACGGCAATATTCAGAAGGCTTAACGTGCGTCCACCGGAACCCGCTCCTAGTTATGCCAGACGACCTGAACTGGGCCATCGGCGGCGAAGCCGGCGATGGGATCGACTCCACCGGGAAGATCTTCGCACAGGCACTCTCCCGGGCGGGTCGACACGTCTTCACGTCGAAGGACTTCGCGTCCCGGATTCGGGGCGGGTACACCGCGTACAAGGTCCGGACCGCTGTCGACCGTGTCGAGAGCGTCGTGGACCGACTCGATATCCTCATCGCGCTGACCGAGCGGACGGTCGATGAGAACATGGACGAACTCCACGACGACTCGGTCATCATCTTCGACGGCGAGCGGACGATGATGTCCGACTTCGAAGCGCCGGGCGAGATGACCGGCCTCGACGTGCCCCTGAAACGACTCGCGGAGGAGGCCGGTGGGGCCATCGTCCGCAACATCGTCGCGCTGGGGGCGGCCTGCGAGGTCGCGGGCTTCCCCATCGAGAACCTCGACGAGGCCCTCGAGAAGCGCTTCGGGGACAAGGGCTCGGCCATCGTCGACACCAACAAACAGGCCGCCCGGCTCGGCCAGGAGTACGTCCAGGACGAGTACGACCTGACCACCGACTACGAACTGGAGACGACCGATAACGACTACGTCCTGCTGAACGGCGACGAGGCCATCGGGATGGGCGCCATCGCCGCCGGCTGCCGGTTCTACTCGGGCTATCCCATCACGCCCGCGACGGACGTGATGGAGTATCTCACCGGACGGGTCGACCGCTACGGCGGGAAGGTGGTACAGGCCGAGGACGAACTCTCGGCGATCAACATGGCGCTGGGTGCGGCCCGTGCCGGGGCGCGCTCGATGACCGCCACGTCCGGCCCGGGTATCGACCTGATGACCGAGACGTTCGGCCTCATCGCGCAGACCGAGACGCCGCTGGTCATCTGTGACGTGATGCGCTCGGGTCCCTCGACCGGGATGCCGACGAAGCAGGAGCAGGGCGACCTCAATATGACCCTGTACGGCGGACACGGCGAGATTCCGCGGTTCGTCCTCGCGCCGACGAGCGTCGCGGAGTGTTTCCACAAGACCATCGAGGCGTTCAACCTCGCCGAGAAGTACCAGACGCCGGTCTTCCTGGTGAGCGACCTCGCGATGGCGGTCACCGAGCAGACCTACGAGCCCGAGCAGTTCGACATGGACGCCGTCGAAATCGAGCGCGGGCGCGTCGTCGACGAGGACGACGTCGAGGAGTGGACCAACGAGAAGGACCAGTTCACGCCTCATGCCGCGACGGACGACGGCGTCTCGCCCCGGACGTTCCCGGGTGTGGAGGGTGGTGCCCACATGACGACCGGGCTGGAGCACGACGAGCTCGGGCGCCGGACCGAGGAGGAGGAGATACGCGTCGAGCAGGTCGACAAGCGCCAGCGGAAGGTCGAGACAGCCCTCGAGCGCGAGGACTGGTCGCCCCGCGAGTTCGGCGACTCCGACTCGGACAACCTCGTCATCTCCTGGGGCTCGAACGAGGGCGCGATGCTCGAGGCCATCGACTTCCTCGAGGAGGAGGGCGTCGACGTGCGTTTCCTCTCCTGTCCCTACATCTTCCCGCGCGAGGCCCTCGCCGAGGAGATCCGCGAGGCTGACGAAGTCATCGTCGTGGAGTGTAACGCGACCGGCCAGTGGGCGGACGTGCTCGAACACGACGCCCTCGAGCGGGTCAAGCGCATCAACAAGTACACCGGCGTGCGGTTCAAGGCCGACGAACTCGCAGAGCGGGTGAAACAGGAACTGGCGGGCGAGACCGCCGAGGTGGAAGCAGAATGAGCTCCGATATCCGATTCACCGACTTCAAGTCCGACGCACAGCCCACCTGGTGTCCCGGTTGCGGTGACTTCGGCACCATGAACGGGATGATGAAGGCCCTCGCGAACACGGGCAACGACCCGGACAACACGTTCGTGGTCGCCGGCATCGGCTGTTCCGGCAAGATCGGGACGTACATGCACTCGTACGCGCTCCACGGCGTGCACGGGCGCGCGCTCCCGGTCGGCATCGGCGTGAAGATGGCCAACCCCAACCTGGAAGTGATGGTCGCCGGCGGCGACGGCGACGGGTACTCCATCGGGGCCGGCCACTTCGTCCACGCCGTCCGCCGGAACGTCGACATGTCCTACGTCGTGATGGACAACCGCATCTACGGCCTCACGAAGGGCCAGTTCTCGCCGACCTCGCGCGAGGACTTCGAGACCTCCACGTCGCCGGAGGGCACGAAGCAGCAGCCGGTCAACCCGCTCGCGCTGGCGCTCTCGGCCGGTGGGACGTTCATCGCGCAGTCGTTCTCCTCGGACGCCCAGCGCCACGCCGAGATCGTCCAGCAGGCCATCGAGCACGACGGCTTCGGCTTCGTCAACGTCTACAGCCCGTGCGTGACGTTCAACGACGTCGACACGTACGACTACTTCCGCGACACCATCGTGGACCTCGAGGACACGGACCACGACTCGACGGACTACGACGACGCCAAGGAGAAGATCCTCGACGCGGACAAGGAGTACCAGGGCGTCATCTACCAGGACGAGAACTCCGTCGGCTTCGAGGAGCGCGAGGGCATCACCGAGTCGATGGCCGACATCCCGGACGGGGCTCCCGACGACGCGATGGACCTCGTCCGCGAGTTCTACTGACGGCGACCGCCGATCGTTTCGGGGTTTCTCTCCTGTTGTCTCAAGAAACGACCAGAGGCCACAGTTCGAATCGAACGTCTGGATTTCGTGTGATGTGTTGCCAGTCCCCTCCGCCGTTATCACGACCTGAAAACGCTCGAAACGGCATTACCCTATGCCATCAAAGGGGCAGATGGGGTCAGAGGCTGACCCAGTGCCGGTGTCATGGTGGTGCCAGCGGGGTCTCCACGTGAGAGGGGCGGGGTGCACCCGCGCGACGGATTGTGGGTCCGTCGTTCGCGCGAGCCGGTGGTGGCTGGTGGGCCTGCCGAACCCGCCTTCACGACAGTACGCTTTTGATGGCAGAGATGCTCCCCACTCGTATGTTCGGAGGAGGCGGCGGACTCAACCCCCGCAAGATGAAGCAGATGATGGAGCAGATGGGTATCGACCTCGAGGACCTCGACGCCGAGGAGGTCATCATCCGGACCCCCGACGAGGACCTCGTCTTCACCGACGCCCAGGTGCAGAAGATGGACGCGCAGGGGCAGGCAACGTATCAGGTCGTCGGCTCGCCGGAGTCCCGCCCGCGTGGAGAGGGCGGTACTGCGGCCGCCGTCGAGGGCGACACCGGCGCCGAGACCGAGTCTGACGCCGACGCTGGCGGGGCGATTCCGGATTCCGACGTGGAGATCGTCGCCGCGCGGACGGGTGCGAGCGAGGCCGACGCACGCGAGGCGCTCGAAGCGACGGACGGTGACCTCGCGGCCGCCGTCGAGATGCTGGAGTGAACGACACCGACCCGACGGCGGACCCGTCGCCGACCGGAGCGGACGGCACCGGGGCGGACAGCGCCGACGCCGAGGCCACTGATGCTGCCGAGGCCGACCGGTCCCCGGTCCTGCTCGTCCGTGAGAACCGTGAGTACCTGCTCCAGCCCGGTGAGCGGCTGGAGACCGACCTCGGTATCCTCCGGGTCCCCGACGATGTCCAGCCGGGCGACACCGTCGCGACCCACCTCGACACCGAGTTCGTCGTCCGGCGGCTGCGCGGCCCGGACCTGTTCCACCACTTCGAGCGGACGGGCGCGCCGATGGTGCCACGCGACATCGGCCTCGTCCTCGGTGAGACGGGGGTCGGCGCGGGCGACCGCGTCCTCGACGCCGGTACCGGGACCGGGGTCCTCGCGGCCTATCTCGCCCGTGCCGGTGCCGAGGTACTCACCTACGAGCAGGACCCCGAGTTCGCCGACGTCGCGCGCGAGAACATGGCCATGGCCGGCGTCGCCGACGCCGTCACGGTCCGCACCGGCGACGTGACCGACGACCTCGACGCGCTCGCCGACGGGAGCGACGACGCGGCGGCGGCCGGGTTCGACGTCGTCACGCTGGATACGGCCGACGCACCGACGGTCGCGGCGCGGGCCGACGAGTTGCTCGTGCCGGGCGGCTACCTCGCCATGTACGTGCCGTTCGTCGAGGGCTCGCGCGAGGCAGCACTCGCCGCCGAGGATGCCGGCCTGGTCGACGTGACGACCCACGAGACCATCCAGCGTGAGTTCACGTTCGGCGAGCGCGGCTCCCGCCCGGACACCGCGCCCGTCGGGCACACCGGGTTCCTGACGGTCGCGCGGGCGCCCGACGCGCCGACGCTCGTGGACGAGGGCTGACTCTGGACCGCCGTCCGAGCGCCTCGCCCCTGCCACCGGGTATAAGGTCGGGACGACCCTACTCGGAGGCATGAGCGAGGCCGTCCCCGAGACCGAGGAGACCACGACGTGGCCCGAGCTGGCGATCACCATCTACGACCGGCTGACCGGGCGCGGCGCGGAGATCACCTACGAGTTCGACGACATGGAGGTCGCCGTCCCGAACCGGACGGGTCCGGATGCGGAGCACGCCCACTGGCGTATCGACGGGACCCTGCGGGTCTCGACGCGGGAACGTGAGTGACGCTGGTGACGCGGCGTCGCTGGTGCAGGCCATCAGACGCGTCGCGGAGATGCCGCTCGGCCTCGACGTGAGTGCGGACCTCACGGTCCGGGTCGACGGCCACGAACTGGCGGTCGAGGCGTACACGGACCGCGTGTTCGTCGATTTCCCGTCGCTCCCGGTCGCCATCGACGTGCTCCGCTCGGCTCCCGGAAGCGCTGGCGGGTCCGGTTCGGGTGCGAGTGGGTCGCTCCCCGCGACGCTCGCGGCAGCGGACCTGACCGCCGTCGCGCGCATCGACTCGCGCGAGGTCGCAACGATGGGGGCCGAGGCCGACAGCCCGCTGAAGCATCTCGGCTACGAGCACGTCTCGGTCGCACCGCGAGAACTCCTCTTCGCCGGCCTCGGGCTCTGAGACGCGGCCGCCATCGCGCCGTCTCCGACCCCCCCCTCAGGTGCCGACCGACCGGATGAGGTCCAGTAGCTGCTCCCGGTAGGCGCCGGCGTCCGCCTCGACGCCATGGACCTCGTCGAGCACGGCATCGAGGTCCGCGGGGTAGGCGCCGCCCGCGATGACGAAGCCGTCGTCGAACCAGACCGCGAGGAACCCCTCCATGTCCAGCATCCGGCCCGTGGGGAGTTCGAAGCGGGCCTTCAACGGCGTGAACTCCGCTCGGGCGCCGCTCCGGACCCGGGCTCGTCTCCGCTCGCCCTTCGCGACCTTCTCGAAGCCACGGTCCAGCAGGTCGTCGGCGAACGCGGCCCGCGCCTCGCTGGCCACACGCGACTTGATGAGCGGCGCGATGCCGGGAGCGAGCGCCGGCGTGAACGACACCCGTGTCGCGAAGAAGAACCGCCACATGTGGTCGACGCCGGTCGCTTCCCGGACTGCAGCCCGGAGGGCAGCGTCCTCGAACACCTGCGTGTGGCCCTCCACCCGTGCCGCCGACAGGCTGAACAGGGTCTCGACCTCGTCCTCGACGAGCGACCAGCCGTCGTCATCCAGGCGGTCGCGCGGGAGCGACGGCGGTCCCACGCGCGACTGTGCACTCATACCAGTACGCAGGAGGAGCGGACGTATATGACTGCGGCAACCGGACGGCGTCGGGGACGGTCCCCCGGACCCTGGTTCGGAGCATCGGGCTCTCCGGTCCCGTTTGGCCGCGCCTGCCCGCCGTCGAAACCCTCTTGCCCGGTCCCGGTGTCGTCCTGGCCATGACAGGCGGCTGGGGGTTGTTGCAGGCTGGCAACCAGGCCATCAACGACGGGCTGGCACTCCTCCCGTCGTGGTTCCACGAGGGGCTGGCGCGCTTCCTCGCCGCCATGGGCGTGCTGGTGGTCTTCTACTACGCCTCGACGGTCGTCCAGCAGCTGCTCGGTCGGCGAATCGCCCGCCGGTTCCGCCGGCCGTCGCTCACCCGGACGGTGCTGCGGGGCATCCAGGGCGCGGTCATCCTGCTCGGCATCCTCATCGCGCTGCGTATCCTGCAGGTCCCCATCGGCGACCTCGCGCTCTCGGTGACCGTCTTCTCCGCGGTGGCCGGGTTCGTCCTCGCGCCCATCATCGGAAGCGTCGTCAACGGGCTGTTCGTCCTGAGCGAGCAGCCCTACGAGATCGGCGACATGATCCACCTCCCCGAGACGGACGTGTACGCCTTCGTCGAGGATGTCACGCTGCGGTACACGAAGGTGTTCACGCTGGACAACACCTTCCTCATCATCCCGAACGGCAACATCCGCGAGCGGGACGTGGTGAACTTCTCGGCGGAGGACTCCCGGACCCGGCTCTCGCTGGATATCCTGGTCACCTACGAGTCCGACATCCAGGCGGCCCGTGACCTCATCGAGGAGTCGGCCCGTCAGGTCGACAAGGTCGTCGAGGGGGGACCGGACATCCGTATCGGGAGCGCCCGGTATCCGGCGGGCCCGACCTGCTATATCGAGAACTTCGCGGACCACGGCATCAACCTGCGCCTGCGCTACTGGGCGACGGAGCCGTACAAGCTGCTGGCGCTGCGCTCGAACGTGCAGACGCAGGTCTGGGAGCGGCTGGCGGACGCCGACGTGGAGATCGCTTACCCGCACTCACATCTGGTTTTCGACGACACGAGCGGCGAGATGCGGGTCGCGACACGGTCGGCCGACGCCGGTGGGAACGGTGCGCCGGGCGACCCTCGGGGGGCTCCCGTCGAGCACGATGTCGGGCGTGAGCAGTCGCCAGGTCGCACGCGGTTGCGGCCGGAGGAGCCCGGTCCCGTCGATGGAGACGGCGACGCGAGCCCGGAGGAGTAGGTCAGTTCGTCGCGGTCGCGGTGACGACGGTGCAGTCGAGCTTCTCGCGGAGGTAGGTCTCGATATCGGGGTCGTCGACGAGGCTGCGGAGCATCCGCCGCCAGCGCCCCGCCTGTTTCTGCCCGATGACGACGAAGTCAGCGCGCTCGGCGGCCACCTCCTCGAGGATGGTCTCCTCGACGAGGAACCCGGACCGGACGACGAAGCGGACATCCGGGAGGTCGCCGAATTCGCGGCGGACCGCCCGCTTCAACTCCGTCCGGCTCACCCGGCCGCTGTCCTGGTAGAGGTTGACATGGAGGACCGTCAGCTCGGCGTCGTGCTCCTCGGCCACCTCGATGGCGCGGGCGAGCGTCGCCTTCGAGTGGTCCGTCAGCGGATAGCGCACCGGCACCACGACCAGGGTCATCGTGCTGGACTGCGGTGGGGTATCGCCTGAACCTTTCCGTTCGGGAGCGCCGTCACAGTCCACGCCGTTCGACCCGGCCCTCGATGGTCGGGACGATGCCGCACGCCCGGGCGTAGTCGACGAGGAGCTGGTACTGTGTGTCCAGCGTCGCGACGCGCTCCAGTCCGGTCAGGGTCGGGAACTCGTCGGCGGTGTGGAGCAGGTAGGCCGCCGTCACGAGCCGGTACGTCCGGTCGTCGTCGATGGGATCGCCGCCGACGCGCGCGTCGACGAGGTCGTGGCCGGCGTAATCGTAGACGAGTTCGGCGCCCGCGACGTGGCCGTGCCACCAGTCGGGGGCGCCGAATCCCACGTCGGAGCCGCCGGATTCGGCCAGCACCGCCCGGAGCGCGGCGCCGTCGAGTTCGAGCACGACCGCCGGCTCCTCGAACGGGACGACACTGATGAGGTCACCGACCGTCACGTCGCCCGTCAGTGGCGGGCCCGACCGCACGCCACCGCTGTTCTGGAGCGCGAGGTCGACGCCGTCCTCGACGGCGCGGTTCCCGGCCCAGCGGTACGCGTCGGCGACGAAGTTGCCGATACGCGACTCGCCGTGGAAGCAGGCGGCCTCCGTCCGCTCGACGGGTGTGGCGACGTGCGCGACGACCTCGTCGAGGCCGGCCGCGGCCATCCGGTCGCGGAGGTGGTCGGCGAGGTCGGCGTGGAGCGGTCCGTCGTCGACGGCGTGGCGCCGGACCTCGCCCGTCGCGGGGAGCACCTCGAAGCAGACCGCGCCGTTGACGCCCGGGCGCGTGAGGACGGTATCGTCGAACCGCTCGACGGTCTCGGCGTGGAGGTGGCCCCCCAGGACCACGTCGGCGTCTGTCTCGGCCGCAAGGCGTTCGTCAGCCCGGCCGAGATGCGACAGCGCGACCACGTAGTCGGGGTCGCGCTCGGCCCGGAGGTCGGCGATGGCCTCGCGGGCGGCGCGGACGGGCTCGGTGAAGCCCAGATCCTTCGCCTCGGGGTTGATGGAGGCCGTCAGGGCGCTCGTGACGCCGACGAAGCCCACGGTCGCGCCACCGGCCGCCCGGACGGTCCACGGGAGGGTGTGCTCGGCGGCGAAGCGCGAGCCGGCCTCCTCGACGTTGGCGGTCACCCACTGCTGTGGCGATTCGGCGACGAGTTCGCGCGTGCGCTCGGGGCCGAAGTCGAAGTCGTGGTTGCCGAACGTCTCCACGTCGGTTCCGACCGCCCCGAAGAAGTCCAGCGCCTGGCCCCCCTTCGTGGTCAGCGCCAGCACGCCCGGCGCGACGTTGTCGCCGGTCCCACAGACCAGCGCGCTCTCTGGGTCGGCGGCGCGGCGCTCGCGCAGGGTGCCCGCCAGCCGCCCGATGCGCTCGGGCGTGTCGTAGGCGTTCTCGATGTCGGAGTAGTGGAGCAGCCGGGGGCCTGTCATCGTCGTCTCGTCGGACGAAGCGAGGCGCCCGGCGCGTTTGACGGCTTCGGCTCGCAGGGCACACGGCCCACACGCTCCCCGCGTGGGAAGGCTTTAGCCGCCGAGTCCGCTACCGGGGCGTATGACCGATGCCGACGCCGATGCCGACGCCGACGGTGATGCGGCCCCGGACCTCGAACCGGCACCCGACGACCGACTGGAGGAACACGAGGGGCCGGACGGGACGCTGTACGTCGCGCTCGACGAGGCCGAGCGCGGCCAGAAGGGTCCGTTCCTGGTCGCGTACGCCTCTCCGGCGCGGGAGGAACGGTGGGGCTACTACTGCACCAACTGTGGGACGTTCGATAACGCGATGGACTCGATGGGCCGAGTGCGGTGTAACGTGTGCTCGAACTACAAGAAACCGGACGAGTGGGACGCTGCGCACGAATAGACGGATCATAATCGTTCGAAAAGCGCACTGACCCTACAACGTCCAATATATCTGGCATCTATCGCGATGTTTCGGGGGTGATGCTCCGAAGCCCTCGCGTTCTCTGCCGGTGACTGCGACGATGGAGACACCTCCGAAGCCCTCGCGCTCTCGCCCTTCGAGTCCGCCAGGACCGCAGATTCGTCAGTCGGGGAGCGTGAGCCTCACACCTCCCCAGCCGCCTGCGGTGGTCGCGGCCGTGCCGCGACCTCGGGAGAGCTTCGCTCTCCCGGCGCTCGCCGTGCTCGCATTGCTGCGCGCGGCTGCGCATCTCGGCCCTCGCGCGCTTAGAATCGGCAGCCCCGCCACGTGAGCGAGCGACACGAGGTCGCTCGCGGGTTCCGGGGCTGCCGCCAGCGCACGCCGGTACGATTGACGGCCGGCACGAAACAGACATCGAGAGCGGTGCCGGCCGTCTCGCGGTGTCGTCTACCCCTCGACGGCGGCGTCCTCGTCGACGGCCGCGTCGGTGCCGTCCTCGTCCAGTACGGCCTCCTGCAGCCGGAGGCGACCCACGCACAGCAGCCCCAGCAGGACCGGGATAGCGACCGTCATCGCGGACTCGGCGACCGCGGGGACGCCGGGGATGAAGTCCGCGTGCTCCAGCACCTGCGCGCCGAGGACCGAGGCGACGGTGGCGCCGATCTGTCCGAGCGAGAGGATGACGCCGGCCATCGTCCCGACGTGGGCGTTGTCGATGTCCGCGAGCGCGCCGGGGAGGAGGTAGAACATGGCGTTGAGGCCGCCGCCGAACAGCCCCGCGACGACCATCCCGAGGACGAAGACGGGGAGCGACGGCGCGAAGCCGGTGAGCAGGATGCCCGTCGCGAGGCCGACGACACCGACCCGGAGAATCGGGCCGCGGCCGAAGCGGTCCGACAGGACCGGGAGCGTGAGCGCACCTAGCGTCGCGAGGAACAGCGGCGTCCCGAGGATGAGTTCGGGCACGTCGAACGCCATCGCGTCGGCGAACTCCGGGAGGACCGAGAGCGAGCCGATGATGGCCCAGAACGAGAGGATGGAGAGGAGGACGACCCACGGCGTCGAGGGGGAGCGAGCCACGGCACTCAGCGACTCGCGCAGGGGGACGCCGCTGTCGGTCTGGAACGGCAGCCCCGTCTCGGGGTTCGTGGGGCGCTCGGTGTCGCGCGGCGAGCGCACCGTGAGCAACCAGAGGAGGCCGGCGACGACCGTGAGGCCGCCGTAGAGGACGAAGACGTACTGCCACGACCCGACCGCGCCGAGGATGACGCCGGCCGACAGCGAGAACGCGAGGCCGGAGGCGAGCGTGTTGCCCGACATGAGGAGACCCTGCCCGAGCCCGAGCTGCTCCGGCGGGAACCACTCGGTCACGATTTTGATGAGGTTCGGGTTGACCAGGCCCATCCCGATGGTGGCGACGAGGCTGAGCACGACCTGCCCCGTCAGTGTCGGGGCGAGCGCGCGGATGGCCGTGGCGACGCCAGCGAAGACGGCTCCGGCCCCGACCACGTACCGGAGCGGGTACTTGTCACCCAGCGTGCCGCCGGGCAACTGGGTCAGCATCATCCCGAAACTGAAGGCGGCGTACACGACGACGACGGCCCCCCACTCCGTTCCGAGCGTGGGCGCCATCGCCTGCTTCAGCGGCGGGACGGCCTGCCAGATGAGTGCGATACAGGTCGCGTGGACGAGGAAGGCGACCCCGAGGACACCCCACCGGTACGATTCGGGACCCAGGCTCGGCCGCGTGGAGAATGCCATAGTCTCACAGACTAGCATGGGGACGTAACTCTTTCCCCGGCCAATGCTATCGATTTAAGTGTCTTTACCGGCCGGACGCCGGCAACCGCCGCCCCGTTCATATCCTGGGCGCTCCCGACAGTGAGGCCGGGCCCCGAAAACCCGCCCCCACCAGTACCTATTTGCCGGCGCGCGGGGTAGCTGTTCACACGAATCGGTGCAACTTTGAACTCGCGTATAGTTGCCCGAAGTATCCACCCATGGAGATAACCATCGAGGACGAGACGGACGAGGAGATCGCACAGGCCATCGCGACGGCCGTCTCCGAGCATCTCGGGGTCCCCGTCGAACTGCGGGACCGCGGCGGGGGCGACCTGGCAGCCGCGGGCGAGAACTGGGACGAGGAGGCGGCCGTCGTCACGGAGCGCGAGGAACGCATCCGCGAGGAGATCGAGAACATCATGTCCGGCGGCCCGGACCGCGGCTTCGACAAGATCGACGAACTGGGCAAGGTGTTCGTCCGGGACCGCCTGAACATGATCTTCGACCGCATCGAGTACGAGGACGGCACCTTCGCGCGCCACACCGACGACGACGACCTGCCCGGCGACGGCCTCCTCACGGGCATCGGCACCATCGACGGCCGGAAGGTCGCGTTCACGGCCAACGACTACACCGTCAAGGCCGGCTCGCTCGGGCAGATGGGCGTCGAGAAGGTCATCCGCATCCAGGAGCGCGCGATGGACCTGGACATCCCGATGCTTCGGCTGGTCGACTCGACGGGTGCCCGGCTCAACGCTGACGAGCGCGAACCCGGTGACACCCACATGGACCGCTACCGGGGCGGGAAGATGTTCTACAACCAGTGTATCATGTCCGGGCAGATTCCGCAGATCGGCGTCCTCTACGGCCCGGACGTTGCGGGCTCGGCCTACACCCCGGTCTTCTGTGACTACCTCATCATGGTCGAGGACATCTCCGGGATGGCCATCGCCTCGCCGCGCATCGTCCGCGCGATGACCGGCGAGAACGTCTCCGGGATGCAGGAACTCGGCGGTCCCCACCTCCACGCCCAGCACTCCGGGTCCTGCGACATCGTCGTCCCCGACGAGGAGACGGCGGCGGAGAAAGTCAAGGACGTGCTGGGGCTCATCCCGCAGAACTACGCCGAGCAG
This sequence comes from Haloglomus salinum, assembly GCF_024298825.1. Lineage (NCBI taxonomy): Archaea > Methanobacteriati > Methanobacteriota > Halobacteria > Halobacteriales > Natronomonadaceae > Haloglomus > Haloglomus salinum. Next base: position 3,083,787 of record NZ_CP101153.1, read on the forward strand.
CCCCCGCAGGTGCCCGGTCAGCCGCCGAAGAAGAACCCGAAGGGCCTCGACCAGGTCATCCCGGACGAACCGAACAAGGCCTACGACGTCCACGATGTCATCGACCGGGTCGTCGACCGCGACTCCTTCCTCGAACTGAAGCCCGACTTCCGGCCGGAACTCGTCACCGGTCTCGGCCGCATCGACGGCCGCACCGTCGGTATCGTCGCCAACCAGCCCAACCACGTCTCCGGCGCCATCTTTCCGGACTCGGCGGACAAGGGTGCGGGCTTCGTCTGGACCTGTGACGCCTACAACATCCCCCTGGTCTACCTCTGTGACACGCCGGGCTACATGATCGGCTCGGCCGTCGAGAAGGAGGGCGTCCTCCGCAAGGGCCGGAAGTTCATCTACGCCACCTCCAACGCACAGGTCCCGAAGTTCTGTGTCATCACGCGGAAGGCGTACGGTGCCGGTATCTACGCGATGGCTGGCCCCTCGTTCGGCCCGGACGCGACGCTGGCGCTCCCCTCGGCCGAAATCAGTGTCATGGGACCCGACGCGGCCGTCAACGCCCTGTTCGCCGACACCATCGAGGACATGGAGGGCGATGCGAAGGACGCCTTCATCGAATCGGCCAAAGAGGAGTTCGACAAGTACATCGACATCCGCGCGCAGGCCAGTCAGATGGAGGTCGACGAACTCCTCCCGGCCGGTGACCTCCGCAAGCAGCTCGAACGACGACTCGACACCTACTGTGGCAACAAGCGCCGCGAGGAACGGCCGCGACACCACGGGACCGTCTTCTTCTAACGCACCTTTTTTGCGCTCGGGTTCCGCGCCTCCGGCGCGGAACCGCTCCCGCAAAAAATCTGCATCAAAAACCCCGGCACGAGGGCGCGCAGCGCCCGAGTGCCGGAGAACCGCGCTCGCTGCGCTCGCGTGGGTGCAAACGAATATTCTATGAACGTGTGTTTATTGGTGCATTATGATTACTATTCGAGGTTAATTCGGGGTTTTGAATTATTCTGCAAGGAATATCGCTCACGTACATTCAAGTATGAATACGCGACCAGCGCCCCCGTGACCTGACGAGCCACCGCCGGACCGCCGACCCGAGCAGCCAGCACGCCACTGACTGGTCGGTTCCGCCAGCGCGGTACCACGGTCCAGCGTCCGGGAGCGGTACCGCCTGTTCGCCACCCCCCGATACATCGCCGCCGTCGCACGTCTTTTCGCCCGCCCGTTCGTAGCCTGCTGCATGACCGACGAGTTCGCCGTTCTCGGGGACTGCGTGGCCCGCGAGCGCCGGAGCGACAGGCCCGCGCTCCGGCACCCGGCGTCCGGCCGCGCCTACGACTGGCGGCGCTGCTGCACGACGGCGTGGAAGGTCGGCAACTACCTGCGCAACGAGGGCGTCCGGGAGGAGGCTGCCGTTGGCGTGGCGGCGGACCCGGTTCCGGAGTCCGTGCTGACGCTGCTCGGAGCGTCGATGCTCGGCGCGACCGTCCAGTTCGACCCGCCAGCGACGGGTGAGCAGGGTGTTCTGAAGGCGCTGGTCGTGCCAACAGCACGCGTCGACGACTACGACTACCCGCCCGGCACTCGCTACGTCGCGTACGGTGACGAACCGACCGACCCCTCGTACGCCTACTTCGAGCGCGAGGTCTGGAGCGAGAATCCGACCGCGCCGCCCGATATCGTCCGTCCCGAAACGGCTCTGCTGGCCGCCCAGGAGTGGACCGTGAGCCACGGCGCCGTCATGAACGCGGCCCGCGAAGTAGTCGAGGCGCTGGGTCTCGACGCGGACGACACGGTCGCCGTCCGGGGACCGCTCACGCACCCTGGTGTCGTCGCGGCCGGTATCGCGGCACCGCTGCTGGCCGGCGGCGAGATACTGCTCCCCGACGACGAGGTACGGGGCGACTGTGCCGTCCTCGGGCCCGACCGGACCGCGGACGGTGTGGCCGAGGGTCGGACCCTGCCGGCCGACCGCGTGCTGTAGCTCGGCTCAGTGCTCGACGAACTCCACCAGCACGCCGCCCGTGTCCCGGGGATGGAGGAAGGCGACCTCGTGGCCCCACGCACCCTCTCTGGGCTCCTCGTCGATGCACTCGATGTCCAGCCCGCGCGCGCGGTCCAGCGCTGCGGCGGCGTCGTCGGTGGCGAACGCGAGGTGCTGGATGCCCGGCCCGTTGTTCTCCAGGTAGCGCGCGATGGCACCCTCCTCCTCGACCGGTTCCAGCAGTTCGAGGTAGCCGTTCCCGCAGTCGAGGAAGTGGACATCCATCCCGTCGAACGTCTCGCTGTGGACCGGCTCGCATCCGAGCAGGGCGACGTACAGGTCGGCGAGCCCGACAGCGTCGTTGGTCGCGATACCGGCGTGGTCGATATGCATACCGACCGTTCCGGGGGTAGCCACTAATCGCTACCGTCGTCGGCACTGACGGTCCGGGAACCGTCAGACCGTTGCGCCGCGGTACTCTCCGAACACGTCGCGCATGGCATCGCAGATCTCGCCCGTCGTCGCGTACGCCTTCACCGCCGTCACGATGTACGGCATCACGTTCTCATCGCCCTCGCAGGCCGTGCGAAGGTCGTTCAGTGCGTCCTCGACGGCTGCGTCGTCGCGCTCTTCGCGGAGCTGCTGGACGTTCCGACGCTGGCGCTCCTGGTCCTCTTCCGAGACCTGCTCGATGTCCTCGGATTTCTCCTCGTCCTCGACCCGGTACTCGTTGACGCCGACGATGGTCCGCTCGCCGGCCTCGATCTCGCGCTGGCGCTCGAAGGCGGTGTCCTGAATCTGCCGCTGGACCCAGCCGGCCTCGACGGCCTGGCGCATGCCGCCGCGCTCGTCGACCTCGTCGAGCAGGTCGAACGCCTCCTGCTCGAGTTCGTCCGTCAGCGACTCCACGTAGTACGACCCGGCGAGCGGGTCGATGGTGTCCGCGGCGCCCGATTCGTGGGCGAGAATCTGCTGGGTCCGTAGCGCCGTCCGGACGGACTTTTCGGTCGGGAGCGAGAGCGCCTCGTCCTTCCCGTTGGTGTGGAGGCTCTGGGTCCCACCGAGGACGGCCGCGAGCGCCTGGTACGCCACGCGGACGACGTTGTTCTCGATCTGCTGAGCGGTGAGCGTCGACCCGGCGGTCTGGGTGTGGAACTTGAGTTGCTTCGAGGCCTCCGTGTCGGCGTCGAACCGTTCCTCCATGATCTTGTACCACATCCGGCGGGCGGCCCGGAACTTCGCGACCTCCTCGAGGATGTTGTTGTAGGAGGCGAAGAAGAAGGAGAGCTGCGGGGCGAACTCGTCGACATCCTGCCCGGCCTCCACCGCGGCCTCGACGTACTCGATACCGTCGCCGAGCGTGAAGGCGATCTCCTGGGCGGCCGTGGAGCCGGCCTCGCGGATGTGGTACCCCGAGATGGAGATGGTGTTGAAGTTGGGGACCTCCTCGGCGCAGAACTCGAAGATATCCGTGATGAGTCGCATCGACGGCTCCGGCGGGTAGATGAAGGTGTTGCGCGCGATGTACTCCTTGAGCACGTCGTTCTGGATGGTCCCGCGGAGCTCCTCGCGCGGCACGCCCTGCTTGTCCCCGACGGCGATGTACATCGCGAGCAGGACCGACGCGGGCGCGTTGATGGTCATGCTCGTGGAGACCTCGTCGAGCGGGATGCCGTCGAAGACGGTCTCGAAGTCGTCGAGCGAGTCGATGGCGACGCCCGACTTCCCGACCTCGCCCTCCGCCATCGCCGCGTCCGAATCGTATCCCATCTGGGTCGGCAGGTCGAACGCCATCGAGAGGCCGGTCTGCCCCTCGTCCATGAGGTAGTGGAACCGCTCGTTGGTCTCCCGGGCTGTCCCCATCCCGGCGTACTGGCGCATGGTCCACAGGCGCCCGCGGTACATCGTCGAGTAGACGCCACGAGTGTACGGCGCCTCGGCCGGGTTGCCCAGGTCCTCCTCGTAGTCGAGGTCGGCAACATCGGCGGGCGTGTACAGCGGGTCCACCTCGGTCCCGCCGGTATCGGTGGTGAACGTCTCCTTGCGCTCCCCGAAGCGGTCGACCGTCGAGCCGTACGTCTCCTCCTTCCACTCCTCGTGGCCCTTCTGAATCGCTTCGAGGTCCTCCTCGTCGAACATGCATCCGGCTACCACGGCGGGCCGCTTGAATGGTCGGGACCGCCGCCGACCCCCATCGGCCACGGGAGTCATCGCGTCGGCGCGCCTACGGGGCCGTGAACTCGCCCAGCACGGCACCGCTGTTCCCGTCGCTGCTCTGCCAGACGACCCGGAGCGTCGCGCCCGAGGCGATGGGTCGGCTCGTGGTGAACGAGTCACCCGCGGTGACCCTGCCGTCGTCGTCCTGCCATCGTTCGACCGCCCTGCTCCCGTCGCTCTCGTAGACCACCTGCAGTTCGTTCGCATCGACGCTGTCGCCGCCGTCGTGGGTGATGGTCACGCGCTGGGTGTCGGCGCTGTACTCGAACGAGAACGCGACCTGTGGGACCTCTCTCGCGCTACCACCCCCGCTGCTGCTGCCACTCGTACTGCTGCCCAGCCCCAGCACGAACGTCCCGACGACGGCCGCGAGGACGACCAGTAACAGCGCGAGGACGAACGGTTGCTCGTCGTCCCGGTCCGCGACGCCGGCGTACAGCGCGAGGTCGTCGCCGTCCCGGACGGCGAACGGGTCCAGCGCGGCGACCGGGAGTCCGGCCGCCGCGAGCGCGTCCAGCGCCTCCGCCCGGGCGGGTGCGCCCTCGGAGCCTGTCACCCGCGCCCGAACGACGGGTCCGCGAGCGGTGAAGTCGACGCCGACGGCGAGCGCGGCGACGCCGCCGATGGCTGGGGCGACTGTCTCCACGTGCAGGGGCGCGTCCGCGAGCGAACCGAGTGCGCCGTCACGCGCCGCGAGCGTGTCGGCGGTCGATGGAAGTCGCCCGGCGACGTTGTCGGCCACCGCTGGTGCCTCGGCCGCGACGCGGTCGGCGGCTGCACCGATTCGCGGGAGCGAACGGGGCGCGATGCGACCACTGACGGCACCGGAACCGAACGCGTTCAGGGCGGCGTCCACGTCGGCGGTCGGGCGACTGGGGCTGGCGGCGGCGGCGGTGCCTGGGAGGGTCGCCGCGCCGAGTGCTGCGCTACTCAGCAGGAACTGCCGTCGAGAGGGCATGTTCCCACACTCTGACCGGGGTAACTAAACCGTACCGACGAGTCCCCGGTCGCGCTACGAGCCGGTGTCGTACTTGTAGGTGGCCTCGTCCGGGTCGATGCCGAAGTCCTCGGCGGTCTCCTCCGGTTCCTCCGGTTCGTCGACGGCTTCGGCGGCCTGCTTGAACCGCTCGCGCAGTTCGTCGGGCATCCGGAACCGGTCGGGGTCGATGGCCATCGGGATGGCCTCGGGGTCGAGTTCCTCGCGCTTGGCCTCGAGTCGGTCCCGGAGCAGGTCGGGCAGGTCCTCGGTCTCGACGGGGCGGAAGCCGAACTGCGAGAGGTACTCGTGCTGGGAGGTCAGCGAGTACACCCGGTCGAACCCCTCCATCTCCGCGGTGTCGACGAGGCGCTCGATGACGTGGGCACCGACACCCTGGTTCCGCCAGCCGTCCATCACGCCGATACTGGTCAGTTCGGCTACCTCCGGGTCGCTCGGGGTCGGGTGGTAGCGCAGGCGCCCGAACCCGGCTCGCGTGTCGGACTCGTCGTCGACCGCGATGACGTAGTCCCGTGACCGGAACGCGGTCTCGTCGAGCCCCATAGCCTCGATTCCGTCCAGCAGCCACGCCTCGTCCCGGTTGCGCGCGTCCCGAACGTACATGCCCGACCCTTGACGCCTGCATGGTTAAAGTGTGCAGGCCGTGGGGCCCGTGTCGACACGGCCACCCACGGCACGGCGCTGCCGACGCCGGGTACACGCTAAACTCGTTGTCTATTGTACGATTCGGAAGGTTTCTTGTCGGGGCCGGTCCCACCACGGGACACGATGGCGCCCGACACCACACTGGAGGAAACCGACCGGGTGGTCTACGAACCACCCGAGGGGTACGTCGAGGAGACGAACGCCTACGAGTTCGCACAGCAACACGGCTACGATTCGCTCGACGACCTCATCGCGGCCTCGGCCGACGACGTGGAGTGGTTCTGGGACGCGCTCCCGGAGCATCTCGGCGTCGAGTGGTACGAGGAGTACGACACCGTGCGCGACGACAGCGACGGCCCACAGTTCACGGAGTGGTACCCCGGTGGGTCCATCAACGTCGCGCACAACACCGTGGACCGCTGGGCCGAACTCGACGCGCCCGAGCGCAACCGTGTCGCCATCACCTGGGAGGGCGAGGACGGCGAGGTCCGCGAGACGACCTACCACGAACTCGCGCGCCAGTCCAACCAGGTGGCCAACTGCCTCCGCGAGCGTGGCATCGAGAAAGGCGATACGGTGGGTCTGTACATGCCGATGGTGCCGGAGGTGGCCAGCATCATGTACGGCATCTTCATGGCCGGCGCCATCGCGGTGCCCATCTTCTCGGGCTTCGGCGTCGACGCCACCGCTACCCGTATCGAGGACCCCGAGGTCGACCTCCTGTTCACGGCTGACGGGTTCTACCGGCGCGGGAGCGAGGTCGGCCTGAAGGACCCGGCCGACGAGGCCATCGAGGCGGCCGACACCGACGTGGGCAGCGTCGTCGTCTACCGGCGCTTCGACGAGTCGGACCCACCGATGACCGACGGCCGCGACGAGTTCTGGAGCGACGCCGTCGAGAGCCAGGACGACCAGTTCGACACCGTCGAGACCGACGCCCAGGACGAGTGCATGCTCCTGTACTCGTCGGGAACCACGGGCAAGCCGAAGGGCATCGTCCACACGCACGCCGGCGCGCAGATGCAGGCGGCGAAGGAGATTTACTTCGGCTTCGACCACCAGGACTCGGACCGCTTCTTCTGGGTCAGCGACATCGGCTGGATGATGGGCCCGTGGACCCTCATCGGGAACCACACGTTCGCCGGGAACATCTTCATGTACGAGGGCGCGCCGGACCATCCCGAACCCGACCGCTTCTGGGAGATGATAGACCGGCACGACCTCACCGTCTTCGGCATCTCGCCGACGGCCATCCGCGCGCTCCGCAAGAAGGGCGACGAGTGGGTCGAGGACCACGACCTCTCCTCGCTCCGTCTGCTCGGCTCGACCGGCGAACCCTGGGACCCCGAGTCCTGGCTCTGGTTCCACGAGCACGTCGGCGGCGGGGAGTGCCCCATCATCAACATCTCCGGCGGCACGGAGATATTCGGCTGCTTCCTGATGCCGTTGCCCGGTCAGTCGCTCAAGCCCTGTACGCTGGGCTCGCCGGGGCTGGGGATGGATATCGACATCGTGAACGCGAAAGGCGAGTCCATCCGCGACAGCCACGAACGGGGCTACCTCGTCGCGCGCGATTCGTGCCCCTCGATGACCAAATCGCTCTGGTCGGGCGACGAGCGCTACCTCGAGGAGTACTGGAGTCGATTCGACGATATGTGGGACCACGGCGACTGGGCCCAGGAGGACGAGGACGGCTTCTGGTTCCTCCACGGCCGTGCGGACGACGCGCTCAACGTGGCCGGCCGGAAGGTCGGCCCCGCCGAGGTGGAGGGCGCGCTCATCGACCACGACGCCGTCAACGCCGCCGCCGCCATCGGCGTCCCCGACGACACGACCGGCACCGCGGTCGTGACGTTCGCCCAGCTCGAAGCCGGCTACGAGGAGTCCGACGACCTTCGCGAGGAGCTGCGCGACCACGTCGGCGAGGAGCTGGGCAAGCCGTTCCGCCCCCGCGAACTCCTGTTCGTCGACGACTTCCCGATGACCCAGTCCGGGAAGATCGTCCGTCGCGTCATCCAGGCCACCCACGTCGGTGAGGACCTCGGTGACCTCTCCTCCATCGAGAACCCCGGGGCTATCGAGGAGATAGAGGACGCGCGGTAGCGCGTCGGCTCCGGTACCGTCGCTGTATCTTGGCTGTGGGAGATATATGGCTGGTAACTAGCGAACTATTGTATTATGCGCGTGTTCTGAACTATCTCTGCCAGGTTACCGGCTGGGCTCGGACTCCGCCGACACCACCCACAGTCCCCACCCGAGCAGCGCGTAGCCAGTGCCCATCAGGGGTGCGACGACCGGGTAGGTGCAGCCGGTTCCACTCCGGAGGACGAGCGAGAGCCCCCGGAAGTCCACCTGCGGGAGCAGCGAGAGCAGACCGCTCCCGCCGCTCGCCACCTCACAGCCGCCACCGAACGGGATGGAGGCCGCGAGTACGACGGCCAGCCCGAAGGCGAGCGGGAGCGCCCGGGCGCCGTGGTAGTGGAACCCGGCGGCGGCGACCAGCCCCAGCGCCGCGAGGTAGCCCAGCAGCAGGACCCACGGGACGAAGCCGGGGACGATACCGGCGTTCGCGCCGTCGAACAGCCGCATGAAGGCTCCGAACACGACCAGCTGCGTCAGCACCGTCGCACCCATCGCTCCCCCGATGGCTGTCGCCCGGCGCGCACGCGTGGTCAAGGACACGGGTCGGTGTACGGCTGCGACCCCCGTCGCTCCACCGGGTTTGCACGTGTGCAACCGCAGCGTGGCACCGCGTGTCGTGAAACGAATATCACCGTGGAGATAAGACCGAGAGCGTCCAACCCCGGTCCATGAGTCAGCAGCCACACGTCGTCGGCATCGCCGGGAGCCTCCGGGACGCGAGTTACACCCGTCTGTCGGTCGAGCGCGCCCTCCGCGCGGCCGACCGGTCGGGCGCGACCACGGAACTCCTCGACCTCCGCGAGTTCGACCTGCCGGTGTACGACGGGGACGCGGACGAACCGGGCGACGCCGCGGTGTTCACCGCCGAGGTCCGGCGGGCCGACGCGGTCGTCCTCGGGACCCCCGCCTACCACGGGTCGTACTCCGGCGTCCTGAAGAACGCACTCGACTACTGCGGGTTCGACGAGTTCGAGGACACGACCGTCGGCCTGCTCTGTGTCGCGGGTGGCTCGTTCCCCACCTCGCCGCTGGAGCACCTCCGGTCGGTCTGCCGGGCGCTCAACGCGTGGGTCGTCCCCCACCAGGCGGCGCTCCCCCGCGTCTCCAGCAAGTACGAGGACGGTGAACTGGTCGACGAGGGACTCGCCGAGCGCGTGGACGTCCTCGGGAAGCGGGTGGTCCAGTACGCCACCATCGAGCCGGACCCACGGACGGTCGAGGCAGTCGAGAACGTCGGCGCGGGTGACTGACCAGCGTCAGTCGGCGCCGTTCGCGGCACGCTCCTCGCGGAACTCCTCGAAGGCGGCCTCGCGCTCGGCGCGGACACTGGCCATCTCGCCCGGATTGTCGTGGGCGTACGCGAGCGCCCGGTGGACCGTCGCCGGTTCGATGTCGAACTGCGCGGCCACAGCCGACGGCGACGCGCCCGACTCCTCGACCGCCGTGTACAGCGCCCGGACCGGGACCCGACGGCCGGCTACGTGTGGTTCGTCCAGCAGTTCACGCTCGATGACGCCGTCGGTCGTCTCGGCCATGGAGGAACGCACGGCCCTACCGCCGGTAGTTGTTGGCACGGCATAACACGCACACTTATCAGCCACGACGCTGCCCGCTGCCGGTTCTCGTGATGACGCCCCGCCCTCCGCCCCCGTCCCCCGCGTCCGCGCGCCGGACCCCGGAACCCTCAAACGGCGGTCGCGCCTACCCTCGGACGTGACAACCTGGGTCGAGAACCCGGAGGGTGGGCGCGCACGCGGGCCTGTCGGCCTCGCGCGGGCGTGGGGCGAGGTGCTGGTGCGGCCGCGCCGGTTCTTCGAGAACGGCGTCGCACCCGGTGACCAGGCTCCCGGCCTCGTCTTCGCCATCGTGGTCACGCTGGTCCACGTCGCGCTCCGAGGGGTGTTCACGCCCGGCTTCTTCCCCGTCTACGGTGGCCGGCCGGTTCTCTCGGCGGTGTTCACCTTCGTCGTCGCGGGACTGTTCGTCGCGCCGGTGCTGCTGCATCTCACCGCGGCCATCCAGACCGTCCTGCTCCGGCCGTTCGTCCCCGACCGCGCGGGCGTCTCCGAGACCGTGCAGGTGGTCGCCTACGCCGCAGCGCCGGGCGTGTTCGCTGCGGTCCCGGTCCCCGGCGTCCGACTCGTGGCCGCGCTGTACGGCGCGACGCTCCTCGTTATCGGGCTGGTCGTCGTCCACGACACCACCGTCGCGCGGGCCGCGGCCGCGGGTGCCGTCCCGGCGCTGCTGGTGTTCGGCTACGCCTTCGGTGGTCTCCCGGCGTTCGAGACGCTGGCCGGTGTCGACCTCGTGCCGGACCCGCGGGTGGGCGCCGGGAACACCGCCGACCTGTCCCGGCCCTGAGCGCGCGGGCAGTGGCGCTCCGCCCCAGACGGGCGCGGCCACGCCGGGCTACATTTTTGCCGTCGCCCCGAGTCCCCCCGCCATGGAGTACACCACCCTCGGCGATACCGGCGTGACCGTCTCGCGACTCTGTCTCGGTTGCATGAGTTTCGGCGACTCGGACTGGCGCGAGTGGGTCCGGGGTGAGGAGTTCGGCCACGAGCTCGTCGAGCGGGCCCGCGACCTCGGCATCAACTTCTTCGACACCGCCAACATGTACTCTCGGGGCGACTCCGAGCGTATCCTGGGTGACGCACTCGGCGAGGACGCCACCGAGCAGGTCATCGCGACGAAGGGCTTCTTCCAGATGGACGACGACGACCCGAATTCGGGCGGCCTCTCGCGGAAGGCCATCGAACAGGAACTCGACGCCTCCCGCGAGCGCCTCGGTGTCGACACCATCGACCTCTACCAGACGCATCGTTACGACTACAAGACGCCCGTCGAGGAGACGATGCGGGCTCTCTCGGATGCCGTCCGGCGCGAGAAGGTCCGCTACCTCGGCGGCTCCTCGATGTGGACCCACCAGTTCGCCGATATGCTCCACACGAGCGACCGGCTCGGGCTGGAGCGGTTCGCCACGATGCAGAACCACTACAACCTCGCGTACCGCGAGGAGGAGCGCGAGATGCTCCCGCTCTGCGAGCGCGAGGGCATCGGCGTCATGCCGTGGTCGCCGCTGGCCCGTGGGTTCCTCGCACGCCCCCACGAGGAGTATCTCACCACGACCCGCGCCGAGACGGACGACTACGCCCAGGCCCACCCCTACGCCGACAACGGGGGCAAAGAGGTCAACGAGCGCGTGCAGGAACTGGCCGACGAGAAGGACGCCTCCATGGCACAGATCGCGCTGGCGTGGCTGCTCCACAAGGACCGGGTCGACGCGCCCATCATCGGCACGTCGAGCATCGAACACCTCGAGGAGGCCGTCGCCGCACTGGACATCTCGCTCTCGGACTCCGACATCGAGCATCTCGAGGAACCGTACGAGCCGGTCCCCGTCTCCGGCCACGAGTGACCGCGGGGACGGCCGGTCACGGCCGCCGGGTAGCGGCCAGCAGTCCGCCCCAGAGAAGGGCCAGCACAGCACCGACCGCGCCGAAGCCGGGTCCCTGGGCCGTTGTCGGCGTCCGCTCGACCACGGATGACCAGCTGTCGGCCGCCGTCGGCGTCCGTACGGGGGTTGACGAGGCCGTCGACGCCGCTCGTGCCCGCTCGGAGCGCCCTGCGTTCGTCTGCGTGCTGGCCGCCTCCGGTGCGGTGGTACTCGGAGTCTCCCTCCCCATCGGCGAACTGGTGGTGACGGTCGCGGTCGGTGGCGACGGCGTCGTCGGTGTCGTCGGTGTCGTGTCCGTCGTGGCCGACCCGACCGTCATATCCGGTGCTGCGGTCGGCGTCGTGGTCGGTGCCGCGGTCGGCGTCGGACCTGTGGCCGTGCTCGGTGTCGTGGTCGGTTCCGGTGTGGCCGGCACTGGTGTAGCGGTGGTGGGCGATGCTTCGGAGGGCGGTGGACCGAGCTGCCGTCGGGCCTCGGCCTCGTCGGCGCAGTCACAGACCCAGAAGTAGTCCGACACTGCGCTGAACTCCGCATCCGACCCATCGACGGTCGAACGGAGCCGGTACCAGCCGGGCTGGTCCGGTGTATCGATGCAGTCGGTCACCTGAGCGACGAACTGGTCCCCCTCGTCGAGTCGGAGCGTGTCTCCGACGAAATCGTCCTCCCCGTAGAAGGTGGCTTCGAGGCGGTTGTCGGTGATATCGACCGACTTGATGCTGGTGAAGAGACTCTCGTCGACCGCGGTCCCGGCGTCGTCGCCTCCGCGGTCGACCCCGAACACCTTGGCGTTGGCGGGGCCACAGCCCGACGACCCACCGACCGGCCAGCTCACCGTGATGGAGTTGACGGTCCCGACAACCTTCGGGGACGCGCCGCGGACGACCACGGCGCCGCGCGTCAGTCCCGGCTCGTGGCTGGGGTCGAGCGTGAGGTTCTCGTCGGTGTCGTCGGGCCCTGTCGCGGCGGCGCTGGCTGAAGGTACCAGCGCGAGTACTGTCACCGCTAGCAGCAGTGTCATCACGCACAGTGCCTGCCGGCTCGTGCGTTCGCGTTCCGACTCCATCCTCTGGTCGTACGTTCGTGGCGGACTGCCGCGTATGAATCTGTCCCTCAGGGGAGTCCGGGAGGGGAATCGCCATGGCTCCGGGGCGGGCCTACTCCCGCCGGCGAGCGAGCAGCCCCGCGACGAGCGTGGCCGCGACAGCCATGCCGGCGCCGAAGCCGGGGCCCTCGGCAGCCGTCGGCGACCGCCTGACCACGTCCGACCAGTTCCCCCCCTCCGTCGCCGTCGGCGAGGGCGTTGCGACGCTCGCGGCCTCGTTCTCGTCGGCGTCGCTCCCCTCGTCGGCGGCCACGGTGGCTGTCGGGGCTGGCGTCGGCGTCGACTCGGGCGTTGCCCCGGGCGTCGGTGATGGTGTCGCCGTGGCGGTGGGGGTCGGGGACGGGAACGGCGTGCCGTCGTCCGGCGGCGTCCGGGTCGGGGTCGGCTCCGGCGTGGGTGTGGGCGTGGCCGTCGGGGTGGGCGTCGGGGTCGCCGTCGGCGTCGGGGTGGGCTCGGACGGCGGCGGCCCCAGTTGCTCCCGGGCCTCCTGCTCGCTCGCGCAGTCGCAGATGTAGAAGTAGTGTGACTTCACTTTGGCCTGGTCGTCGGTGCCGGCGATAGTGGAGGTGAGCTGGTACCAGCCGGGTTCGTCGGGCGTGTCGATACAGCCGGTGACGTAGTTGACGAACTCGTCGCCCTCGTTGAACGTCGGGGGCGAGCCGCCGAAGTCCCCCTCGTCGTAGAAGTCCGCCTTGAACACGTCCTCGTTGATCGTCGTCGCCTTGACGCTCGCCGTCAGGCTCTCGTCGATCTCCGTGCCGGGGTCGTCGTTGCCACGGTCGATGCCGAACGCCTCGGCGTTTCCGGGGCCGCAGCCTGTGAAACCGCCTTCCTTCCAGGTGGCCCTGAGGAAGTCGACCTGCGGGATGTTCCGGTTCGGGATACCGAAGCTCTTCATCTCTGCGTCGTCGAGCCCAGGTTGCGGGCTCGGCCGGACGGTGAAGTTCCCCCTCTCGATGCCGTGGTCGGCCGCGGCGACGCCACCGGTCCCGTCGAGCGACGGGCCGACGAGCGTCGGTCCCACGAGCCCCGCCGCCACGACGGTCACCAGCACCAGTACCGCGAGTGGTTGCATCCTGTCCATGTTCGTCTCGCTTGGACTGACAGTCGGGCTATCCCCGGGTATGGGTTGTCCCCCGTATCGGGGGGGAGTTGAAAGTGCGGACGATTCCGGCCCGGTGACCGCGTGGCGCTCCCCGTCACCGTGGTCGCCCCCGCCCGTTTTCAGGGAGCCGGTATTCGCCCCCGGCATGGACCTCGCTGCCGACCGGAAGCGCGACCGGCTGGCCTGGTGGCTGGCCGTTGGTGCGCTGGCCGCCCTCCTGGCCTTCGTCGCACTCAACGTCCTCGGAACGCTCGTCCTCGGGCTGTTCATCTACTACGTCGTCCGTCCGCTCAACGAGCGGGTCGACCGGCACCTGCCCTCACACACCGCCGCGACGGTGACCTTCCTGGGTGTCATCCTCCCGCTGGTCGCGGTCGTGGCCTACATCGTTGTCGTGGCGTCGCGCGAACTGCTCGCGACCTTCGCGGGCCGGTCGCTCACCGTGAGTGCGCTGCTGGCCCCGTATCTGGACCGGTCGGTCGCAGAGTCCCGCGAGACGACCGTTCAGGCCGTCCTGAACCAGCCGATGTCCTTCTTGACCAGCAACGCCGGGACAGCACGCGAGGTCGCCGACGCCGCCCTCGCGCTGGTCGGAGCCGCGAGCGGCATCCTGTTCATCCTGCTGGTGGCGGCGGCGGTCGCGTACTTCCTCCTGCAGGACGGCGACCGGCTCTACCGCTGGTCGCGGGCGAACCTGTTCGCCGAGGAATCGACGCTCGATGCCTTCCTCCAGGCCGTCGACCACGACCTCGAGACGGTCTATCTCGGCAACGTCTTCACCGTCGGGCTGGTCGCCGTCGGCGCCGCCGTCGTCTACAACGGCTACAACCTCCTCGTGCCCACGCCCGTCGAGATACCGATTCCGACGGCGCTCGCGCTCGCGACCGGACTCGCGAGTTTCGTCCCCATCGTCGTCGGCAAACTCGTCTACGTTCCGCTGACGGGAGCGCTGGCGATCTCGGCGCTCGGGAACGACACCGGGCTCCTCGTCTACCCGGTCGCGCTGTTCCTCGTGGCGCTCGTCTTCCTCGACATCCTCCCGCAGACCGTCGTCCGGCCGTACCTCTCCGGACGAGAGCTCCACACGGGCGCGACGATGCTCTCGTACGTCCTCGGCGCCACCGTCTTCGGCTGGTACGGCATCTTCCTCGGCCCGCTGGTGCTCGTGCTGGTGGTGCATACGTCTCGCATCGTCCTCCCGGAACTCGTCGCCGGCGAGGAGCTGACACCGGGCGTCAGTGCGCCGTCCAGCCTCGGCACCGAGGAAGGTGGGACCGAATAGCACGCGCACATGTCGCCGCCTCACTGTTCGCGCCGCGCGAGCATCCCGGTGGCGAGAACCCCCGCGGCCGCAGCGGTCGCTCCGAATCCGGGGCCACTGGAGGCAGTCGGCGAACGCTCGACGACGGCCGACCAGTTCCCCG
Source organism: Haloglomus salinum (assembly GCF_024298825.1). Classification (NCBI taxonomy): domain Archaea; kingdom Methanobacteriati; phylum Methanobacteriota; class Halobacteria; order Halobacteriales; family Natronomonadaceae; genus Haloglomus; species Haloglomus salinum. Next base: position 3,098,860 of record NZ_CP101153.1, read on the forward strand.
GGTGGGTGGGGGTCGGGGTCGCGCCGGCTGCGCCGTCACCGGCGTCCCCCCCGCTGCTGCCTGCACCTGCACCCCCAGCGCCGCCCTCGCCTGGGGTGCCTGTCCCGGCCGCGGTCGCTGCGTCGGCCGCCACGGCGGTCGGCGTGGGAACGTGTTCGGGCGTGGGTGTGGGGGTCGGTGTGGGCGTTGGCGAGGGGAACGACGTACCCTCGGCCGGTGGCGTCCGGGTCGGTGACGGCTCCGGCGTGGGAGTGGCCGTGGCCGTCGGTGTCGGGCTCGCCGTCGGGGTGGGCGTGGATTCGGAGGGCGGTGGGCCCAGTTGCTCCCGGGCTGTCTGCTCGTTCGCGCAGTCACAGACCCAGAAGTAGTGCGATTTCCCCTCGAAGTTGCCGTTCTTCGAGGCGATGGTCGACTTGACCTGATACCAGCCAGGGGCGCCGGGCGTGTCGATACAGCTGGTCGTCTTCCCCACCAGCTGGTCTCCCTCGTTGAAGGTGGGCGGAGAGCCGCCGAAGTCGCCTTCGTCGTAGAAATCCGCCTCGAACTCGTCCTCGTTCACCCTCGTGGATTTGATGCTGGAGAAGAGGCTCTGGTCCACCTCCGTGCCGGGGTCGTCGTTCCCCCGGTCGATGCCGAACACCTCTGCGTTACTGGCGCCACACCCGGCGAACCCGCCGTCGACCCAGGTGACGCTGACGTAGTCGACCGTCCGGAAGCCCCGCGGCGGGACGCCGTAGTTCTCCATGTCCCCGTCATCAAGCCCCGGCTGTGGCGTCAGCATCACCCACGTCAGGTTGCCGTCGCCCCCGTGCCCCGTCGTCGCGGCTGGTCCCTCTGCCGCCCCGGACGCAGGTCCTCCCGCCACCGCGGCCAGTGCGACCGCCACGACCGCGAGGGAGACAGCACGACGTGTGTGCGTGCCAGTCACGGCCACTCTTCCCGGTGACCTACGTAAAACGGTTGTCCCGGGTGTCTCCCCGGATTCAAATGCCAGCACCGGAATCGCCCTGGCCCGGTCGTTCGCCGACTCCCTGTCGCCGTCACCGAGCTGTCTGCCACCCATCCGCCGGCCGTCGGGCGATATGTGGACGATTACACACTCGACCCCATTTAATAGAGTATAAAACACACCACCATTTCACACGGTAGTTATTTGTGACGCGCACCGTACCTCTCGGCCATGCGGTACGTCAAAATCGTCCTCATCCCGGAGTCCGGCGGGCTCCACCCGGCAGAAGAGCGGCTCAGGAACGACCCGGATATCCAGGAGGAGGCCATCCTCCACCTGAACCTGCTCGACGACGGCACGGCCGTGTCGCTCGCGACCCACCGCGGGGACTCCGAGCGACTCCGGGAGATCCTCGGCGGGAGCGGGGACGTGCTCGACTTCGAGGTACTGGACACCGACGACGGTATCCAGACCTACATCCACTTCACCCCAAACGAGACGACCGAGGCCCTGCTCCGGCTCACCCGCGAGTACGAGTTCGTCATCGACACACCCATCCGATGGGATGCCGACGACAGCGGCGCCGTCCGTGTGGGGCTCATCGGCGACGACGACACGGTCCAGCGAGCCATCGAGAGCGTTCCGGAGAACATCCGCCTCGAGCTGGAGCAGCTCTCGGAGTACAGCCCGGAGTCACAGGAGCTCTCGGCGATGCTCACCGAGCGTCAGAAGGAGATCCTCGATACGGCCGTCGACGTCGGCTACTACGAGGTCCCGCGCCGGGCGACCCACGAGGACATCGCCGAGGCACTGGACCTCTCGACGACGACCGTCGGTGAGCATCTCCGGAAGATCGAGGCCCGGATGCTCTCCGAGATCGCCAAGTCCCACTGAACGGCCCCGGACGTACCGCACGCGGTTCGGTCTCCCGTCTCTGCCTCAGGCCGGCTCGGCCCACAGCGGCCCGACCCATGCCATCCCGCCGTCCCGCTGGACGACCCGGAGATGGTAGGCGTCGGCGTCGGTGCCCCGTTCGGCGTCGTACCGCATCCCGGCGACAGGTGTCTCGTCGACGAGTGTCGTCTCGACGACCCAGTTCTCGTACCCGTCCGGCCCGTCTCCCGGCGTGACCGTGCGCCACGTCTCTGTGTTCTTCACAACCTCCACGCAGTCGATGGGGGCGTCCCCGGCGACCCGGAGCCACACCTCGCGGGTGCCGTCCGGGTCGACGCTGACGGTGTGGTCCGGGTCGTCGAGCCGGCGGCCATCCAGCGAGAACGCGACCTGGATGCGGTTGGGCTGGGTCGTCCCGTACACCCGTCTGGTTCGCAGGGCGTCGAAGACGGCGTCGCGCGTGAGTTCGGACGCCCGGAACGCCGTGAGGCCGCCCCGATAGGAGTCCTCGTTCATCAGCCGCCACACGTCTGCGATGAGTGCGGGACGGTGGCGAACGCAGACGTGAACGGTGCTGAGAACATTCGGCAGAAAGTATCTCCGAGTCTCGCCTGTGATGGGGGAGATAGGAGTAACGGCTGGTTGGCACAGCCATCGACGTTCTTGTTTGACAAGGAAACTGGTGCGTTCGCACCTCAAGAACACGTAACGTCGTAAACCACAATATCCCAAAGCGGTCGGGAATCCTCGCCCTTCAGCGCGGGGAGGATGTCAAAGGAAGTCCTCGATGTGGTCCGCGACCTCCTCGGGCGTGTCCCCGACCGGGACGCCGGCGTCGTTGAGCGCGTTGATCTTCGACTCGGCTGTTCCGGCGCCGGAACTGCCGACGATGGCGCCGGCGTGGCCCATCCGCTTGCCCGGCGGCGCCGTGCGCCCGGCGATGAAGCCGGCGACGGGCGTGTCCATGTACTGCGAGATGTAGCGGGCGGCCTCCTCCTCGTCCTCGCCGCCGATCTCGCCGCACATCACCACGGCCTCGGTGTCGGTGTCGGCCTCGAACCGCTCGAGAGCGTCGACGAAGTCCGTCCCGATGATGGGGTCGCCACCGATGCCGACGGCGGTGGTCTGCCCGATGCCGCGTTGCGTGAGGCTGTCGACGACCTGGTAGGTCAAGGTGCCCGAGCGCGAGACGAGGCCCACGTCGCCCTCGGAGAAGATGTTGCCCGGAAGGATACCGAGTTTGGCCTCCCCGGGCGTGATGACGCCGGGGCAGTTCGGGCCCACCAGGGCGGTGTCCGTCTCGCCGAGTCGCTTGTAGACGGAGGCCATGTCCTGCTGCGGGATGCCCTCCGTGATGGCCACGACGAGGTCGACCGGGGAGTCCAGCGCCTCGAACAGCGCGTCCGCGGCGAACGCCGGCGGGACGAAGACGACGGCCGCGTCGGCGTCCTCCTCGCGGGCCGCGCCCGCCACGGTGTCGTACACCGGAACGCCGGCGACCTCCTGGCCGCCCTTGCCCGGCACCGCGCCGGCGACGACGTTGGTCCCGTACTCGATCATCTGCTCGGCGTGGAACTTGCCCTCCCCGCCGGTGATGCCCTGTACCACCACGCGCGTCTCGTCGTCGACTAGGATACTCATTGGTCCACCTCCTCGGCCCGCGCCACGGCACGCTGCACCGCGTCCTCGAGCGTGCCCTGTACCTCGACCAGATCCGTGTTCAGGATCTCCATCCCCTCCTCGGCGTTCGTCCCCGCGAGGCGGACGACGACGGGCTTGGGGATCTCGTCGAACTGTTCGAGTGCCGCGTTGATGCCCTTCGCGACCTCGTCACCACGGGTGATACCGCCGAAGATGTTGAACACGACCGAGTCGACGTTCTCGTCGGAGAACACCATGTCGAGCGCGTTCGCGACGCGTTCGGCCTTCGCGCCGCCCCCGATGTCGAGGAAGTTGGCGGGTTCGCCGCCGTAGTAGTCTACGAGGTCCAGCGTGGTCATCACCAGGCCTGCACCGTTGCCGATGATACCGACGTTGCCCGAGAGCCGGACGTAGTCGAAGCCGTACTCGTTGGCCTTCGCCTCCAGTTCGTCGCCGGCGGTCTCGTCCTCCATCTCCGCCAGGTCCGGATGCCGGAACAGGGCGTCCTCGTCGATGTTCATGACCGCGTCCGCGGCGATGACCTCGTCGTCGCTGGTCACCATCAGCGGGTTAATCTCCGTCTCCGTCGCGTCCTGGTCGTCCCAGAGGTCGTACAGGGTCGTCAGAACGCTGGCCACGTCGCCGGCCACGTCGTGGTCGACGCCGGCGTCGTAGACGGCGCGGCGGGCCTGGTACGGGTGGAGCCCGAACGCGGGGTCGACGTGCTCGCGGGCGATGGCGTCGGGGTTCTCGGCGGCGACCTCCTCGATGTCGACGCCACCCTTCGTCGAGACCATCGCAACGGGCCTGCCCTCGTTACGGTCCATCGTGACGCCGATGTACAGCTCGTTGACGAAGTCGACGGCCTCCTCGACGAGGACGCTGTCGACGTGGAGCCCCTTGAGGTCCATCCCGATGATGCGCTCGGCCGCCTCGCGGGCCTCGTCGGCGTTCTCGACCAGTTCGATGCCGCCGGCCTTGCCGCGGCCGCCGACCTGCACCTGTGCCTTGATGGCGACCGGGTAGCCGATGTCGTCGGCTGCAGCGACCGCCTCGTCGGCGGTCTCGGCGAGCTGCGAGGCCGGCGTCGGAATCCCGGCGTCGGCGAAGACACCCTTCGCCTGGTACTCGTGGAGTTTCATCTGACGCACGGGCCTTCCCGTGACGGCGAGTTAGTTGTACCGGAACCGGGCATAGCCGGGTGCCGGGTGGACGCGTGTCCAGTCGGTCCGAGGAACACGCGCCGGCGTAAGTGTTACCCCGACGGCCGCGAATAGGATGGATATGAGCAGCACCGCCGACGAGGGAGGCGCCGACCCCGGCGAGACGGCCGAGCAGCGCCCCGAGATCCGCGTCACGGAGGAGGCCGCCGAACAGGCGCTCGACCTCCTGACCGGCGAGGACATGGACACGGACGTGGCCGGACTTCGGCTGTTCGTCCAGCAGGGAGGGTGTGCGGGCCTCTCGTACGGGATGCGCTTCGACGATGCGCCCGAGGACGACGACACCGTCTACGAGCACCACGACCTGCGCGTGTTCGTCGACCCCGCGAGCATGAACTACATCGAGGGGTCCGTGCTGGACTTCGAGGGCGGCCTGCAGGGCGCGGGTTTCACCGTCGAGAACCCGAACGTCGTCTCCGAATGTGGGTGCGGCGAGTCGTTCCGGACCTGAGGCTACCGGGTGCGAGGCAAAGAACGAAGGTTGCAACCGCTCGATTACTCCAGCTCGAAGGCGACCTCGACCTCGACCTGGTACTCGCGGCCGCTGACGCTGGCCATCTCGACGCCCATGTCCTGCACCTCGGCCCAGTGGATGTTGTCGATGGTGTAGTCCGCGCGGTCCAGCGCGTTGTCGACGGCGGCTTCGAAGCTCTTCTCACTGGTCCCGATGAGGACGATCTTCTTGTATACGCTCATGTCCGAGCGACTGGTTCCGGCGGCTCATAATTAAAGGTGTGTGCCGGCGCGGATGGAAGGTGCCCGCTCGGGCGAGCCGCCACGGGCACCAGATTCAGCTCCCCGACCGGCCGTCCGGCGGCTGCCCACCGAGCCGCCGGGCGATGGCGCCGGCGACATCCGACAGGTAGGCGGTCCCCCAGACGGCGACGACGACGGCGCCGACCGTGTCGAAGACGAGGTCGAGCATCGAGTCGTCGAGGCCGTACTGGGTGAGGACGGCTTCACCACCGGTCAGCGCGGCGACCTCGGCGATGGTGAACTCGATGACCTCCCAGAACACGCCGAACGCGAGCGTGATGAGCAGGATGAACACGAACATGAACCGCGGGGGAAGCCGTATCTCGGCGGAGTGGAGGTCGATGGCGCGCGCGGTCGCGTACCCGGCCGCGGCCACGACCGACGCGGAGAGCGCGTGCGTGACGTGGTCGTACCACCAGACGCTGGCGTAGAGGTTCTGTGGCGAACCTGGGAAGCCGACGACCCCGACGGCGTGGAGGAAGACGGCACCGGTGATCCACAGCGTCAGCGCGGGGTCCATCGGGATGCCGTAGTCCCGCTCAAGCAGCGGGACGAGCTGTGTCACCGCGAGGCCGACCGCGGTGTTGACGATGATGCCGGTGTCCCGGTCCCAGATGCCGACCAGCAGGATCCCCACGAGGACGAGTTCCATCGCCCAGGCGAGGCGTGCCTGTGTCTCGGTGTCGATACCGAGGTGGTCGCGGAGTCTCACTGGTCCCCTCCCCGGCGTCCGTCACGATCTCGCGCGTGGGTGATGGGCGAGTTGACCGGTTGCTCGGCGGCGGCCTCCTCGAAGGATTCCCGGTCGGCCCGCAGTTCGGCCTCCACGTCGGCTGGCAGCCGCTCGTGGCGGGCCCGGCGGCGCCGGAAGTACAGGTCGAAGATGACGCCGGCCCCCACGCCAGCAATCGTCGAGTAGACGAACTCCAGCATCACGTTCCGTTCGACCACGTGCTCGTCGAGTCCCGGCTTCAGGAGGAACGTCGTTCCGAGCAGCGTGTCGACGGCGAACCGGACGACCGCCCAGACGCCCGCTGCGGCCATCGTCGCGATGGCGACGAAGACGACGGCGAACGCAGCGTTCATCTCGACCGGCGTGAAGACGTGGAGGTTGACGGCGACGATGAGCGCGACCGCCGCGACCGCGAGGTACGTCGCCAGCGCGCCCGTCCCGATACCCGCGAGGATGGTGAACGGTCTGGCGAGCAGCGGCAGCGCCGCCAGCGCCAGGACCTCCCACGGCAGCATCGCCAGCGGGTTCTTGAACCGGACGGGTGGCTGCAGCGCGAGTATCGCAACCGATGCGGCGAAGGCTGCCCACGCCAACTCACCGATAACGGCGTTCCCGACTGCGACCAGCAGGACGAATCCGACGAGCGCCCACGCGAACAACGCGTTCAGGCGTTCGTCCTCGACGAACCGGTCCAGCTCTGTAGCCATCAGCGGTACTCCGCCCCGAGCGCACAAAGCGTTCGGGGGAACCGGCCGGGCGGCGTTCGGATGGTCGACTGGAACGGATCGAGGACGATTCACCGTCCGGAGTCACGGAGTGGCGTCTCTCTCGGAACCCTCTGTGAAGCCCTAGAGCCGCCTGCGTGCATCCCCTGCGCCCCCCGTGAACCCCGTATCGGGTGATGTCGATGCGAAGAACGCGCCTCCCGTCACGACTGGCAGTACGCGCCGTCGATCAGCGCACCGTTACAGTTGATCGAGACCTCGGCGCGAGCAACGTCGGCTACATCGCCCTCGACGGAGTGGCTGACGTTGATAGTGCCCGAGTCCCCCGGCGCGACCTCGTCGCCCTTGGCGTACCCCCTGCTGCCCTGAATCGCGTCCCCTTCGCTGTCGTACAACGACATCTCGTAGTTGTACTCCGAGAGGTCCGTGGTCTGATCTCCGGCGTTGCGGACCGTGGTGAACATGAGGATCTTGTTGCTGTTCCCTCCCTGTCGTTCGAGGTCGACGATCTCGAGTCCCTCGACCGCACTTTCCCCGGTCGCGGTTATCCCACCGGTTCCCTGGCCGGTGGTGTCGGATGGGGACGTCCCCGTCTGGCTATCTGTCGTCTCGTCGCTACCGTCCCCGGAGTCGTCGGCACCGCCATCGTCGGCCGTCCCGTCTCCGCCACTCGAACAGCCGGCGAGTCCGACCGCGAGACCGGTCCCGAGACACGCCAGCACCCGGCGCCTCGGACTCTCCCCGGTCACACTGCACCACCTACGATGCCGGCTGTCGGCTGCTGTCGCGTCGGTGCTACCCTCACAGACCGGTTCCACGCCTTCGGTCGCATCTCTGTCACCTAACGCCGGGACAGGCGAGATATTACTACTGGCTGGAAACCTGCTCACGACATGAGCAAATAAAAGACCGACCCATCGTGTAGGCACGAGTATGTCGTCGGATTCGGACGTCGAAGCGGTACTCGACCTCGTCGCGAAGCGGATCGACGTTCTCAGGCTCCTGGACGGTGAGCGAGTACGGAAGCGGACGATAGCGGAGGAACTCGACTACTCCCGATCGACGGTCAACCGGACCATCACGGCGCTCACGGATGCGGGACTGGTCGACGACGCTCCGGACGGCTGTCAGGCGACCGTCGTCGGTTCGCTCCTGGCCGAGCAGTACGATACGTACGTACGAGGGGTTGCGGACATCCTGACGCATCGGCAGTTGCTCGCCTCGTTCCCGCTGGATGCGGAGTTCTCCCCGAAGGTACTGGCGGACGCAGAGGTGAGTGTGCCCAGGGGTTCGAGCCCGTACGAGCCCTACCATGCCATCGAGGCACTGCTGGAGCGCGCCAGCGGGCAGGTGCGAGTGTACGTGCCGACGTTCACGAACCCGCGTGGTATCGAACTGGCGACGCGGCTCTCGGCGGAATTCGACGTCGAGATCATCTTCGACCGGGAACTGGTCAGGGAACTGCGCTCCGATGTCCCCGACGAGGTCGAGACGCTGTCACAACTGGAGAAGTTCACGGGCTACGAGACGACGGACGGGCCCGACTACTCACTCGTCGTCGTCGACACCGAATCGGGAGCGGAAGGTGCTGTCATCGTTCACTCCACGGAGCGGGAACTCCTCGGATGTATCGTGACTGGAGACCCAGACGCCACCCGCTGGCTGGAACAACGGTACTCGGACATCCGAGCCGAAAGCGAGCGTCTGGATACGCTTCCCTGAACTCGCCTCTGCTCGTCGGCCACCGGCTGCCCGAGGACTGCCCGTCCCCGACGCTGCATCGTTGGCAGTCGGGGTGTCCATCCAGTTGCCTCAACCCAGCAGCAGGTAGCCAACCGTGTACGCGACGGCTGCGAGCGTGACGGCCGCGAGCCCCGAGAGCGCCGCCCGCTCGGCCCCGTGCCAGCGGTCCGGAGCGGTACGGACCTCTCGGATGGCCGAGGCGGCCGTCACGAGGAGGCCGACCCCGAGCAGCGGGAAGACGAAGTGGTAGGAGACATCGAGCGTCGGTGCCGGAACGAGGGCGGCCGCGCCGGCGTACCCCAGCCCGAGGCCGGCCCGGCGGTCGATACGCGCGGCGAGCGCCCCTGGTGCGGGCCATGTCGGGAGCGCGTCGTCGCGGAGCCACACCAGCACGAGCGCCGCAAGCCAGGCGGTCCCGAGTTCGACGAACAGTGCTCCGAGGAGGTGGAGCGTCGGGTCCGGCGAGAGCGCAACGCGCTCGGTGAGGAGCGTCACGTCGAACGGGTAGGTCAGCGCGGGCGGCTCGCCGGTGAACAGGTCGCCGAACGGGTGCGTGAGCGTTCCGGCCGCCGCCGCGGCCGCGACGGCGACGGGTGCGTGACGGAGGCGGACCCGCCCGACCCGTGCGAGGCCGAGCATGGCCACGCCGAACGCGGCCAGCACGACCGCCCCCAGCACCCCAGAGACGAGGAACGCGACGGTGACGAGTCCGGCGACCACCAGGGTCGCCCCCAGGCGCCCCCGTCGGGTGCCGGTCGCCCAGGCGCCGGCGGCGAGACTCGCGACGGCGGCGACGACCAGCGAGTGGGTCACCGCGCGGTGGACCTCGTTGCCGGCCATCCAGAAGCCCGCCGCGGCGTCGAGCGGACTACTCGCCCCGAGGAGCCCGACGGGTGCGTAGAGGATGTCGACGTCGGGTGCGAGGCCGAACGCACCCGCGAGCAGGCCAAGCGAGAGCGCACGCTCGGTCGACCAGCCGCGTGCGCGTGCGAGCGCCGCGACCAGCGCGAACGCCAGCAGTCCGTGGCCCACGAACATCGACCCGCGCTACGACGCGTGGCGAAATAAGCAACGCGGCCGCCGTGGCTCGCCTCCGCGTTCGCCGTCGGGCACTCAGACGTCCAGCACGACGTACGCCTCGTAGCCGGCGGCGGTCCGCTCGACCCGCATATCCGAGTAGGTGACCGCTTTCACCTCGCGGGCACTCACGCGGTCGAGCGGCACGCCGCGGAACGCCCCACGCAATACCCACTTGCCGCGCTTGAAGAACACCTCGCAGGAGTTGTCGACGGGGAGGACGTGCTCGATGTCGCGCTGGTAGATGAGGTCGTCCAGGTAGTCGAACAGGAGCGACTCCTTGCCCTCACTGTGGACGCCGACAGGGTACTGCTCGCCGCCGGACGGCACCTCGTCGCACATCGCGGCGGCGAGCCCGTCGGCGACCGCGGCGAACGTCTCGCCCAGGCTCTCGCCCTCGGCCGCCACCGCCACGTCGGCGGTGTGGTCGCGGAGTTCGAAGCTCACGGGTCCTCCTCGACGGTCCACTCGTCGCTGTCGGTCGGGAACACCTCGTCGCTCTCGCTTTCGCTCTCACCACCGTCGGCGTCCCCGTCGGTGCCACCTTCGGTCGCCTCCTCTCCCCCGGTGTCTCCTTCGGTCGTCTTCCCCTCGCCGGCGCCACCTCCGTTCCGGTCGTCGCTCCCGCCGGGGTCGTCGCCGGCGTCCCTGTCGTCGGCGATATCGTCGGGCACGTCGGCGGCCCCCGTGGTATCCCGCCGGCGGTGCCCGGTCCGCTCGGCCGGCGGCTCGGGGGTCGTCCCGCGGGTCCGCTCGTCGGCACGGCTGGCCTCCGCCGGGGTCCCGGCGGTGTCGCCGATGGAGCCCTCGCCGCGCTCCAGGTCGTCGGGGGTGCTCTCGTCGCCGGAGGCTCCCTCGGTGCGTCGTTCGATCTTGCCCGGCGTGTCGGAGAACTCCGGGGCCACGTCGCGCTCGTACTGGGCCTGTTTGCTCGGGCTGGTGTCGACGGAGCCGGTGGATTCGGGCTGGCTGCCGTCCTCGACGCGGCGCAGGCGGCCCAGCTCCTCGAGTTGCTCCTCGCTCAGGCCCCGCATCGTCGGGCTGGTCTCGCCGATGGCGACCCCGCTGGTGACGATGCTGCGGATGCCCTCCTCGACGGTCATGTCCGTGTCCACGACCCGGTCGGTGGAGACGTGGATGACGAACCCGCCCATGACGGGGTTCGGGGCCATCGGCATGAACAGGGTTATCATCTCGTCGTGGCCGGTGTCGGATTCGAGCGTGGCCGGGGTGTCGGCGGTCTTGAACGCGACCGTGTACGACCCCTCGACGGGGTACTGGACCAGCTTCACGTCCTGGAACGACTCCGTGTCCGAGTCGAGCAGGAGCTCGGACATCTCGTTGAAGCTGGTGTAGACCGAGCCGATGCCCGGGATGGACTCCATGAAGTGGTCGAACCGGTCGCCGACCGAGGAGCCGCCTTCGGTGAACTCCGCGAGGAACCCGACCACCAGCATCACGGCCAGCAGCACCAGCACCGTGATGGCCCGGACGATGTTCTCGTTGTTGAAGGGGAGTTGCGAGACGGCCGTCTGCGAGATGGGGCTCAGGGCGTTCGAGAGGAAGTTGACGACGAAGCTGAGGACCAGCAGCGTGACGGCCAGCGGGAGGATGATGGCCGCGCCGGTGACGAGTGACTTCCGGAGCAGCTCCCTGGGTGACTGCCGCCGCCCGACGATCTCTGCGTCGTCGGGGTCGAGCGCGCTCATTGCTGCCGACTGCGGGGCCACGCACCTAAGGGGTTGTGGCCCTGGGTCGCTCCCTCACCGCCCGGCGTGGCCGTCTGGCGGTGGCCCGACCGACCGTCCGCCCGCGGGACCCCACTGGACCGCCCCGGGCAGTGTCCCCGAGTGGCCTCTCGGGACAGCCCGTGCTGGCGGTGGAATTATATCCGGTCAGGAACGTATGTCGGTGGTAGTGAGCGTCAATATCGAGCTCCGTGTCGTCGGCCCTGGCAAGGACGACCTCTCGGGGGACGCGTGGGAGCTGAAAGAGCGCATCCGCGCTCGACACGGCGTGCTCAAGCAGCGCCGTGGGTTCTTCACCGACGCCTACCGCCGGTCGACGGTGTACGCCCTCATCGCGTCCGGGCCGGACGAGGAACTCGTCGGGTTCGCCGCCACCCGCCGCGATGGGTACGTGCTCTTCCTCGCGGTCGACCCGGACTGGCAGGGCGAGGGCTTCGGCGAACAGCTCGTCGCGGCAGTCGCCGACGACCACTCCTCGGTGACCTGCCACGCCCGGGCCACCAACCAGGAGGCCATCGACTTCTACCAGCACGTCGGCTTCGAGATAGAGCGCCGCGTCGACAACTACTACGAGGACCGCGGCGACGCCTACTACCTCCGACTCGGGGATGGGGGGCTGACCGAGCGGCTGTCGAACCTAGTTCGGCGGTAGCAAAAATCTGATTGACTCGAATATAGTTCGAGTTTCACACAAATTTAAAATATAAGGTTTTTATATGCGGTATTACACGATTATCCTCGGTGCCAGCGGATAATCCTGTCGGGAGCTCCCGCCCGCTCTCCCAGTGACAGCGGCGACAGCCGCGACGGAACCGTGTAGAAAGCCCCCGCCCGGCTGGTCGGCGAGGCCGGCCAGCCGGACGGTCCCTTTCAGTCCCGCCCTGTTGCTGGTTGGGCCGAGCGTCTGCGCGTGGTGGTTCCAGCGGAGTGTTCGTGTCCCCACACCTCCCCGCGCTCGCGCCGGGTCGGCTCACCACGCTCCCTTCGGTCGCGGGTTCACCGGTGTGGCGCGAGCGCGCTTCCTGGACCCGGAACCGGCCCGCCGGGCAACCACTCTCTGGCCGGGAGCGCGTGGCTGAGGCCTCGCGCCGAAGCCCGCGCGACCTGGGGACGGGCAGGGCCACAGCGCCCGTGACACGGACGATGTCCCTGGCGGACTCGAAGGGCGAGCGGTCTCGACGAAGGCGGACGACGCAAGCACCACAGCGCGAGCGAAGCGAGCGCGAGGAGCGCAGCGAGGCCCCCGAGTCGAGAGCGCGAGGGCTTCGTAGAGGTTGTCGTCGTGACAGAGCGCGAGAGCTTCGTAGAGGTTGTCGTCGTGACAGAGCGCGAGGGCTTCGTTACCATCGCTGCCGTCGGAAGGCCACAAATCGCCACCCAGTTCCTACCCCTCGTAGCGCGTGATGTGTTCGACCTCCTCGCTGACCACGTCGTCGGGGTCGAGCGCGCGTCGCGCGATGGAGCGCTTGTGGACCTCGTCGGCGCCGTCGATGATGCGGAAGCAGCGGACGTTCTCGTAGAAGTCCGCAAGCGGGAGGTCCTTCCCGATGCCGTTGCCGCCACAGACCTGCACGCAGTCGTCGATGACATCCTGGACGACGCCGGCGGCGAAGGTCTTGGTCATCGCGACTTCCGTCCGGGCCTGCTCGCCTGCAGCTATCTGCCGGGCGGCGTGGCGGACCATCGTCCGTACCGCGTGGAGGCGCGTCTCGGCCTCGGCGATGTCGAACCGGAGCGCCTGCTTCTCCGCGAGCGGTTCGCCGAACGCCTCGCGCTCGTGCATGTACGCCGTCGCGATGTCGAGCGAGCGGTCGGCCATCCCGACGAAGCGCATGCAGTGGGTGAGCCGCGCGGGGCCCAGCCGCTGCTGGGCGATGGCGAAGCCGGCGTCCTTCGTCCCGAGGAGGTTCTCCTCGGGCACGCGCACGCCATCGTACTTGATTTCCGAGTGTGCCATCCCCGCCTCGCCCATGTGGGGCACGTCCCGGACGAGTTCGACGCCGTCGGCGTCCGCGTCGACGATGAACAGCGAGACGCCCATGTACGGGTGCGCATCCTGGTTCGTGCGGGCGACGACGATGAGGAAGTCCGCGTCGCTCCCCTGCGTGGTCCACCACTTGTGGCCGTCGATGACCCACTCGTCGCCGTCCTTCTCGGCGGTCGTGCGGATGGATTTGGGGTCGCTTCCCGAGCCGTCCAGCGGCTCGGTCATCGAGAAGCCCGAGGTTATCTCGGCGTTGGCGAGCGGCCGGAGGTACTCCTCCTTCTGGGCCTCGGTGCCGGCCTCGTCGAGGATGTGGATGTTGCCCTCGTCGGGCGCGGCGACGTGCATCGCGCGCATCGCGAGGATGGAGCGGCCCGCCTCCTCGAACACGGGCAGGAGGTCGTCGAACTCCATCCCGAGGCCGCCGTACGCCTCGGGAATCTGCGGGCCGTACACGTCGTGCTCGCGGGCGGCCTCGCGCAGGTCGTCGATGAGCGATTCGGCCTCCTCCTGTCGGTCGGCGGCGCTGCGCTCGTCGCGCTGGCCCAGGAGCGCCCGTTCCTCGGGGAGTACGACCTCGTCCACGAACTCGCGGGTGCGTGCGGCGACCTCGCGACCCCGCTCGGAATCGTCGTAGCTGACGTCCATGCACCCCGGAGCAGCCCCACCTCGTTAACGATGGTGTCGCTAAAGAGCGGGGCTTTTACCGTCGGAAAGCCGGTTGGTGTGTATGGTAGCGACAGGCGACCTCGTCGAGCCGGCCCGTCTCCGCGAGTTCCTCGCGGGCCACCTCGACACCGAGCCCGACGCCTTCGACGTGGAGCGACACGACCAGGGGTTCTCGAACGAGACGCTGTTCGTCGAGTACGGCGACACAGACCTCGTGGTCCGGCGGCCGCCGCCGGGCGAGACCGCCGACACCGCCCACGATGTCCTCCGGGAGTTCGAGGTCGTCGACGCCCTGCAGGACACCGACGTGCCGGTCCCGCGGACGGTCGCAGCCTCCGAGGACACGGACATCATGGGCTGTCCGTTCTACGTGATGGAGCGACTGCCCGGCGACGTGCTCCGGTTCAGCGAGCCCGACCGCTTCGCGAACCCGGACGCGCGCCGGCGCATCGGCGAGGAGATGGTCGACACGCTCGCGGCCATCCACACCGTCGACCACGAGGCCGTCGGCCTCGGCGACTTCGGCCGGCCCAAGGGGTTCACCGAGCGCCAGGTCGAGCGCTGGACCGACCAGATCGAGTGGGCGTTCGAGGAGACCGAGGCAGAACGCGAGGTGCCCGAACTGCGGCGTATCGGCGACTGGCTCGACGACAACGCGCCCGAGACCCACGAGCACACGCTGGTCCACGGCGACTACAAGCTCGACAACGTCATCTTCGGGCCCGCCGACGAGCCCGAGCTGACGGGCGTGCTGGACTGGGAGATGAGCACGCTGGGCGACCCGCTCTGTGACCTCGGGTGGCTGCTGTTCTTCTGGCTCGAGTCCTCCGACTCGCTCCCGACCATCATGCAGACAGTCGCGCCGGTTTTCCTCACGAACGACGACTACCCGAGCCGGCGCGACCTCGTGGACCGCTACGAACAGCAGACCGGCATCGAGGTCACGAACCAGCGCTTCTACCGCGTGCTGGCGGTCTACAAGATGGCGGCGCTGGGCGAGATGTTCTACGCCCGGTACCTGATGGGCAACAGCGACAGCACGTTCTACGCGATGATGGAGGACGGCGTCCCGGCGCTGGCCGAGCAGGGCGTCGCCATCATCGAGGGGGACCAGCCGCTGTGACCACGTCGATGGAGCCGACCGTCCGGCGCGTCGACCGGCAGGAGGACCTCCCGGACCCGGCACCGGATTCGGCCTTCGTCGTGGTCGACGTCATCATCTCCTCGACCACGGTGGTCCGCCTGCTGGAGGCGGGTGCCGACTACGTCCGGCCGTTCGCCGACGCCGACGCTGCGCGCGAGTTCAAAGCCGAGACGGACGCCTTCCTCGTCGGCGAGCAGGGCGGGGACTCCGTCGAGGGGTTCGACGGCTCACCACTCCCGTCGCTGGTGGCGGACTACCCCGTGGAGGGCCGGCCGGTGGGCCTACTCTCCTCGAACGGGACCCGCGCGATGGACCGCATCGGCCACGACCGCGACATCTACGTCGGGACGACGGTGAACGCGGCGGCCGTCGCCGAGGCCGTCGCCGACCACGAGGAGACCTGGCTCGTCGCGGCGGGTCGGCAGGGTGAGGTGGTCGGGGAGGACGTGGCCGGCGTCGACCGCATCGCGGGCCACCTCGACGGCTCGCCGCCCGATGCCGACGACCTCGCCGAGCGCATCCGCGAGACGGGGACGGCACAGTGGCTCTGCGAGATGGGCTTCGAGCACGAGGTCGACGCGCTCTGTGCGTTCGACTCGACGGGCGTGGTGCCGCGGCTGCGAGACGGGGTGTTCGTGTCGGCCGGTCAGTAGGACCCGGAGCGTCCGCCCCCCGCCAGGGGCCGCCAGTCGACGGCCGGTGGCCGACCCGGATTACGGGGGGGCGGTCGACATCCGACCTGGGGCTCCCGGAGAAATCGTTATCACGATTACACGTATCATGCCGGCGTGTGCCCCGAGTCCACGAGTATCACTGCGATCAGTGTGACTTCGAGATGCCGTCCGGATGGGGTGGGATGATGTACGTGGAAGCCGAGGTCTGTCCGTCCTGTGGAGCGGAGGTCCACCGCTCGAAGGACCACTGTTTCGCCTGTGGCAAGCCCACCGAAGAGATAGACGCCGACACGTACACGCGTGTCACGTGTCGTCACCCGATGGAAGCAGAGACCGTTCGGCGCGTTCTCGGACGGGCCCCCCCGAGCGAGGAGAAGGAGGACAGAACCGGGTTCAACTCGAACTGCGTCTGCACGGAGTGCCTGGCACAGTTCGGACTCGATGTCGAATCCGACGAGCGCGAGTGCCGAGACTGTGGGAGCGATGCAGTCTACGCGGCGGAGGAACTCGTCGACGAGGCGTGTCCGAACTGTGGGACGGGGACCTTCCGGAAGGAATGGACCGGGGAGATGTCCTGACGCGCCGGTCGAAGCGCTACCGGCCGAGCATCTCTCGCCAGAACGTCGCCGCATCCATCGACCCCTCGAACACCCGCTGCATGGTCTGGAGGCTCTCTCGGGCCATGTCCGGTGGGCTCCCTTTGTAGATGAACACGGCCCGCTCGCCGCGGTCCTCGTCTTTGAACACGAGCTTGAGCTCGCCAAGCTTCTGGTTGAACGTCCGCTCGACGGCGTACTCCTGGTCCGCGAAGTACGAGAAGGTCAGTCGGGTGAACGACTCCCACCGGTCGGTCTCGACACGGGTATCGAAGTGTCCTTCATCTGCCATGTGGTCACGTTCCACAGGCGGCGGCAAAAGCGTTGGTAGCCGATTCGGACCCGACACCGCCGGCTCCGCAGGGCGATGTCACTCGAACCGGCCGTCGTCCCGGAGTCCAGTCATCAGATCCGCGACCAGCGCCTCGGCGCTCTCGTACGGGTACTCCTGGTACTCCGCGTAGCCCATCCCGAGGTCCATCGCGCTGATGGTGACACCGCCGGCCTCGAACGTCGTGGCCGGGCCGTCCGGCAGCAGCGGGATGAGTTCGAACGGCTCCGTCACGGGGTACTCTGCCCGACCGAACACCTCGGTCAACTGCTGTCGCATCTCCGCCGCGGGTTGCTGGGTGGCCATGGCGGTACGCGTGGCGACACGTCAAAAAGGCACAGCGGGGTTTCGAGAGTCGAGGGAGTCCCGGCGGCTACTCGCGCGGCGTCCGGTCCACGAAGTCCACGATCTCCTCGGCGATGGTGGGGCCGGCGTCCTCCTGGAGGAAGTGCATCGCGCCCTCGACCCAGGTGTCGGGTTGCTCGTCGGCGGTGGGAATCAGCTCCCGGAGCGGGTCGCGGGCGCCCCGCGTGATGGGGTCCGAATCCGCGAACAGGACGAACGCGGGTTTCTCCCACTCGCCGAGTTTCTCGCGGGCGTCGCTCGTGATGTCGCCGCCGTCGCCGCCGTCGGCGCGCGGCACCATGTCCGGCCACTCGCGCGCGCCGGCCTTCATGTCCTCCTCGGGGTAGGGGGCCTCGTACGCCGCCAGTTCCGGGTCGCTCAACTCGGTCGCGGTGGCGTTCTGGATGAGCATCCCGATGGGGAGCTCGTCGACGCGCTCGACGAAGTTCCGGAATTCGTACCACTCGTCGGCCATCTCCGCTTCGCCCGTGGGACAGTCCGTGTTCATCGGGACGATGCGCGCGAACCGCTCCTGGTTGTTCATGGCCACGGGGAGCCCGACGATGCCGCCCCAGTCCTGGCACACGAGGGTCACGTCGGTCAGGTCGAGCGTCTCGAGGAACTCCTCGAGCGCGTCGTAGTGGAGTCGGTAGTCGTAGTCCTCGCGCTCGGTGTACTTGTCGGAGCGACCGAAGCCGAGCGCGTCGGGGACGACCACACGGCCCCGCTCGGCGAGCGTGGGAATCATCTGCCGGTAGAGGAAGCCCCAGGTCGGCTCACCGTGGAGACAGAGGAACGTCTCCTCCGCGTCGCCGTCGGGGTCCGTGTCCACGTACGCCATCTCGGGCTCGCCCGGTGCGCCCTCGATGGTGGTGTAGTGTGGGTCGTAGTCGTAGTCCGGGATGTCCGCGAACGCGTCCTCGGGAGTGCTGACTGGTTCGGTTGCCATGTCCGGCCGCGTGCCCGCCACCGACAAAGGTGTTCGGTTCTGGGCGCCCATAGCTTAACGTTGTTCGACTCTCGCGCACGACCGCGTCACGGTCACTACGCGCCCACCCGTACGCTCCAGCCATGAGCGAGTCGACCGACACGGCCGAGGCGACGGGTATCGCAACGTGCGTCCGCCTCACCTACGACGAACGCGAGTACCCCGCTGACGTGCGCGACTGGGTCCTCGAGGGCGTGACCGACGAGACCTTCCTCGCGTCGTTCCGGCGGCGCCACGACACCGTGACCGGGGGCGAGACCTTCGACGAGTTCGTCTCCTGTGGCTGTGGGTCCCCCCGGGACGTGACTCTGCGAGTCGCGGCCATCGACGGCGGGTCGCGGGTCGAGGAGTCGACCGACCTCGTGGTCGAGCCGACCGGGTGACACCGGGCCGCCGGTGACCCGTCCGGCAACGGCACGCCTTTCTCCCGGCCGCCCACAGTTCGGGTATGGACCTCGTCGAGGCGCTGGCCGTCGACGGCCTCGTCTGCGTCGTCGGGGCGGGCGGCAAGAAGACCACCCTCTACACGCTCGCCGACCGGCTGGACCGCGCGGTCGTCACCGCGACCACCCGCATCCCCGCGTTCCCCGAGGCTGTGGGCCGGCTGGTCGAGACCGACGACCCAGTCGCGGCTGTGCGCGGCGCCGGCGACACGCCGGACGAGTGGCCGCTCGGCCTCGCTCCCGGGTGGGCCGACGACGTGCGCTACGAGGGGTACGACGCCCGGACGGTCGCCGATGTCGCGCGCGTCGCGGCCGACCGGGGCGTCGACGCGACCCTCGTCAAGGCCGACGGTGCGCGCTCGCGCTGGCTGAAGGCCCCGGCCGACCACGAACCCGTCGTCCCGACGACGGTGGATACGGTCGTCCCCATCGCGAGCGCCCGCGTCGTCGGCGAACCGCTGGACGAGGAGCACGTCCACCGGCCCGAGCGGGTGGCTGCGGTCACTGGTCGCGAGGTTGGGGCGACACTGACGACGGACGACGTGGCTGCGGTCCTCGCGAGCCCCGACGGCGGCCTCCGGAACGTGCCCGACGATGCGATGGTCGTCGCCCTGGTCAACATGGTCGACGACGACGCGCTCCGGGCGACCGCAGAGGAGATTGCGGCGGGCGTCCTCGCGCGCAGCGACCGCGTCGACCGCGTCGTCTCCGCCCGGATGGACGAGGCGCGGGTCGTCGCGACGTTCGAGTGAGCCCGCGACGGAGCCGTTCGGCGAGAACGCTTATCCGGCTGCTCCGTCTCCGGTGGGACAACTGATGGGCTTCTTCAACAAGGTCGGTCGACAGGTCGAACAGTTCTCCCAGACCGCGAAGGATGTCGCCGAGCAGCAGGCCGACTACCGATGTCGGACCTGTGAGGAGCAGTTCCACACCGACCACGACACGTGCCCGGAGTGCGGTGCCGAGACGGTCGTGGCGGTCGAGCCGGAGTGAGGCCCGAGCGTCGCTCGCGCCATCACTCCCCGTGGAACCGCGCCTCGGCGGCGGTCAGCTCCTCGCGCGTGTTGACGTTCTCGAAGCTGTCGCGCCAGCCGTTCGTACGGAGCATCGACTCCTCGACCACGGTCCAGTCCAGGTCCTCGAGCGGTGCGAGGATCTTCGACGCACCCCGGTCGAGTGCGCGGTCGCAGGCGTCGGCCATCGCCTCGGCGCGGTAGACTGCCTGCGTCGTCTGGAACCACTCCCCGATGCGTGGGACGGCGGCGTCGTGTCCGGCCGCCCGGTCGAACAGGTACCGGACGAGCGAGCCGTCGACGAACGGCATGTCCCCGGCGACGACGACGGCGAACTCGGTCGGGACCGCGCGAAGGCCCGTCCGGATACCGGCCATCGGCCCGGCATCGGGGTCGGGGTCGACGGCGAACGCGATGTCGGCGTCGAGGCCGTCGAGTGCGGCCGCGAACGCGTCGCGCTGGTCGGCCCGGCAGTTGACGACGACCGTCTCCACGGCGGGGACGAGCCGGGCGACGGTCCGACGGAGTAGCGGCTCGCCCGCGAGGTCCGCGAGCAGTTTGTCGCCGCCCTCGAAGCGGGTGGCGCGGCCGCCGCCGAGAACCACGGCCGTCCGGTCCGTTGTCCCGTCACCGGCGGTCTCTGTCGCCATGCGGCGAGATACGGGCGCCCGCGGCAAAACCGCAGCGTCCCGGGACGGACAAGACACTTGCCGGACGCCTCGTAGCCCCAATCATGTCCCCGAGCGGAGACGCTACCGGTCGGTGGGGGTCACGGCGACGTCTGCTGCTCGGCGGTGTCGTCCTCCTCCTGGCGCTCGCAGGGTGTGGCAGCCCACAGCCCGCTCCCGAGGTCTGCTACGGCTGCAGCGACAACGGCGCGGTACGCGGCCTCCCATCGAACGCGACGACCGGTGACAGCGTCACACACCTCTATCTCGTGCCGGCGTCCGGCGACGAGCCGCGCGTGGAGGCCCGGACGCGGGTCGGCCTCGACGCGGCCGAGGCGTTCCGAACGAACGCCTCCCGCCGCGAGGCAGTTCGCCGGGCCGTCCTGGCGGCGAGGGATGCCGATTCCGGTGGACCGGATGGTCCGTCACCGACCCCGACACCCCGGTACCAGGGGCCCGATGGCCGCCCGACCTACCCCGTGGCAGCGTTCGAGGCGCGCGACCTCTCCGTCGGGACGGAGACAGACAGCCTCGTCGTCGACTTCCGGGTAGCGGGCATCCCCGGCGTCGACGCCGCGGAGACGCCGCCGCTCGTGGGGCGTGGACCCGGTGGCACCGTGCTGGTCGACCGCTTCAACGTCCGGGACGGGCGGAACCCTCACCCAGGCAACGACGGGTTCACGTACACGCTCGCGACCGACCGGCTCGTCGTCCACGCGCCGCCCGGGACACGCCCCGTCGTCGCCCCGGACGACGCCACCGTCTACGACGACCGGGTCGTCCTCCGGTCGCTTCCGGCGGATACGAACCTGGTGTTCGCGCCGGAGGGGAGCACGGGCACGCTCGCCGCCCACGCGACGCTGACGGCGGACCGACTCGGCTGGGTCGTCCCGGACTCGTTCTGGGTCGCGCTCCTCCCGACGCTCCAGCTCGGCCTCCTCCTGAGTGGCATCCGGGCCGGGGAGGCCAGCGGCACCCGGTACGCCATCGGCGCGTTGCTGCTGGCGCTCCTGCTGACGCTGGGGCCGTTCGCCCTCTTCCTCGGCCCGCTCGGGCTCGTGGGTGTCGGCCTCGTGCTGCTGGTCGCGCTCGCACTGCTGTGGCGTGCCGGCGGTGCCGGGAGCGGCACGGACGAGAGCGGTCCCGCCCCCGATGGGTCTGCCGATGCCACCGGGAGCGGTCGACGGCTCCCGACGCTAGCGGGCCTCCGCGCCGGCATCGAGCCGTGGCTGGCGCCGGTCGCCGGCGTGGTCGTCGCCGTGTCGCTCCTCACCGTCGTCGCCGCGGCGGCTGGCGGCGGGCCGGTAGCTGGACTGCTGTTCGTCACTGGGGGGGTCCTCCCCATCGCGGGGACGCTCGGCCTCGGGTGGCTGGCGCGGCGCGCGGCCGAGAGCGAGCGTCCCAGCCGGCTGCTGGTGTCGCTGATACTCGTGGCGCCGTGGCTGCTCGCCGTCGGGTACGTCGCCGGGCGCGGTATCCCGGATAGCATCGAAGCGGTGACCCTGGTGCTCGTCTGGGGGACCGGCGTCACGCTGGTCGGGTACGTGGCCTACCGGGTCTCGGCCCGGTTCGCGCCCGACCCGGATGCCGATGACGACGCTGGCGACACCGACTGAGCGCGCTATCGCTCGGCGACCGCGACGAGTTCCTGCGACGTGGTCTCGAGCGGGCCGCCGTCGAAGCCGCCGTAGAACGTCCAGTCCGAGAAGCCGGCGTCGGCGAACAGGAGTTCGAACTCGCGTTTCGTCACGAGCGCGAGAGGCGTCTCCGTCTCGAACACCACGTCACCGTCGGCGTCGACCACCTCGCGGTGCTGGGTCCCGACCCGCTCGATGGCATCGTCCAGTTCCATCACGTCTCGGAGGGTGTAGGTCGCGCCGTCGACCGCCACCTCGATTTCGCTGGGCTCGCCGTAGGTCTCGGCGACGAAGTGGGGGTCCGGGGCGAACGTGTTCAGCGCGAACCGGCTGCCGGGTGCGAGCGCATCGTGGATGTTCTGCAGTGCGGCGCGCTGGTCGGCCAGCGAGGTGACGAGGTTGAACACGCGCGCCGGGCAGTAGACGAGGCCGTACTCGCGGTCGGGGTCGAACGTGGTCACGTCGGCCTGCCGGACCGAGACGTCGATTCCCTCCGCGTCGGCCGTTTCGCGCAGGTGTGCGAGCCGCGCTGCCGAGAGGTCGATGCCGTCGATGTCGATGCCGTCACGTCGGAGTTCGAGGTAGACGCGGCCGGTGCCGACGCCGACCTCCAGTGCGGGGCCGTCGGCCTCCCGGGCGAGCCGGCGGTAGAACGCCACGTCCTCGGTCCAGGGCAGGTCGCTCGCGTCGGTCCAGGCGTCGTAGACCGCTGCCTCGAAGGCGTCCGTATCGTCCATGCCGGGGACGTGGGCGCGCCCGACAAGTACCTTCCCGGTGGGTGTGAGCGGTTCCCGGGCCCCCCGTGCCCTCGGTCGTCGCTCGCTATCAGTCGTCGCCAGCCGCCTCGTCGGGGGCCTCCTCGGGCCGGTCTGGCGCGAGGTCGTCGACGCCCGTCGGGTCCTCGATGGCCTCGACACGGACGCTCGCGACCTTGTACTCGGGGATGCCGCTGGTCGGGTCGTACGTCTCGTCGGTGAGGACGTTGGCCGCGCCCTCGGCGAAATGCATCGGGACGAAGACGACGCCCTCGCCGACGCGGTCGGTGACCTGCGCGCGGACCGTGATGTCACCGCGCCGCGAGGCCACGCGGACCGCGTCCCCGTCGGCGATGCCCAGCGTCTCGGCCGTCGCGGGGTTCACCTCGACGAACGACTCGCCGACGTGGCGCATGATGCCCTCGACACGCCGGGTGAGGGTACCGGTGTGGAAGTGGTACATCACGCGCCCGGTCGTGAGCGTGAGCGGGTAGTCCTCGTCCGGGAGTTCGCCGGGCCGGCCCATGTCTGCCGGGACGAACCGCGCTTCCCCATCCTGGAAGTTGAACCCGTCCTCGTAGAGGAAGCGCGTGCCGGGGTCGGTGGCGTCGGTGCAGGGCCACTGCAACCCGCCCTCGGCGTCGAGGCGGTCGTGCGAGATACCACCGTAGATGGGCGCGACCTCGGCAACCTCGTCCATAATCTCGGCCGTTGACTGGTAATTCCAGTCGTGCCCGAGCTCTCTCGCGAGTTGCTGCAGTATCTCCCAGTCCGGCTTCGCGTCGCCGGGCGGCGAGACGGCTTCGCCGACCAGCTGGACCCGTCGCTCCGTGTTGGTGAAGGTACCGTCCTTCTCGGCGAACGATGCGGCGGGCAGGACCACGTCCGCGTGCTCGGCAGTCTCGGTCAGGAACACGTCCTGCACGACGAGGAAGTCGAGTTCCGAGAGCCCCTCCTCGGCGTGCTGGAGGTCGGGTTCGGAGAGGGCCGGGTTCTCGCCCATCACGTAGAGGCCCCTGACATCACCCTCGTGGATGGCCTGGAAGGTCTCGGTCACCTTCAGCCCCACCGCCTCGGGCGGGCGGGTGCCCCACGCCCGCTCGAACGCGTCGGCCACCTCGGGGTCCGTGGGGTCCTGATAGCCCGGCAGCTTGTTCGGGAGCGTCCCCATGTCGCCACCCCCGCCCTGGACGTTGTTGTGGCCGCGGAACGGGCTGAGGCCGGCGTTGGGCTTGCCGACGTGCCCCGTGACGAGGGCGAGGTTCGCGACCGCGAGGACGTTCCGGGTGCCGTGGCCGTGCTGGGTGAGGCCCATCGCCCAGCCGAAGACGCAGGTGTCGGCCGCCGCGATGGCGGTGGCCGTCTCGGCCAGGTCCTCGGGTGCGACCCCCGCGAGGCGCTCGACCTCCGCGGGCGTGAAGGGGTCGACCTTCTCGCGCAGCGCCTCGAAGTTCCGGACGTGCTCGTCGACGAACGCATCGTCGTACAGGTCGTGCTCGATGACGTACCGGGTCAGGCCGTTGAGCCAGGCGATGTCGTAGCCCGGTCGGGTCCGGGTGTACTGGTCGGCGTGCTCGGCGATGCCGGTCTTCCGGGGGTCGTAGACGTGCAGCGTCGCGCCGTCGCGGACGTTGCGCTTGATGTGGGTCGCCAGCACCGGGTGTGACTCCGTGGTGTTCGAGCCCGTGATGAGGTAGCAGTCCGTGTTCGCCACGTCGTCGATACTGTTGGACATGGCGCCGTAGCCGACGGTCTGGAGCAGCGCCGCGACCGTCGAGGAGTGACAGAGCCGCGCGCAGTTGTCGACGTTCGGCGTCTCCAGCACCGCGCGCGCGAACTTCTGGAGCAGGTAGTCCTCCTCGTTGGTACATTTCGAGGAGGCGAAGGCCGATAGCGCCTCGGGGCCGTGCTCGCGCTTGATGTCGCGCAGGCCGTCGGCGACGCGCTCGATGGCCGTCTCCCACGAGACCTCGCGGAAGCCGTCCGGCCCGGGCGTGTTCGGCCCCGCCGACGCGTCGCGCACGAGCGGGCTGGTGAGGCGGTCGTCGCTCCCGACGAACTCGTAGCCGAACTTCCCCTTCACGCAGGTCGAGAAGTCGTTCGCGGGCGCGTGGTCCGGGTCGGTCGGCCGGACGGCCTTGATGTCATCGTCCTTGCTGTGGACCTCGAACCGGCAGCCGACGGCGCAGTAGCCACAGGTGGTCTCTGTCGTCTCGATGTCCCGCGAGCGGAACCCCGCGACGCCACTCGCGATGTCGAACAGCCGCCCCTCGGAGAGCGTCCTCGCGGCCACGGCCTCGGCCGCGTGCTCACCCTCCAGGAACGCGCGCTTGCCGGCGTCGCGGGCGGCCTGCCGGGCCTTCCGTTTGGCCTTCGCCATGAACCGCGCCACGCCCGACAGGTCGTCGTCGATGGCTCCGGCCCCCCCGGCCTCGTTGCCCAGTCCACCGCCCGCGTCGGGCCGGTCGGCGGTTGCGACGGGTTCGGCCTCGTGGACCGTTCCCACGCTGTTCTTCTGTGTGAACCCCGGGATGGGGAGCGTCGTCGAATCGGCGTAGTCGCTCTCGACGAGCGAGCCGGTCGGGCAGACGGTGGCGCAGTGGCCACACGAGACGCAGGTCGAGTCGGCCATCGTGTCGGCCTCGCTCATGAATCCGATGCGGGGCTCGCCGTCCTCGTCCGTCTCGATTCGCAGGACGCCCTCCACCTGCACGTCGTTGCAGGCCTCGACACAGCGGTTACAGAGGATGCACTTGTTGCGGTCGATCTGGATGACGCCGGAGGTGTCGTCGATGGGCTCGTACGCGCTCCGGTCGTCCAGCACCCCGTAGCGCGGGTGCTCCACGTCGGCCTCGATGGCGGCGTCCTGGAGTTCACAGCGGCCGTTCTTCCCGCAGGTGGTACAGCGGAGGTTGTGGTTCGAGAGGACGAGGTCGAGGTTGACAGAGCGTGCCTCGGCCGCGTCCGGGGCGTCCGTGCTGACCGTCGCGCCGTCCTCGACCGGGTGGCTGCACGAGGGGACCAGCCCCTCGTCGGTCTCGACGACGCAGGTCCGGCAGGTGGATCGAGGACCGATCTCCTCGGCCGCCTCCGTGTCGCGGTCGTAGTGACACAGCGCGGGCACGTCTGTACCCGCGTCCGCGGCCTCCACCGCGTCGAGGAGGGTCGCACCCGCCGGGACGGCGACGGCCTCCCCGTCGACGGTGACGGTCACCATCTCGTCGTCCGGGTCCGCGCCGCGTGCCGAGTATCGCGGCGGGTCGTTCGCCGTGCCGGTGCGGAAGTCCTCCGTCAGCGGCGTCGAGGGCCGCGGGTCCTCGATATCGGGGACGCGTGGGCGCTCCCCGGATTCGTCGTCGGCGCTCACGCCCAGACACCTCCGGGGCCCTCGGCGCCCTCGTCGGGCGCGTCGTCGAAGCACTCGCCGGCGGGGCAGTCGCCGTCCGCGTGCGCTCGCACAGTACCGGCGAAGCGGTCGAGCGCCGTCCGGGTCGGGCGCCCGGCCTCGCGCCCGAACGCACAGAGGCTCGTCTCACCCATCGTGCGCAGGAGCTCGCGCAGCCCGGCCTCGTCGTGGTCGCCGTCGTAGACTTCCCGAAGGCCATCGTGGAGCTGTTTCGACCCCTCGCGGCAGGGCACACAGCGCCCGCAGTTGGCCTCGCGGGCGAACGCGGCCCGGCGGCCGACCGCGGCGAGGAGGCAGGCGTCGGTGAACGGCTCGACCGCTCCTGCCGTGCCGCAGTCGGCGGCACGGAGCGCGGGTGCCCCGGCGGGCACGTCGAGGTCGCGCGTCAGGCCGCCGAAGCGACCCCCGACGACGGCCCAGTCCGGCTCCCGGGTCCCGTCGAGTGCGGCCAGTGCCCGCCCGACCGGTGCGTCCGTCGGGAGTTCGACGGTCGCTGGCGGCCCCACGGCGTCGCCGCCGGGGCCGCGCGGCGTGGCCGTGACGAGTCGCGTCCCCGGGTCCCCCGCGTCGGGGTCGAAGGCGTCGGGCTCACGCAGGAGCGCCACGAACTGGGTCAGCGTTCGCGGCGTGTGGACCACGGTCGGGCGGCCGTAGAGGCCCCACGTCGCGGGACCGGGTGGCCGGCGACGCGCCTCGATACGGTCCGCCCCCTCCAGCGCCTCCAGCGCCATCGTCGGCTCGCCGGCGGTGAACGTCCCCGGGCCGGAAGCGACCTGCACGGTCACGTCTGCGGGTGCCAGGGCGCCGGCCGCGCGCGCGGTCCGGTCGGCCGCGAGGGCGTCGTTCTCGCCGACGTAGACAACCACGTCCTCGGCGTCGACGACGCCGGCGACGGCGAACGCGCCCGCGAGCACCTCCGCCGGGGCCGAGGTGAGCAGCAACTCGTCACCCGCCACGGCCGCGTCTGCCTCGTTCGCGTTCACGACGACGACCGGGTCACCGGACGCGTCGCGAGCGGTCTCCCAGACGCCGGCGACGGGCCGGTCGCGCGCGATGTCGCCGCGTCCACGGCCCAGCAACCCGACGCGCGCGGCGTGGTCGAGCGTCACCTCGGGATCGCCCGGAAGTGACGGTCGCAACTCGGGGTCGAACTCGTCGACGCGCGTCCAGCCACAGGAATCGAGCACGCGCCGACGGCCGACGGCGAGCGGTCCGTCGTCGGGCGTCGGGAACTGGCCCGTCCTGGGCTGGTGTTCGACGACGGCGTACGCGTGGAGCATCGGTCGGCCGTCGTGGAACTCCCTCGCGAGTCGCTCGCAGGTCTCGGCGTCCGCGTTGGTGTGGATGGCGGTCCGGCTGTCGCGGGTGACGAGCGCCAGCGGCTCCAGCGCCGGCACGCCCGTGGACCCGACGGGGACCACCGGCACGTCGTCGGGAGCCGTCTCGCGGGTCGCGCGCAGTCGGTCGGTCGCCTCCGGTCCGCCGGTCAGGGCGAGCCGAACGGAGGAGTCGGTCATTCCCCGAGGGCACGGCCGTCGGCGTGATAAGGATTGGCGACCCGCCCCCGCGGCGGGTTCGGCCGCGGCCGCCGGGACCCGGGCCCCGTCGCCGGAATGGATACGATTACGGGCTGGGCTGCCCTCGGCCCGGACATGTCCGACAACCGCGTCGTGGAGGGGCGGATGGTGACGCCGGCGAAGCTGGCCGAACTCATCGAGGGCGAGTCGCCGATGGACACCGAGGGCATCGAGGACGCCGACCGCGACTGCCCGGAGTGTGGCGGGAACGTCATCAGCGTCGGCTACATGCCCAGCGTCACGGAGTTCGTCACTGGCTACAAGTGCCAGGACTGTTCGTGGAGCGAGACGGACCGGGACTGACTCACTCCGACTCGCCGGGCCACAGCTGCCCCCACACCACCTTCTCCGGGACCCGTACCGTCAGCGGCTCCTCGACCGGAATCTGACAGGAGAGCCGCGGGTACCCGAAGCGCGCGGCGGCGCGGTCGTGCCAGTGCTCGGGCGCGGGCGCGTCCCCGTCGGCGTTCGCGCCGCGCTCGCCGTCCGCGTCCTCGAAGCGGACGCCACAGGTCCCACAGAGCCCGCGCCCGCCGCAGTTGGCGACGCGCGAGACCGACCCGTACACGTCGAAGCCCGCATCCAGCAGGGCGTCCCGCAGTCGGGTGCCACGTTCGACGCGGAGCGTCGTCTCGTAGTCGCCGGTCCGGACCGTCACCGGCACGTCCTCGCCGTCGGGGGCTCCCTCGTCGGTCACGTCCAGCCCTTCGCACGCCGACGGCGAAAACCTCCCGACCGACTCCCACGGAACCGAAATCCCTTTAGACGGAACCGGGGTACGTGATGGCGAGGGGCTGTGGCCAAGCCAGGCATGGCGACTGACTCCAGAGGCCACGCGCCCGGGACGAGACTCCAGACTGATATACCGAGCGACCGGCTGATCACCGCGTCGCGATGACGACCCTCTGGAGAACCGAGGCGCAACCGGAGATATCAGTCGATCGGGGGTTCAAATCCCTCCGGCCCCATACTCAGCTTAAGCGAACTGCGACGAATCGAAGACCTGCGGGACTATCTCATCTGCTGCTTCTGCGGCGGTGAGATAGACCAGCATCCGAAGGAGTGCCCCGCGAAGGACCCCCCGACGACAACCCCGAACGGGGGTGGTGCCGGCCGTGACGCTCCGATGCGAGTGCGGTGGGGCCGTGGAGATTGTCGACGGTAGCGAGCCCGACCCCGACGCGACCAGCTTCTTCGAGGTGTACGAGTGCGCTTCCTGCGGACGCACCGGGACCTATACCCACCACACAAACCCGTCGCGATCGGACGAGTACGGAGGCTGCCTCACGTCGACCCTACCTGAAGGTGGTCGCCGTGCCTGACCCGTTCGAGTTCCGAGAGGAGGCCGACGAGCGGTCGACGAGCTGGGAACGCGCCGACCCTGACCGGGCCCTCATCGAGCGGCGTGCCTGGAATGAGTGGGCGCTACTGCTCCCGGATGGCGAGGAGGCCCACCGCTGCCGCCTGGAACGCGACCACGGCGCGTACGTGGGCGAGTGCGACTGTCCGGGCTACGAGTACCACGACGGTCCGTGTGCCCACACGTGCACGCTTCTGCAAAAACACGAAATAACATATTGGCTAGAAATATTTCATTGCGGAGGGAATGGTGGTTGAGTATGAGCCGACTTCGAGAGTTTATACATATCAACGACGAGAGCCTGAACAGTAGTCTATCATCTCTCGGCAGAGGTGTACCATCCGAGGTTACACATTCTGTAGAAGGCGAATCGGAGAGATCCGGACAAGCAGGAGGTACGATTTGGGGGATTGGAGCGAAAGGAGAGTATTCAGGACTTAATCGAGATGCAATCGAAACACGCCTAGAAGTCTCGGCACCTTACCGATTCCAAGACCTACTGAATCAACTTGAAGAAGATAATATAGATATTTACGATAACCCTGACCCTCGAAGCGTCGCAAGAGGAGATGTAGTTCGGATATCTGGTGAAGCCAACCCGATGTCGATGTTTAAATTTGAAGTTGTTATCAAGACGTTCCGAGAGCTCCTCAATACTCAGATGAGGGATAATCTTATTGAGCTTGATGAGGCACCGCAGGAACCAATGGGCGATGATGTGAACTTAGGCCAATTACAGGTCCTGCAAGATTTGATAGAGCAATTCACCGGAGATAAACTGCCTCTAAGAATGGAGGGGGAGAATTATCGATACGGTGTAGCGCTTGACCGAGAGGATATGAGAGTACCAGCCCCAGGAGCATTTCTGAATGAACCTGAGTATACGCTATTTGGTCGAGTAGAGGAGAGAATAGTCGGAGAAGATTCTTGGGACCCAATTTTAGCTATGAATATTATGGACAAATACCTGCCACAGGAAACTGCGGGAGAGGAGATGAGGGAGGCGCTGGAGGAGGCTGCTGAAGAAATGAATATTCCAATGGAGCCTGAGGATTGGGAAATTCCTTCTCAAACCGCTATAATCCACCCGATTGCCATGTTCTGGTAGTCGGAACACCGTCAGCAAGTCTAATTTTATCAGTTTCCTGACTGAGTCCCGGTGAAGGATTCACTTCACATAGGTGTAAACACATAATGTGGAGGATTCTCGCACAGCCTGTCCGATATAGTTGCCGCGCAGGGGTATCCGGGTCTCCAGATATCCGGATATCCGCATCTTGTATTGAAGCTCTAAATTTGCAGGACAGAATCCGTATTGCATTCTACTACGGCCCCTATCTATAAGATATACAGCACGTTTGAACGTTATATGTGTGCAGCAACCAGCCTCGGTCAGTTATCATATGCCTCGTTCTACCTCCCGTCTCTGGGCTTTGGAGTTCTGGCAACAACATCAGACAATCCAATCTATGAGTACATTCATCCAGATATTGCGAATACGATTCTTTTCGGTCCTTCAGCCGTATTCTATGCACTGACAGCACTCACCTTCCTCGGCGCTATGCAAGCACATGGGATCTCCAGGCTAATTTTTGGGCCCGATGGTCCATCAGCCCGCCCTAAGAATACGACAGCCCACCTCCGTCACACGCTGGCGATTGTTCTGGATAAAGAAGCAAATCAATTCCCGATAATTCCTTGTAGAATTGCCCAGCAGGGCTTCACACGACATTTGCTAGACTATCTTCGATACAAAATGGTTCTTTGGTTATACTCTGCGGCCGATAACCCGGAGACTCATACTAGTTTCAAAGAACTATTCGGAGAAGTACCAAAACGACATCGACTTGAAATCGGATATGAGCAGTTGGAATCTGAAGCGAAATCATGGAGTTGGAGGACCTATTTCAGGATCGCGTTCTTCCTCCCTATGGGGCTACTAAAGCATCTTAGTTGGCTTTCCCTGGCTCTATTGGTTGCGTTGGGCGCTCTCTCCACAGTTTCATATGCGATTCTTCTGTTGATATTTGCTCATTCTGTCCTGTTATTCAGGGGTTGGGTGTGGTCCTTTCTTCCGGACTATGTCAACTACGAAGCCGTCGACGACCAATTTATAGCAGAGTATGAATTCTATGAGGGTTCCGGGGCTCAAAATACACAAAAAAGAATTGAGACAGAAAGGGGATAATCGTTTGATTTTCCGGCCCTATACCAAAACCCGGACACCACCATAGTGATTGATTTCCGTCCACAGATGTGAATATGGTAGGTATAGACACCTTCCGAATCGGATTCTCCATTGCTACCGGATTGTTCATAATTGGAGCGATGGCCACGATTTGGGGGCTGTTTTTGGGCGAAATGACGCCCCAGGAATCCCTGGCATATTCCACATCGTTGCTGGTTCTGGTCACCAGCATCTACGCCTGGGTGTCTGTACAGAGGTTACTACTCCCAGAAATAGCAGATTAGACGGTTCGGTTGATGAGCTGTGTTCCGCCTCTCCACCAAACCCTGGCCACCACCACAGCTACCCCGAACCTGACGCTTTACCCCCTGGCCCACCAACCTGCACCCGATAACCGTGTCCGACAGCGACCGAGAGTTCGACATCGTCGTATGGGGAGCGACCGGCGTCGCGGGACGTCTCCTCGCGGAGTATCTCGCCGGGCAGTACCCGCCGGAGGAGCTCTCGCTGGCCATCGGCGGCCGTAACGAGGGGAAACTCGAGTCGGTCGAAGCCGACATCGTCGCCGAGGCCGACGCGTGGGAGGAGATTCCCATCGTCCTCGGCGACGCGACGGAGCCCGAGAGCCTCCGCGAGATGGCGTCCCGCACCCACGTCGTCGCCACCACCGTCGGCCCGTACACGAAGTACGGGACGCCGCTGGTCGAGGCGTGCATCGAGACGGAGACCGACTACTGCGACCTGACGGGCGAGGTGAACTGGATTCGGGAGGTCGTCGACGAGTTCCACGACGACGCGGTCGCCGCCGAGACGCGCATCGTCAACAGCTGCGGGTACGACTCCGTCCCCACCGACATCGGGACGCTGATGGTCCAGACGTTCGCGAACGAGGAGTTCGGGGCGCCGTGCGACGAGGTCGGGGTCTACGTCGAGGACGTCAGCGGCGGGGTCAGCGGGGGGACACTGGCGAGCTTCGCCGAGCTGTTCGAGGCCGCATCGAACGACCCGGTCGCGCGGGAGGCGCTCCGGAACCCGTACTCGCTGGCGCCGCCCGGAGAGCGGGAGGGCCCCGACCGGGGCGAGCAGCGGCTCGCGCGGAAGGACTCGCTGCGTTCGTCGTGGACGGCCCCGTCGCCGATGGCGGCCGTCAACGAGCGCGTGGTCCGGCGGAGCAACGCGCTGCTGGACTATCCCTACAGCCGCGAGTTCACCTGCAAGGAGGTCATCCCGACCGGGCGCTCGGTGGTCGGCGCGGCCAGTTCGAGCGTCATCGCGGGTGGCATCGGACTGTTCGGGGCCGCCATGACCGTCTCCCCGGTCCGTCGGGGCCTCAGTCAGTACGTCTTCCCCGATCCGGGCGAGGGGCCGTCGGAGCGCCAGATGGAGAACGGCCACTTCACCATCCGCGTGCTGGGCCGCGGGACGGGCGAGGACGGGCCGTTCACCGTCGAGGCAGAGTTCGGTGTGGACCTGGACCCGGGCTACGGCGGGACCGCCCGCATGCTCGGGGAGTCCGCGATGTGTCTCCTGCGCGACGAGGTCGACTCGCCGCTGGAGGGGGGCGTGCTGACCCCGGCCTCGGGCATCGGGATGCCGCTCGTCGACCGGCTCCGCGATGTCGGCTTCACCGCGACCGTGGGCGAGGCGAGCGAGTAGCGGGAGCGGCGAGCACGGCGACGGCCATCGGCTCGATGCCCTCGCCGTCGTCCACTTCGCCACGGGCGATGCATACAGGCGCGTGGCACTCCAACGACGAGTATGGCCGAGGAGGACGACCCCGAGCAGTCCCCGCGGGAACGCGCCAAGCAACTGCAGGCCGAGATCGCGATGCTCCGTATCCGCGAGGGAACCGCCAACTTCGAGGACAAGGAGGCGTTCCGGCGGGCGATTCGCGAACGGGAGGCGGAACTCGAGGCCCTCGGTGTCGACCCGGACGACGAGAGCGCGTGACGAGCAGCGGCAGAAGACGGATATGTGGCGTGGACTCCGGATATTCACTCTATCATGGGCGAATGAGATATCTACACATTTCTGGTTCTATATCGGCCAGAATATGTAGGATTAGTGTATATTAGATAAATGCGGCACAGAACCGGCCGATGTCGACTTCCGACCGGGGACATCCACCCTGTATAATTATCACCCATGTTGTCGACTGGTAGCATGGACTATGCCTCAGAACGACCGAGCGGGGGGGTCGGTTTCCAGGCGTCGGCTGCTCGCTGCGGCGGCGGGGGCAGCGGCCACCACCGGGCTGGCGGGCTGTAGCCAGGGGAACGACGCCGACTCACCCACCAGTACACCGACCGCGACCGGAACGGGAACGGACACGTCGACGGCCACCGATACGCCGTCGCCGACGGCAACGCTGCCGTCGTGTGACGACCCGGAGCCGCTCACGCCGGCCGATGTCGAGAGCGGGGGGACCGTCTCGGAGGGGTGCTACCGTGCGGAGAAGACGCTGACCGTCGAGAGCGGAACGCTGACGCTGGAGGCGGGCGTCGTCATCCAGTTCACGAGCAACACGGGGCTGGTGGTCGAGAGCGACGGGGTCGTACGCGCGCAGGGGTCCGGCTCGAAGCCCGTCGTGCTGACGGCGACCGACGAGACCCGGGGCTTCTGGAAGGGGCTCTACCTCGACAACAGCACGTCGAGCGACAACGCCCTCGAGCACACGGTCGTCGAGTACGCCGGGGGCGAGTCGTGGAACGTGAACTGGGAGAGCGGGGCCATCACCACGCGGAAGGCGCGACTCGCGCTGGACGGGTGTGTCCTCCGCGAGAACGCAGCCGCGGGCCTGCGGGTCCGGAAGCTGGCGGACCAGCTCTCGCTGTCGAACACGCGGTTCGAGGCCAACGCCCTGCCGGCGTGGGTCCACTCCTCCGTCGCGGGCGCGTTCTCCCCGGACAACGCCTTCGTCGACAACGACACGAGCGCCATCAGGCTCGGGTCCGACGGGGCCGACCCGGTCCGCTCGGAGCAGACCTGGCAGCACCCGGGCGTCCCCTACCACGTGATAAAGCACGTCGAACTGGAGGCCCCGGTCACGGTGACCGAGGGTGCGACGTTCCGGTTCAGCCAGGGGAAGGGACTGAGCGTCATCCGGGAGGGCCGCCTCACGGTGACGGGCAGCGAGGACGCGCCGGTACGGTTCACCGGCCGGGAGGCGGTCAGGGGCGCGTGGAAGGGACTCCGGTACGAGACCTCGAAGTCGACCGACAACGTCCTCGACCGCGCCATCGTCGAGTACGCCGGCGACTCCGCCTGGAACCCGAACCACGAGCCAGCGGGCATCTTCGCCAGGGGGAACGCCATCGCCCTGACGGTACGGAACACGACCATCCGCGAGAACGCCACGATGGGGCTCGCCGCGACCGGGCCGAAGGCGAACCTGACGGTCGAGCGGACCGCGTTCGAGGCGAACGACGCGCCGCTGCTGGTGCAGGCGAACCTCGTGGACGGTATCGCGCCGAGCAACGCGATCGGAGGGAACGACGAGCCGTTCGTCTTCGTCAGCGATCTCGGGTTCGGCGGCGCCGGGTCCACCGTCGTCGACCCGGCGACCTGGGCAGCGCTGGACGTTCCCTACCGCCCGAAAGTCAACGTATTCATCGAGGCGCCCGTGGAGATTGCCCCCGGGACCGCGTTCCAGTTCGAGCAGGACCGGGGTATCCGGGTACGCGGTGACGGTCGCCTGCGAGCGGCGGGAGCGCAGACCGACCCCATCACGTTCGCCGGCGTCGAGGGAATCAGTGGCTTCTGGAAGGGCCTCTCGTTCGTCAACTCGCTCAGTACCGACAACGTCCTGCAGAACGTCGTCATCGAGAACGGGGGCAGCTCCGAGTGGGTGGGCGGCGCCGCCCCCGACCGTGCGAATCTGATGGTCGAAGGGGGTGGCGACGCCGCCGCGGTCACGGTCAGCGATTCGACCATCGCGGGGAGCGGGAAGTACGGCATCGCCATCGGGGACGACGAGGCACGGGTGATGAGCTGTGACAACGTGGCCTTCGAGAACAACTCGGACGCCGACACGTACAACCTCGATACGAAAGCACCGATCTCGAACTGTCAGTAGCGTTGGCTGGCTCGGTCGGCCTGCCGATGGATCGCCCGGCCCTGGCCGGACGGTGCCGCCCATCCCTGTCGGGGGTCGCGCACCCCCGGTTTGAATACATCGTCAGCCGACATCCGGTCCATGCCGGACGAGCCGCACCCACAGGCGAAGGCACTCCTCGAACAGCTCGACGCCCAGAACGCACCACCCACGTACGGCGTCACCCCGGAGGTCGCGCGCGAGCAGTTCCGCCGACTGACCGCGGAGATGGAGCCGACCGAGGTCGGCGACGTGGCCGACTTCGCCATCGAGGGACCCGAGGGTCCGATTCCCATCCGGGCGTACGTCCCCGAGGGCGAGGGCACGTTCCCCGTGCTCGTCTACTACCACGGTGGCGGCTGGGTCATCGGCGGGCTGGACGAGTACGAGAACGTCACGTCCGCCATCTGCGACCGTGCGGGCGTCGTCGTCCTCTCGGTGGACTACCGCCTCGCGCCCGAGCACCCCTTCCCGGCACAGCTCGAGGACGCGTACGCGGCGCTCGTGTGGGCCAGCGAGTTCGCCGGGGACATCTCCGGTGACCCCGAGCGTGTGGCCGTCGGGGGGGACAGTGCCGGCGGCAACCTGGCGGCGGCCGTGTCGCTGCTGGCGCGGGACCGCGGCGGGCCCGACATCGACCACCAGTCGCTCATCTACCCGGCGGTGGCGTCGCCCATCATCCACGATTTCGACTCCTACGAGGAGAACGCCGAGGGGTACTTCCTTGAGCGCCGGAGCATCGAGTGGTTCTACGAGCGCTGGCTCCCGAGCGAACTCCACGCGCGCAACGAGTACGCCGCGCCGTTGCTGGCACGGGACCTGTCGGACCTCCCCTCCGCGACTGTCGTGACGGCGGGGTTCGACCCGCTTCGCGACGAGGGCAGCTCGTACGCAGACCGCCTCTCGGAGGCCGGCGTCCCCGTCCACCACGAGCACTACGACGACATGATACACGGATTCGCGAGCATGACGGAGTTACTCGATACGGCCCACGCCGCCGTGGACGTGGTAGCCGACGAGGTGGCGCAGGCGCTCGACGCCTAGCGCAGGTACCTGTCGGTGTCGGGCCGGCGTCACGGGTCGCCGCGTCGAGAGACCGATGGCTCCCAGCGCGCGGGTCGGCGAAAGAAATCAGGATGTCGGGCGGGCGGTTACGCGGTGAGGCGGCGGCCGAACTGTCTGACCTGCCGGCCGAGCCGCCGGACCTCGCCGTCGACGCGCTCCGTGAGGGTGCGCACGTCGTGCCGGGGCTTCGCCCGACCCACGAGTCGCTGCATCCAGCTGGCGTGTCGGAGCGGCGATTCCGTCTCTGCCGCGGCGCGTTCGGCGACCTTCGGCGGCAGATCCCGGTTCTCGACCGCGGTTCGGTTGGGTTTCATCGTATGACACCAGCCACCCCTAACCGATGGACGAGTACGGACCTGATGCCCGAATTGCTTGGGTGACTTATGTACGATTCCGCCGATACTTGAACAACCCGCGTTTGGCCGTGTTCGAACGGGACGGCCTTTCTACGGCCGGTTGTGTCGGGGCGCACGAGGCCACGGTCATCACGGGGCCGCGCGAGTCACCCGCGGCTCGACTCCGAATTCGTTCCCGACTCCGAGTCCGAGCCCCGCGGGGACCGCCCCAGGATTCTGTCCGCGAGGCTCCCGAGCGATTTCAGCGCGACGTTCACGTAGAGGCCCACGAGGAAGGCGACGCCGGCGACGAACTGCGCGCTGCCGGTTCCGCTCCCCCCATTCGTCCCGCCCGACCCCGGGGCGCCGCCGAGCAGGAGGAACACACCGGCGGCGAGGATGAGGGCCGCCGGCACCCGCATCAGCATCGATGCCAGTGCTTCGGCGTCGCTCCACTCGTCGTAGCGGTCGAACTCCACCATCAGCTTCGTGAAGACGTAGCCCAGTGACCCGAGGCCGGCGTAGAGATAGACGTACCCCGGGACGGTCACCGTCTTCGGCGAGCCGTTCTGCCCGACCTCGACGATGGACTCGATGAACCCCAGCGAGAGCATGATTCCGAGGACCGTCAGGAGCACGAACAGGGTGATGACCGCCGCGTTGATGGCCGACCACGTGCCTTCAGGTTCCGTCTCTGCTGTGATTCCCCGCCCCTCTCCCCCGGTGGCCTCCTCGACCGTATCGCTCGCCATGTTCCATGTTGTCGTGCCACGCAGTAAAAAACCACCTCACACCCCCGCAGCCTCCCGTGACGGGAGGAACGCGTACAGAGCGGCGGCGATGGCGGTGACGAGTGCGAGCAGGAGGAACGCCTCGTCGAACAGTTGCCTGTCGGCCATCGCGCCGACGACGGTCGAACCCGTCGCACCCAGCAGGAAGAAGGCCGTCCGGAGCGTGCCCCACGCGGTCCCGGTCACGGCGTCCGGCAGGACCGCGATGATGTACGCGTTGGAGACGGGCGCGATGGCGAGCCGGGTCCCGAGGACGACCGAGAGCGCGGCCAGCGGGACCAATCCGTCGACGAACGGGACCGCACCCACCGCGACGGCACCCACCGCAGCAGTCACCGTGAGGACGGCGCGCTCGCCGAAGCGGTCGGCCGCCGCACCGCCCGCGAGTTGGGCGACCGCCCCACCGACGAACAGCAGGGCGAACAGCCCCGCGGCGACCCGCTGGTCCAGCTCCCGAGCCAGGTAGGTGACGTAGAACGCCGAGAGCCCCTGGAAGGCGAACAGCATCAGCGTCACGGCGGCGACGGCGACCGCGACACCGCGGCGACGGACCGCCCGGAGGACGTCACTGACCAGTTCGTCCGCGGGCGGCGCGCTGGCCACGCTCCCCCGGTCGCGCTCCGGGACCGTCCGCCACGCGAACGCGGCCGCCACCAGCAGGGGCGGCGCCAGCCCCGCGACGACGTACCGCCAGCTCACGCTCCCGACGAGCGCGCCCGCCAGGAACGGCAGCACCGCCGACCCGACGGAGCCAGCGGCGAGCGTGATGCCGATGGCCGTGCCGTCGTCGTCCGGGAACGTCCGCGCGAGCGCGGTGCCGCGTGCGGGGCCGTACAGTCCGGTCGCGAAGCCGAAGGCCGCACAGCCGCCGAGGAAGGCGAGGTACGCGGGCGCGACGCCCAGCACGCCGACGCTGCCCGCCGACAGCAGGAGGCTGCCTGCCAGTAGCCGGCGCTCGCCCACCCGGTCGACGAGCGCCCCTGCGGGCGACTGCATCAGCGCGTACGTCGCCCAGATGACGGTGACGGCGATGCCACCGCCCGTGTTGCCCACGTCGAAGGCCGCCGTCACCTGCGGGAGGACGGCGGGCACGAGGAAGCGTCCGCCGAGAACGAACACCCATCCGGCGGCGATGGCGACCAGAACCCACCCCCGGCCGCCACCACGCAGTCGGCCAGTCGCTCTCCGGAGTCCCATCTACGTCGGTCGAGACGGGGACGCCACTACCCGGTTGCGGTTCCATGTGAGCCGTGCTCACCCCTGGCCAGGCGATTGGAGACGGCCAGCGGAGCTAAATCCGCCCCCGGCCTCGGTCCGGTATGGCCCCCAACATCCTCCTCCGGGCGGCGTGGTTCCTGCTGGTCGGCTGGTGGCTCACGCCCGTCGTCCTGTTCGTGGCGTGGCTCCTCCACGTCCCCATCGTCACGATTCCGCTGGGCATCAAACTCGTCAACCAGACCCCGCGGATACTGACGCTCAAACCGCCCAGCGAGGTGAGCGGCCTCCGGGACCCGGACGCCGCGGACCCGTCCAGTCAGTACCCGCTCCTCGTCCGGGCGGTGTGGTTCATCTTCGTCGGCTCGTGGCTCTCGCTGACCTGGGTCACCGTGGCATCACTGCTCGCCATCACCATCCTCGGCCTGCCGGTGGCCATCTGGATGCTGAACCGACTCCCGTTCGTCCTGTCGCTGTACCGGTACTGAATGTCTACGCGGTCTCCTGTCTGCCCGCGACCCACTCGAGCCGGTTGACGCGGGCCTCGGTCGTCGGGTGGGTCCGGACCGTCCAGACGAACGTGCTGAGTGTCCTGAGGTTCGGCGAGACGTTCAGCGCCGCGACAGCGGTCGGCCACGCCGTCCGGAGGTCCTCGTCGGGGAGTTCCTGCCCGTCGATTTTCCGGAGGGCACTCGCCAGCGCCATCGGGGAGCCTGACAGTTCGGCCGCGGCCGCGTCCGCGGCCCACTCGCGTCCTCGGGAGAAGAGGCCGACAGCGCGCTGCCCGTACCACACGAGGAAGCGGTTGAACACACCCGGCCCGTTCTCGAGGTCCGAGTTCTCGTCCACGTGGACGACCGGCGCCAGCGCGTACGCCATCAGCCGCGAGTCACCGTTGGCCAGGTGCGCGACCTCGTGGGCGAGGATGGCCTCGAGCTCCCGCTCGGTCAGCAGGTCGACCAGTCCGGTCGATATCACGACGCTGGCCGAGGCGCCGCTCCCGACGGTGAACGCCTCCGGTGTCGGGTCCTCGACCAGCCGGAGGGTCGGCCGTTCGATGTCCGCCTGCATGCAGAGCCGTTCTAGGTGGCGGGCGGCGGGAGAGTCGGCGGCGTTCCGGGTCCGGCCCCGGACGCTTCGTTCGGCCTGTGCCTGGAGCTTCGCCGCCTGTTTCGACATGGACGGAACGACGACCAGGACCACCAGCGCCGTCGAGATGGCGAGCACCTGCGGCATCGTGGACGACCCGAGGAACCGCTCCAGGCTCCCCCAGACGAACCAGACCACCAGCAGCAGGATTCCACCGACCAGCAGTACCATCGAAACGAGGAACCGGAGCGCGACCGAGACCCGCAGGAACACCGTGCTGGCCATGGCGATAGCACCGGGGACCCCGTGAAAAATCCTCGGCGTCCTACTCGAACTCGGGGTCGCGGTCTTCGAGGAAGGCCTCCATCCCCTCGCGCTGGTCGGGGGTCCCGAACAGGCCGCTCCAGACGCGTTTCTCGTACTCCAGGCCCGCCGACTGCGGGCTCTCGTGGACCTGATTCAGCGCCTCCTTCGCGCCCTGCAGGGCGAAGCGCGGCTTCTCGGCGATGCGCTCGGCGAGCCCCTGCGCGTGGTCGTCGATGTCGTCCTGCGGGACGACCTCGCCGACGAGGCCCGCCTCACGGCAGGCCTCGGCGTCCAGGCGCTCGCCGAGGAACACCATCCGGCGCGCGGTCTCGTCGTCGACGAGGCGGGCGAGCCGCTGGGTGCCGCCCCAGCCAGGGACGATACCGAGGTCGATCTCGGTCTGCCCGACGAGCGCGTTCTCGCTGGCGACCCGGATGTCGGCGGCCAGCGCGAGTTCACAGCCGCCGCCGAACGCGTAGCCGTTGACCGCCGCCACCACCGGGACCGGGAACGACTCGACGGCGTCCATTACGGCGTGGCCGAGCTGACAGTAGTCGTACGCGTCGGCCACGCCGAGCTGGGACATGTGGGCGATGTCGGCACCAGCGACGAACGCCTGCTCGCCGGCGCCCGTCACGACCAGCGCGCGGGCGTCGTCGCGTGCGGCGTCGAGCGCCTCGGGAATTGCGGTGAGGGTCGCCTCGTCGAGCGCGTTCAGCTTGTCCGGGCGATTGACGGTCAGCGTCGCGACGGTGCCGGCGTCGTTCCAGTCGAGCGAGACGGTCTCCGCGTCGAAGTCGGGTGCGGGCATGGTTCGGCCGTCGGGTGGGCCCGTGATAACTCTCTGCCCCGAACGCCCGTTCAGTCTGATGTCCGACTTCGAGACTCTGTTGACAACATGAATCTATTTTTGGTTGATTACC
Source organism: Haloglomus salinum (assembly GCF_024298825.1). Lineage (NCBI taxonomy): Archaea > Methanobacteriati > Methanobacteriota > Halobacteria > Halobacteriales > Natronomonadaceae > Haloglomus > Haloglomus salinum. The sequence goes on from NZ_CP101153.1 coordinate 3,139,944, forward strand.
TAAGGAATAACATATTAAAAGCCCAATTTCGATAGAAATGCTGATTTTGAATAGCTTGCGCACTGGTTCCAGATATTCTGGCTCAGCCCCCGGAAGCTATCTCCCGTCCCCTGTATCGGCCTCCATGGATGCCGACGACGCCTGGGTCCCCTACTACGACCTGCTGGGTATCGATATCACGACCGTCGACGACGGGTACGCCGCCGCACGGATGGACCTGACCGACGAGCACAGCGCGGCTCCAGGGACACGTGTCGCGCACGGCGGCGCGGTCGCGTCGCTCGCCGACTCGACGGGGTACTGGGCTATCAGCAGCGCGAACGACCTCGCGCTCACCCCGACGGTCGACCTGCGACTGGACTATCTCGCGCCGGGTACCGACGACCTCCGGGCCGAGGCCGAAGTGATCCGCAACGGGACGAGCGTCGGCTCCGTCGACGTACTTGTCGAGCGGGAGGGTGACGGCGAGACAGTCGCCCTGGGTCGTGGAACGTTCAAGACCGGCGGCAGCGACACGCGGGGGGCATGGGGCGGGGAGTAGACCGACTCAGCCGGAGTATCGCTGGATATCCCGGTTCCCGGAGGTGTCGCCGAAGAGCACCGACCGGACGGTGAGACCGAACAGCACGACCGCCGCGACGGTCATGCCGAGCGCGACCATCGAAAGGGTCTCGCCGGTGCGTGGTGTGAACCGGGCGAAACCGGAGGCGGCGAACCAGAAGCCTGCTGCCATCAACAACAGTGCGAACGTGACTGCAGAACCGAGAACACCTGACGGCTGACTGGGATTCATCGGATGGACGGACGGGTTGCGAGGACCTAACCGGAAGCACTACTTATCTAGAATAGACTTCGGCGCAGTTCGAAATGGAGCGCGCTGGCGCCTCGAATCCGGTGTTCCGTCGGGTCCGCACAGCCGCCACCCGGAGTGGGGCTGGTCGGATTGCGGGGTATCCCCGGGGATATACAAACTGGGCACGGGGTCGCTCCGCGCCAGCCGTTCGGGGACCGGAGGGCGGAGATGGGTGCGCCAGGACGTGTCACGCCACGGAGCGACAGCGCTGCCGTCTCGATTGCGAACCGTACCCACTAAGCGACCGCCGTGCCAGCGACCGCCATGGCACGCGTCCCCTATCTCGACGGCGACGACATCCCCGACGAGTACGGTGCGGCCTTCGAGCGGAGTCGGAGCGGTGCGACCCACCTGTTCGGTGCGCTGGCGAACAACCCGCCCGTGCTGGACGCGTTCGTGACGTTCGCACGGACGCTCTGGGACGAGTGCGGCCTCGACGTGGCCGACCGCGAACTCGTGGTCCTCACCGTCGCCCGACAGACCCACGCCGACTACGAGTGGCACCAGCACGTTCCGCTGGCACTGGACGCCGACCTCCCGGAGGCGGCGATTCGGGCGGTCCGCGAGGGCCGCTACGGCGACCTGGACCCGCGTCGGGAGGCACTCGTGAGTTACGCCGCCGCCGTGGCCACCGCCACGGTCGACGACGCCCTCTATCGCGCGCTGGCCGAGCGCGTCGACGACCGCACTGTCGTCGGCGTGACGATGGTCGCCGGCGTCTACACGGGGCTGGCACGGGTCCTCGACGCACTCGCGGTCGGGCCCGAGGAGTCGTTCGTCGGGTGGGGCCTGGACGGCCTCGGGGGCGAGTCCTGACTACGGCAATCGTTTTCACCCGACGCTCCGACCCGGACCCATGAGCACCGAGACGACCGGGGAGGGTGACGACAGGCGGCAGTCGTTCTGGGCCTGGGGCTGGGCCGACCGTCTGCCGACCGACGAGGAGCGCCGCGAACTCAAGTCCCGCATCGAGGGGATGCTCGGCTTCCCCGAGCGGCCGCTGCTGGATCTCCCGACACTCGACGACGTGACGCTGGCGCCGCCGCGGGTCGAGCCGCCGGCCGACCTCTCGTGTGCGGCCACGACCGACAAGCGCGACCGCGTCACCCACACCTACGGGAGCGCCTATCGCGACCTCGTGCGTGGCTTCCACGGCCAGTTCGACGACGCGCCCGACGTCGTGGCCTACCCGGAGTGCGAGTCCGACGTACAGGCCGTCCTCGACTGGGCGGCCGGGGCGAACGTGGCGGTCGTTCCGTACGGCGGCGGCACCAGCGTGGTCGGCGGCGTCGAGTGTGACGGGACGGGGTACGCGGGCGTCTGCTCGCTCGACATGCGCCGGATGGACGACGTGCCGGAGGTCGACGAACACTCACGGGCCGCCCGCATCGAGGGGGGCGCGACCGGCCCGGAGATACAGGACCAGCTCGCCGACCACGGCCTGCAGCTCCGGCACTACCCACAGAGCTACGAGTTCTCGACGTTCGGGGGCTGGGTCGCTACCCGCGCCGGCGGCCACTTCGCCACGCGCTACACCCACATCGACGACTTCGTCGAGAGCGTGCGAGCCGTGACACCCGCGGGGACGCTGGAGACGCGCCGCCTGCCCGCATCCGGCGCGGGTCCGGACCCCAACCGGTTCCTCCTCGGTAGCGAAGGCGCCTTCGGCGTCATCACCGAGGGCTGGGCCCGGGTCCAGCCTCGTCCCCCCTATCGGGCGAAAGCAACGGTGCGGTTCGACGACTACTGGGACGCCGTCGCAGCCTGCCGGGAGGTCGTGCAGGCCCGCCTGACGCCCGCGAACTGCCGGCTACTCGATTCGAACGAGGCGATGCTGAACGAGGTGGCGTTCGACGGCTCGTCGGTCCTCCTGCTCGGCTTCGAATCCACGGACAGCCTCCCACCCATCGAGGCGGACCTCGACCGCGCGGTCGATATCGCCGAGAGCCACGGCGGCCGCGTCTCAGAGGGGCCCACCACGGAAGACCGGACGACCGACGCTGACGAGAGCGGGACGGGGGACGACGGCGCGAGTGGGACGGGGGACGATGATGAGGATGTCGACGGTGAGGACGGCGATTCGGGCGAGTGGCGCGACTCGTTCGTCGAGGCACCGTACATGTTCAACTCGCTCGTCAGCATGGGCGTCCTCGTCGACACGTTCGAGACGGCGGTGACGTGGGACCAGTTCCCTGCGCTCCACGACGCCATCCAGGAGACCGTCACCGACGCGATGGAGGAGGAGTGCGGCGCCGGCTTCCTCTCCTGTCGGTTCACCCACTCATACGAGGACGGCCCGGCGCCGTACTACACGCTGCTTGCGCCCGCCGACGTGGGCCGGGAACTCGAGCAGTGGCGCACTATCAAGCAGGCCGCCTCGGACACGCTGATGGACTACGGCGCGACCATCACCCACCACCACGCCGTCGGACGGGTCCACCGCGACCACTACCACGAGGAGGTGCCCGAGCACTACCTCGACGCGCTCCGGTCGATGAAGCGGACGCTGGACCCGGAGGACATCATGAACCCCGGCGCGTTGCTGTAGGCGCCTGGCGACGGCCGGCCGCTTCGTACACGCTCCGTCAGGCGGCGAGGGCCGCACCGATAGCGGCGGAGTGGAGGACGGCACTCACCAGGGCGAACGTCGCGTAGGCGAGCGTGGGGGCGACCATCGATTCCGTCCGGTCGTAGGCGTAGGCCGCGATGCCGACGACGGCGATCCGGGGGGCGACCGCGACGGCCCCCATCGGCGACTCGACCGCCGTCGCGAGGACGAGCGCGGTCAGCGCGACCGCGGCCACCACGGGTAGCATCGCCAGTGCGCGTATCCGACCGTCTCCGGTCCGTCCCTTCGCGTAGACGGTGACGCCGAGTGCGAGCACGAACACCGCCGCCACCACGGCTCTGGTCCCCCAGATGTAGAGCCATGGCGCGTCGCCGAAGGTCCCGTACGACGGGAACTGCGGGGTCACCAGATAGCCGCCCACCAGCGTCGTCACGGCGACCGTCAGGTTTCGGTCACGGTCGAGTATCCGCTGGAGACCCGCCTGGACGAGGCCGTGGTAGAGCAGCACCATCCCCAGGACGAACACCGTCAGCCGGACCAGCGTGCGGTCGAGGAGGAGGTCCGGGAGCCCGAGCACCGCCGAGACGATGTCGGTGATTCCGACCCCGGCCTGGCCCCCGAGCGGGACGAACGCGGCCACGGCGAGTGTCACCGTAGCGACCACCACACCCCCTAGCAGGCGGCCGTCGGGCCGGTCGGGGAGCGACACGGGGAGCGAGTCGCCACGGTAGACCGCGTACCCTGCGACGAGTGCGCCCATCCCAGCCAGGGAGAGCATCCCGCGCACGAGTGACAGGGTGATGTCGCTGTCAAGGAAGTACGGGTCCAGCACGTTGTTCAGGCCGACGAGGTACGCCTGGAACCCGACCAGCAACGTGGCTACCACCCCGAGCTCGACGACGAACGCAGGCTGGAGGACATCCCCGAGGGCGCCACGCTCCAGGGACGTTCGACTGCGGACCATGTTGGTGAGTACCACCCGCGGCTCAAAAACGTGTGGCCCACCCGGCGAGCACATGGCCTCGGTGGCCAGATTCGGTTTCACTCTCCGGGACGCCCCCGGCTTCGACTGGTCCTCGCGTGTTCCTCCGCCGCTCAGTCCCGTCCTCGCGTACGGCCCCGATTCCATCCGGAGGGGGCATTCGTGCCACCACCCGACACTGGTGCCCGCGAACCGTTAACACCCCGACGCGAGAACTCCCGGTATGACCTGCCCGCATCTGGAGTACCGCGACGGCGACCACGCCGACACCGAGCGCGCGTACTGCACGGTCGTCGACGGGTTCGTCGAGCCGATGCGCGCCGACATCTGCAACGACCGGCACGACCTCTCGCACGCCACGCACTGTGAGTTCTACCGGGAGGCCGAGGGGCTGGACGGGGAGGGGGACGGGTCGTGACGGGCTACGACGACTACCTCGCCGGCGAACCCGTCATCATCACCGTCGCGCTGACCGGCGGCGTCCACGGGAGGGAGGCGAACCCGAACCTGCCCGAAACCCCGGCCGAGGTCGCCGCGGCCGCGGCCGACGCCGAGGCCGCGGGCGCGAGCGTCGCCCACCTCCACGCGCGCAAGCCGAACGGGGAGCGCTCGTTCGCGACCGAACGGTTTCAGGAACTCACCGAGGCGGTCCGGGAGGCGACCGACCTCGTGGTCCAGCACTCGACGGGCGGGACGGGCGCGCCGCTCGAAGCACGTCGCCAGCCCCTCCGTACGGACCCGGCACCCGAGATGGCGAGCCTCGACATGGGGCCCCTCAACCGCTACCGGCACCTCACGAGCGAGAACCCTCGCGCGATGGTGGACGACCTCTACGACGAGATGGCCGCGCGCGGCATCAAGCCGGAGCTGGAGGCGTTCAACGACGGGCACGTCAACGAGGTCCACGGGCTCCTCGACCGGAAGGACCTCGACGAGCCGTATCACACCACCCTCATCTTCGGTGGCGGGACGCTCACCCCGGCGAAGCCGCGGAACCTGCTGAACGCGGTCCGGAACCTGCCCGAGGGCGCGACGTTCAACACACTCGGATTCGGCCCGCACCAGCTCCCGTTCGCGACGCTCGGCACCATCCTCGGCGGCCACGTCCGGGTCGGACTGGAGGACAACGTCTACTACGAACGCGGGGAACTGGCCGTGAGCAATGCGCAACTCGTCGAGCGCGTGGCGAGTGTCGCACGGACGCTCGGACGCGAGCCGGCGACGCCCGACGAGGCACGCGACATCCTGAACCTGTGAGCGACATCTGCGGTCGCCCGTGATAGAAGACAGCGTCAACTATTGCAGAGCGACGGACAACTGTTGTACGGCCTCCCTCCGATGATTGTGTATTATTTACCGTGATAATAATCACGTGGGTGGCGTCGACGGATGACATCGTGAGTCACCCTCCCAACCCTTCACGTCGCACGGTGCTCGCTGCAGCCGGTGCCGCGGTCGGTACCACCGCTCTCGGCGGCGTCGCGTACGCGGCGACACAGGACGGTTCGACCGATGAGAACGACTCGACGGACGCGGACGCGTCGCAGGACCCCGCGGTCCAGTGGACGGAGACGTACTCCAGCGGGTCCTCCGACCAGGCAGTGACGGTCGTTCCGTCCAGCGACGGCGGCTACACGTTCCTCGGGCACGCACAGGACGAGGACGAGTCCACGTCGGGCGTCTGGCTGGTGGGCGTCGACGAATCGGGCGCGAAACAGTGGGAGGCCCGCCCCGGCGACGGCTCGTGGAGCAGCCCGACGGACCTGACCGAGACGGACGACGGGGGCTACGTCATCACCGCCCGGACGGGGGAGAACGACGCCGGGCTCATCAGGACCGACAGTCAGGGGACGGTCCAGTGGACCTCCGTCTACCAGGGCGCCGACGACGAGCCCGAAACGACCCGGACCGTCGCCGATGGGGGTGGCTCGGAGGAGGACTCGACGGAGGTCCTCACGGCCGTCGAGTCCCATCCCGACGGCGGATTCATCGCCGTCGGGCGGACGACCCTCGTGGGCTCCGAGGGGGTCGTGCTGTTCGTGGACGAGGACGGAACCCAGACGAACGACTGGCGCCGCAGCGAGGCGGCGTTCACCGACCTCACGACGGTCCGCGAGTCCGAGGAGTTCGTCATCGCCGGCCGTGACGAGGACCAGGCGTTCGCCCGCAACTGGTCCCGTGAGGGGTGGGACGACATCCGACCCGACCAGTGGGAGAGCTTCGACAACGTCGTTCGGCGAGCCGGCGGCGGGTACGCCTTCGACGTGGAGATCGAGGATGGGTACGGGCTCTTCACGCTGGACTCGGACGGTGATGTGGCCTTCGAGCGGTCGTACGACGAGGCCGACGACACGCCGGAGGAGGTTGTCGGCGGGCTCGTGCAGACGGCCAACCGCGGGTTCGTGCAGGCCGGGAACGGCCAGGCCGACCGGTCGGTGTGGCTGGTCGGCACCGGACCCGAGGGCGAGCGACGCGGCAGCGTGACGCTCGACGATGGACCCGGCACTGCCTGCCCCATCGACCCGAACCCGCTCGCACCGACGGCCGACGGCGGTGTCATCGTCGCGTACACCGCGAACCTCGGCGGCGCGACGAGCGACGAGCAGTCCGACGTCCGGCTGGCGAAGGTCGGGCCGTCGCTCACGGCCGCTCCGGGGACGCCGACCGAGGCACAACCCGACGAGCCGACCGAGGACACGCCGGAATCCGACGACGACACCGGAGCCGGTGACGCCGACGGGACGGACGATACGACCGACGAGGCGGACCAGACACCGACCGAGACGACGGCAGCATCCGACGACGAGACGGGCACGGACGAGGAGGACTGCGAACCCTGACGCTGTCGGCAGGCAGTGGCGGCTCCCCTGACCTTGACCGTCTCGTGGAGGCCGTCGCACCGGTGAGAAGCGCTCCGACGGCCGCTACGTGTCTTCAGGGCCGACCTTCGGCTCCGTCGGTGGTTCGTACGTCTCGAAGGCGTCCAGCAGCGCCGCCGGGTCGGTATCGACCTGTGCGAGGTCGCGGTGCGCCGGCGAGACGAACCCCTCCTCCGCGGCGCCGTCGAGGTGCGAGACGAGCCCGTCGTAGAACCCGCCGGCGTTGAGGACGCCGCAGGGCTTCTCGTGGATGCCCAGTTGCGCCCACGTCAGCACCTCGAACAGCTCCTCCAGCGTGCCCAGCCCGCCAGGGAGCGCGATGAACCCGTCCGAGTGTTCGACCATCCGCTGCTTGCGCTCGTGCATCGAGTCGACGACCTGCAGTTCGGTGACGCCGCCGTGGGCCACCTCCTTCGCCTCCAGGGCTTCCGGGATGACGCCGACGACATCGCCCCCGCCGTCGAGGACGGTGTCGGCGACCGTGCCCATCAGCCCGACGCTGCCGCCGCCGAAGACGAGCCCGAGGTCACGGTCGAGCAGTGCCTCGCCCATCTCGCGCGCGGCCCGCCGGTAGGCCGGGTCGTGGCCGGGGCTTGAGCCGCAGTAGACACAGATGCGCTCCACGGGTCAATCGGCGGACTCGGGAGCGGCTTCGTCGCTCTCCGCATCGCCCTCGGCGCCGGGCGCACCGTGGAGCCACTCGTCCGCCCAGCGCTCGATCTCGTCGAAGACCGGACAGAGGGAGGTCCCCTTCGCCGTGAGCGAGTAGTAGGTCGCGACGGGAGCGTCCTCCTCCATCCGGCGGTCGACGAAGTCCATCTCCTGCAGGTCGTCGAGCACGCGCGAGAGCGTCCGCGAGGAGGCGTCGGTCGACCGCTTCAGCTCGTTGAACCGCTTCTCGCCGTCCTGCAGGTCGTGGAGGACGATGAGCCGCCACTGCGAGCCGATCTGTTCCAGCGAGTCGACGACAGCACAGGGGCCGTCGTCCGCCACGTCGGTCTCCGAACCCGGAGTGTCTGCACCAGAGGACATGGATGTCACCTACCGGGATGGTTGTCAGGGAATATATAAGTAAGTTCGGGAACGTACTCAGGTGACGTGATGACACTGCTCGACCACCGCCGACCGGAGGGACATCGATGAGCGACGAGACGGCCGACACGGAGACCGGTGCGGGCGTCATCGGACCACATCAGGGCCAGCAGACGCTCACCGCCGGCACCGACCTCGAGGCGGCCGAGGCAGCGGTCGTCCTCGCGCACGGTCGCGGGGCCTCCGCCCGGGGCATCCTCGGACTGGCCAGCGAGATCGGCGTCGAGGGCGTCGCCTACCTCGCACCACAGGCCGCGCGCAACGAGTGGTATCCGAACTCGTTCCTCGCCCCGGTCGAGTCGAACGAACCCGGGCGCTCCTCGGGATTGCGGGCGGTGGGCGACGCCGTCGAGCGGGCGGTCGACGCGGGGATTCCCCACGAGCGCATCGTCCTCGGTGGCTTCTCGCAGGGCGGCTGTCTCGCCACCGAGTACGCCGCGCGCAACCCGCGCCGGTACGGCGGCGTCGTCGCGTTCAGCGGCGGCCTCATCGGGGAGGAACTGGACGACGAGTACCAGGGGGACCTCGACGGTACTCCTGTCTTCCTCGGCTGCTCGGACGTGGACCCGCATATCCCGGCCGAGCGCGTCGAGGCGACGCGGGATGCCTTCCAGTCGCTCGGTGCGGATGTCGATATGCGCCTGTATCAGGGGATGGGCCACACGGTGAACGAGGACGAACTCGAGTCTGCCCGGGACATCGTCGCTGCGCTGGTCGGGTAGGCTCCCGGCGCACGGTCGGGTCGTCGGGGCCCCCATCACGCGACCGGCGGAATCCGGGGGCTACGCCCGCGCGCAAAGGGAACTTTGATACGCGACCGGTTCGCACGCTGTGCCGTAATGAGTCAATCGTACGACCGGGGCCTCGTGGAGGACTTCGGGCGCTGGCGGGACTTTACCGCCGGCATGTGGGCCTGGATCTTCCACAAGTTCACCGGGTGGGTGCTCATCGGGTACTTGTTCACGCACATCGCCGTGCTGAGCACCGCCACGGTGGGCACAGCGGCCTACACGAACACCATCTCGGGGCTGGAGAGCCTGCTGGTGGTCCGGTTCCTCGAGGTCGGCCTGCTGGCGGTCGCCGTCTTCCACATCCTCAACGGACTGCGGCTGCTGTTCGTCGACCTCGGGGTCGGACTGGAGGCACAGGACAAGAGCTTCTACGCGTCGCTCGTCCTCACGGGGGCCATCGTGGTGGCGAGCGTCCCGACCTTCCTCGCGGGGGCGATATAACATGGCAGACTACTACTCCTCGTTCGACCCGAAGGGGTCGCGCTGGATGCTCCAGCGCCTGACCGCAGCGTTCCTCGTCGTCGTGCTGGCGTTCCACTTCATGCTGCTGCACTTCGTCAACCACGCCGCCGATGTCACCTTCATGCAGACCCACCTCCGGATGCAGCAGCCGGGCTACTTCCTCACGATGGTGGCGTTCCTCGTGACGGCGACGTTCCACGGCGTCAACGGCGTCTACAACGCACTCGTCAACCAGGGGCTCGACGGCACCCCGAAGACCGTCGTCAAGTACGGCCTCGTCCTCGCCTCCCTGCTGCTCATCGCGCAGGGTATCCGCGTCGCGATGGCGATGGCCGGCTTCATCATCGGACCCGCAGCATAATGAGCACGCAAGTCACCGAACAGGAGCAGACCGAGACGGAGGAGGAGTCGGCCCACCAGCAGCGGCGGCTGGCCGAGAAGGCCGAGCGCCAGGAGGTCCGTGACCGGATGCGAGAGCGTGCCGAGACGGACCTCGAACAGGCCGATACCGTCTTCGACCTCAAGGTCTTCCGCTACGACCCGGACATCCCCGAGAAGGAGGACCCGCGCTTCGATACGTTCCCCGTCCCGTTCACGAAGGGGATGACCGTGCTCGACGCGCTGATGTACGCACGGGACCACTACGACTCCTCGCTCACCTTCCGGCACTCCTGCCGGCAGGCCGTGTGCGGGTCGGACGCCCTGTTCGTCAACGGCACCCAGCATCTGGGCTGCAAGACGCAGGTCGTCGACCTCGGCGATTCCGAGGGCGTCCCCGGCCAGATTCGCGTCGAGCCGCTCCCCCACCAGGAGGTCGTCAAGGACCTCGTCGTGGACATGGAGCACTTCTACGACCAGATGGACGCGGTCGAGCCGTTCTTCGATGCCGACGAGCTCCCGTCGGGCGACCTGGAGGAGCAGCGCCAGACCCGCGAGAACCGCGAGAAGATCAAGATGTCCTCGCGCTGTATCTGGTGTGGCGCCTGCATGTCGTCGTGCAACATCGCCGCCGGGGACAACGAGTACCTCGGCCCCGCGGCCATCAACAAGGCCTACAAGTTCGCGATGGACGACCGCGAGGGCGAGAACCGCAAGCAGGAGCGGCTCGAGATCATCGAGCAGGAGCACGGCGTCTGGCGGTGTCAGACCCAGTTCTCCTGTACGGAGGTCTGTCCGAAGGACATCCCGCTCACCGAGCACATCCAGGAACTCAAACGCGAGGCAGTCAAGAACAACCTCAAGTTCTGGTGAGTGCCGTGCCCGCACCGGGCTGCCGGATGGCGTCGCGCTCGCGATGCACACCCGGCCGCCGGCGTGCGGTCGCGCACAACAGGCTCAAGTTACCCACAGCCTAACACGAACATACGAACGCGACCGAGCGACCACCTACCACATCACTTCAACCAATGTACGAACACGACGTCATCGTGGTCGGCGCCGGCGGCGCCGGCCTCCGGGCGGCCATCGCCGCACACGAGGAGGGCGCCGACGTGGCGCTCGTCTCGAAGCTCCACCCCGTCCGCAGCCACACCGGCGCGGCCGAGGGCGGTATCAACGCCGCGCTCCGCGACGGCGACGACTGGCACGACCACGCATACGACACGATGAAGGGCTCGGACTACCTGGGCGACGCCCCGGCCATCGAGACCCTCTGTGAGACCTCCCCCGAAGAGGTCATCCAGCTCGAGCACTGGGGGATGCCCTTCTCCCGCGAGGAGGACGGCCGCGTCTCCCAGCGCCCGTTCGGAGGCCTCAGCTTTCCACGGACCACCTACGCCGGTGCCGAGACCGGCCATCACCTGCTCCACACCATGTACGAGCAGGTCGTCAAACGGGGCATCAAGGTCTACGACGAGTTCTACGTCATGGACCTGGCCGTCACCGACGAGCCCGACCCCGAAGACCGGGAGTGCCACGGCTGTGTCGCCTACGACATCAAGAGCGGCGAGGTTACGGGCTTCAAGGCCAACGACGGTGTCGTCCTCGCGACCGGCGGCGACGGCCAGGCCTTCGACCACACGACGAACGCCGTCGCCAACACCGGTGACGGCCCGGCGATGGCGTATCGGGCCGGCGTCCCGGTGGAGGACATGGAGTTCGTCCAGTTCCACCCGACCACGCTCCCCTCGACGGGGGTGCTCATCTCGGAGGGCGTCCGCGGTGAGGGGGGCATCCTCTACAACGCGGAGGGCGAGCGCTTCATGTTCGAGTACGGCTACGCGAACAACGCCGGGGAACTCGCCTCGCGCGACGTCGTCTCCCGTGCCGAGCTGACGGAGGTCAACGAGGGCCGCGGCGTCGAGGACGAGTACGTCTACCTCGACATGCGCCACCTCGGCGACGAGCGCATCCTCGACCGCCTCGAGAACATCCTCCACCTCGCGGAGGACTTCGAGGGCGTCGACGGGCTCGTCGAGCCGATGCCGGTCAAGCCGGGCCAGCACTACCACATGGGCGGTATCGAGACGAACGAGCACGGCGAGACCTGTGTCTCCGGCCTCTACGCCGCCGGGGAGTGTGCCTGCGTCTCCGTCCACGGCTCCAACCGCCTCGGCGGGAACGCCCTGCCGGAGCTCATCGTCTTCGGCGCCCGCGCCGGCTACCACGCCGCCGGGCGCGACTACGGCGAGGCGCTCGTCCAGACCGGTCCCTCCGCGGCTATCGAGCACGAGGAGGACCTCGGGGCCCCCGTCGAGCCGGGTGCGCTCGGCCCCGCGGACGACGATGTCGCAGCGGATGGCGGAGCGACGGCTGACGAGGCCCGCTCCGACGGCGGTCAGCTCGCCAGCCCGTCCGAGGTCGTCCACCGCTCCGTCGAGCGCCAGCGCCAGCGCGTCGAGCGGCTCAAGGAGCGCGACGGCCGCAACCACGCGGAGATCCGCAAGAAACTCCAGAAGGCGATGACCCGCTGGGTCAACGTCTTCCGCGAGGAGGAGGGCCTGAAGAAGGCCCTGGAGGTCATCAAGGAGTGCCGCGAGGAGTACCAGAACGTCGCCGTCTCGGACCCCTCGAGCACCTACAACACGGACCTCATCCACACCATCGAGACCCGCAACCTCATCGATACCGCCGAGACCATCGCGCTCGGCGCACTCGCGCGTGACGAATTCCGCGGCGCCCACTGGCGCGCCGAGCATCAGGAGCGCAAGGACGACGAGTGGCTCAAGCACACGATGGTCCAGTGGTCGGACGGCACCCCCGAACTCTACTACACGGACGTCATCCTCGAGGGCGCCGACAAGACGTACGAGCCGAAGGTCCGGTCCTACTAAGACACCGTTTTTCGCCTCGGGTTCCGCGCCTTCGGCGTCCTCAGAAATCTTCGATTTCTGATGGGCTGCGGGAGAGCTTTGCTCTCCCGAACGCGGAACCACTCGGCCAAAAGATCTGCATCAAAAAAGCCGCTGGCGACCGGAGGGAGCCAGCGGTGAACCGTGCCCGCTTCGCTCGCGCGGACGCAAGTGATGTATTATCTATATAATATCTTAATTATTCTGGTAACTATGCAATTGCCGTATTAAATTGGGAATGCGTAGTGAATAGTGGGTAGGATGTTGGGTCTCATCGGATAGCGTCTCCGAGCCGTCACGTCTCCCCCATCGAGGTGGCCTGTTGTCGGCGCGGCTGGGCCCCGATGACAGGAGGTATATACCCGTTCGTGAGCAATCCCCGACAACGATGCCCTCCCGGCGGCGGTTCCTGGCCACGGTCGGTGCGACCGCAGCAGCCGTCGGACTGGCGGGCTGTTCGACGGCGGTCGGTGAGCCGCCCGCCGAGCGGTGGCTCTACGACCCGGCAGCCGTGCTGGACCAGCCGTTCCCGTGGCAGGCGTACCTGTCGGTGGATGTGCCGACGGCGTGGAAGCGGCGCGAGCAGCTCCCGAACGAGTGGGTCGCGACGGCCACGTCGTTCGACCAGACGGTCGAGTCCGTCGACATGAGCGACCTCGACCGGGTGACCGCGCTGGGATTCGGAACCGAGGGCCTGACGACGATGGGAGCGACGGCCGCGCTCACCGGCGACATCGAGCCCCGGCCGGTGGTCCACGAGTTCACGCGGGGGAGCGTCACCGAGCACGAGCCGGTGGCCGGGCACCGGTTGTTCGGCTACACCCCGCCGTTCTTCGACCGTGTTCACCGGAACGGCGTGACCTCGCGTGGCTCGCTCGGACTCGCGGTCGGCGAGGGGCAGGCCGTCGCGGGCGGCCTGCTCGCGCCGGAGGGGACCGCCGTGAACGCCGTGGCGGCGATGGTCCGGACGAGGGCGGGCGCGTCGGAGCGTCTGCCCGACGGCGACCTGCGGTCGGTCGGTCGTGCGCTGGCCGCCTCGCCGCTGGGAAGCCCGCCCGTCTCCGGCGCGGTCGCGTTCGACCCGGACCTCGCGGTCCGCCTCGCCGAGGCGATTCCCGACGACTGGCCGACGCTGGCGGCGACAGTTGATGACCTCCGGGCCATCGGCGTCGGCCTCCGCTTCACCGAGGATGCTACGCTCACCTCGTTCGTCTTCGTCTACGACCCGCGCACGATCACCGAGAACGAGAACCTCCAGGCGGCGGTCCGGAAGCTGAACGACGAGTCCGGCACCCCCGACAGCGGAGTGGTCGGCGTGCGACTGGGCCCGGACGGCCGGTCGCTCGTGGTCCGGACGACGGTCTCCCCGCAGGCGGTCTGGACCGACTTCCGCGACCGGCTTCCCGGGCTCTGAGCCGAGGTGTCCGGAAGTGCCTCCCGGAGCGGCGCGGCGGGTCTGAGGGTGGTGACGCGCGTGTCACCCGCGTTACGCGACGCTATGCAAAGCGTCAAACGGCCGCCGCCCGAAGTTGCGGCAAATGGTTCTCGGGACCGACCGACGCGTCCTCGCACTGGCCATGGCCCGCATGGCCGACGCGCTCGGCAACTCCTTTCTCATCATCGTCCTCCCCCTCTACATCGCGAGCGGGCAGATCGCTATCGACGGCATCGTCGGCACCGACGTGCTGGGATTCACCCTGACCGAGGAGTTCCTCATCGGGCTGGTCCTCTCGCTGTTCGGCTTTCTCAACAGCTTCGGCCAGCCGGTCACGGGGCGCATCTCCGACCGTGTCGGGGCGCGCAAGCCGTTCATCCTCGGCGGCCTCGTCGTCTTCGGCGTCGCGAGCGCGGCCTACCCGTTCGTCTCCTCGTACGCCGCGGTCCTGCTCGTCCGGGCGTTCCAGGGGCTCGGCGCGGCGCTGACCGTGCCGGCGACGGTCGCGCTGGTGAACGACTACGCCACCAGCGACTCCGAGCGTGGGGGTAACTTCGGCGTGTTCAACACCTTCCGCCTCATCGGATTCGGCTTCGGCCCCATCGTGGCCGGCATCGTCGTCGCGGGGGGCTTCGGGCGCGAGACGGTCACGCAGTACATGCTCGGGGGCTTCGCCCTCTCTGGGTTCAACGCCGCGTTCGCCATCGCCGTCATCGGGGCCGTCGTCTCGTTCGCCCTGGTCGTCTGGCTGGTCGACGAGCCGCCACGGCCCGACGCCGAGGCGGCTGACTCTCTCTCGGTCAAGGTGCTGGACCCGGACGGCGGACTCGACACCGTGTTCGCCGTCGGGGTCGGGACGCTGTTCATGGCACTGACCATCGCGCTGTTCGCGACGCTGCAAGAGCCCATCAACAACGCCCTGGGGCAGGGGTCGACGCTGTTCGGGCTTCAGTTCTCCGCCGTCGTCGTCGCGAACGTCTTCCTGCAGGTCCCCATCGGGAACTGGGCCGACGAGTACGGTCGGCGTCCCTTCATCGTCGCCGGGTTCGCGCTGCTCGTGCCGTCGGTGCTCGCGCAGGGACTCATCCCGCTCGTCACCGGTGTGGCCGGTGCTGTCGGCCCCGCGTTGATGCTGCTCGCGCGGCTCCTGCAGGGCGTGGCCGTCGCGATGGTGTTCGCGCCCGGCCTCGCCATCGCGGGCGACCTCGCGCGAGGTGGGAACTCCGGCACCACGCTCTCCGTGCTGACGATGGCGTTCGGCCTGGGCGTGGCGTTCGGACCGCTCGTCTCCGGGTTCCTGTTCTCGTTCGGCCTGCTGGCCCCGTTCGCCTTCGGCGCCGCCCTCTCGCTGCTGGGACTTCTCATCACCGTCACGCAGGTCGAGGAGACGCTCGGGACGGGCAGCACGCCACCGGATGCGGACGACCCGTCGGCGGTCGGCGGGGACTGACTCCGACGGGCCACCGCCGGCGCGGCTCCGGTGCTCTCGTCGACTCCCGGCCCGAGGTGAGGGGCAGACCTTTCACGTCGCCGGGCGACGCGCCAGGCATGGCAGGCGACGACGAGACGGTCACCCTGGAGTTCTACGGCACCGTCCGAGACGCAGTCGGCGAGAAGGCCCTCTCGCGCCCGCTCGACCCGGGAACAACAGTGAACGCCCTCCTGAAGGACGTGGCGGCGACGCATCCGGACCTCCACCCGCTCCTGTTCACCAGCGAAGAGCGGCTCCGCCCCCACATCAACGTCTCCCGGAACGGGAACCCCATCAGGGACCTCGACGGTCCCGACACGGACCTCGATGCCGGCGACCGCGTGACCGTTGCGCCGTCGGTGTCGGGTGGCGCCGTTGCCGGGAGCACCGAGCGGACACGCGGCCGAACCACCACTCAGGGGGTGGCTCTATGACCGACCCCGCGCTGCCCTTCGAACTCGGGCAGGTCCAGCTCGGCAACAACGCCTTCGAGGGGCAGAACAACTGCTACGTCGTCGGCGCCGACACGGACGCCGGGCCGACGACGCTGGTCGACACCGGCATCGCGATGCCCGACACGGAGACGGAACTCCGCGAGGGACTCGCCGCGTACGACCTGACGTTCGCGGATGTCGACCAGATACTGCTCACCCACTGGCACATGGACCACGTCGGGCTGGCGGGGGCCATCCAGGCAGAGAGCGACTGTGTCGTCCGCGCCCACGAGGCCGACGCCGCCCTCATCGAGGGAGCTCCCGAGGCGGAGGCCGAGTCCCGCGAGACGCTCGAACGGCTGGTCGACGAGTGGGGGATGCCCGACGACAAGCGCGAGGAGCTGTTCGCGTTCATGGAGCTGGGCGAGGGGGAAGCGGGCGATACCCCCGACGTCGAGCCGTTCGTCGGCGGTGCGACGTTCGATGCGGGCGCCATCGAACTCGAAGCGGTCCACCTGCCCGGTCACGCGGCCGGCCTCGCCGGCTACACCTTCGACGGGCGCGACGGGCGAGAGCTGTTCAGCGGCGACGCGCTCCTGCCGTACTACACGCCGAACGTCGGCGGCGCCGACACTCGCGTCGACACCCCCCTGGCCGACTATCTGGAGACGCTCGCCGACATCGTTCGGGCGGGGTACACGCGGGCGTGGCCGGGCCACCGGGGCGTCATCATCGACCCGGTCGGTCGCGCGGCGGACATCGTCGTCCACCATCGCGAGCGGACGGAGAAAATCGTCGACTACCTGCGCGAGTCGGGCCCGGCGGACCCGTGGACGGTCTCGGCGCACCTGTTCGGCGAGCTCTCGTCCATCCATATCCTCCACGGCCCCGGCGAGGCGTACGCCCACCTGCACCATCTCGCGGATGTCGGCATCGTCGCGCGAGTTCCCGGCGATGCCGGGGACCGAGCAGCCGGCGGCGGAGCCGCCAGCCACGAGGGCCGGGCGTACGAGCTGGTGGACGAGTCGCCCGACCTCGACGACCTGTTCCCGGACGTGGCGGACCTGGCCCTGCGCCCGGGCGCGATTCCGGGGCCGGGGTAGGGGTCCGGGGCACGGCTTCTGTGGTTCCGGGGGACGAGTCCTGTGGTTCCGGACTCCCTCTTCCGACGCCTCAACGTTTAACCCGGAGCCGAGAGTGAACCCGACTGGTGATATAGATGCCCGAACATTCCAACCCTGAACTTCCCGACCTGCCGTACGATTACGACGCGCTGGAGCCGTTCCTCGACGAACAGGTGCTCACGTGGCATCACGACACGCACCACAACGGCTACGTGAACGGCCTCGAGTCCGCCGAGGAGACGCTGGCCGAGAACCGCGACGCCGGCGACTTCGGTTCCTCCGGCGGTGCGATGCGGAACGTGACCCACAACGGCAGTGGACACTACCTCCACACCCACTTCTGGGAGAACATGTCGCCGAACGGCGGCGGCGAGCCGTCCGGTGACCTCGCGGACCGCATCGAGGAGGACTTCGGCTCGTTCGAGGGCTGGAAGGGCGAGTTCAAGGCCGCCGCGGGCGCCGCGG
Source organism: Haloglomus salinum (assembly GCF_024298825.1). Classification (NCBI taxonomy): domain Archaea; kingdom Methanobacteriati; phylum Methanobacteriota; class Halobacteria; order Halobacteriales; family Natronomonadaceae; genus Haloglomus; species Haloglomus salinum. Next base: position 3,157,791 of record NZ_CP101153.1, read on the forward strand.
GCGGCTGGGCCCTGACGGTGTACGACCCCGTCGCCAACCAGCTCCGGAACGTCGTGGTGGACAAGCACGACCAGGGCGCGCTGTGGGGCAGTCACCCCGTCATCGCGCTGGACGTGTGGGAGCACTCCTACTACTACGACTACGGGCCGGACCGGGGCAGCTTCATCGAGGGCTTCCTCGACCACATCGACTGGGACTACTGCGAACAGCAGTACCAGCGCAGCGTCGAGCACTTCGAGTAGGCACGCGACGAGACGCCGGCCGCGTCGGCTTCCAATCACGCTTTCTTTCGCGCCACACACCGATAGCCGCGCCTCCAGCGGCGGCTTTCTGCGGCGCGGTGGCGGCGGTACTCCGGCGTCGTTCCCCTCCGTGTCCCACGAGCCGCGGTCGGTCGCGTATAAAATGCCGAACTGTTCGACCGACGATGCACGTGTGCTCGAATCGAACCCTCGAGCGATGGAACGGCGTGCCTTCCTCGGCGCCCTCGCGTCGGGAGGGGCAGTGGTCCTCGCGGGGTGTACGGCACAGCGCGAGACCATCAGTACTGTCTCGACCACCACCCGGATTCCGAGCGGCGAGTTCTATCACCGGCCGCTCCGGATCGACGAGCGGGGGAAACAGTTCAATCTCCGCTACGAGGTGACAGCCGACGCGCCGTTCGATGTCATGCTGTTCGGCGGGCAGTCCGACCCCGGCGAGTTCGAGACGTACCGACAGCTGGTGCGTCGTACGGAGGGGGGCGGCCACCACGCCAGCGGCATGGGTTGTGGGGGGCCACTCGGTGGAGGGAACCGTCGGCACGGCGGTGGACACCATCGGCAGGATGGCGGCGCCCACCGGCACGGTGGTGATAGTGCCGCAGGAGGGGACCAGCCGCACGGCCGTGGTTCCGGCTATCGGCCCCGGTGCCCCGAGCCGTCCGAGTGGCACTCCGTCATGGGTGCGCGCGGCAAGGGCGAGGTGAACCGGCCGCTGAGCCCTGGTACCCACCACTTCGTGGTGGACAACACCCGCTTCGGGGAGGCGACGCCGACCGGAACGCTCCGGCCCACCATCGACCTCCGGGTCCGGGACTTCGATATGTTCTCCGGCTGACGCGGCCGGGTCGTGTCGGCGGCCCCAGACCCGCAACCGTTTACCCCGTGCTCGCGCCATCCCTAGCCATGCCACGTCCGCGCGATTCGTTCGACGACCTGCGCCCCCTCGCCTTCCGCGAACCCGACGAGGTGCTCGACGCCGACCAGCTCTACACCGTCTACGAGGTCGCCCGGCTCCTGCAGGGTGTCCCGCTCGACCAGGAACTCGACGTCGAGACGGAGAACGTCCTGCTGGACTGGGCGATTCCGTGGCTCGTCTACAACCAGGAGCAGTTCGTCTTCGCCGAGCCCGAACACGACTCCCAGCCCGGCTACTACGGCCTGCGACGCGAGGAGTGAGGCCGTCGGCGCGTCACGAGACGCGCGCGTCCCAGTAGGAGACCGAGGCGAGCCGACGGCCGATGGGAGTCCGGACGAGCGCGGTGTCTATCTCCCGGGCCGGCCCGGCGATCTCGCTGGGGACCTGGCGGTAGAAGCCGTACGGGAGGACGAAGTCGTGCTGTGAGCCCTCGAGCTGGAGGCCCGCACCCTGGAGGAGCCGCTCGACCTCGCCGGTCGAGTAGAGGCGCGACCCCATCGGGAGCGCGAAGTTGTAGATGGAGCGGAAGGAGAACCGCTTGAACGTGTCGAAGAACACCTGGTTCCGGGAGACGCGAGCCATCTCGGAGAGGAACGATGCCGGGCGGTCCGCGAGATGGAAGAAGCGCATCGCCAGCACCGTATCGAAGTGGTCGTCCGGGAACGGCAGGCGCGCGGCGTCGGCGCGCATGAACTCCAGATGCTCGTCGACGCCGACCGACCGGGCTTTCTCGCGGCCCTGCTTCAGCATCGCCGGGGAGATGTCCAGCCCGACGATGTCGGCGCCGTGGTCGGCCAGCAGGGAGGTGAACCGCCCCGTCCCGCAGGCGACCTCCAGTACCTCCTTGCCTTCGACGGTGCCGAGCGCGTCCAGCACCGCCTCCTTCTCGCGGTCGTCGATGAGTCGGCCGCCGTTCGAGAACCGTTTGTCCTCGTAGGCGTCGGCCACGTCGTCGGACTGGTACCACTCGCGTCCCTTCACGTCCCTGTCACTCCCCGGCGCGTGGATAAAACGGTACTGGAACGCGGTCGCCGTCGGTCGATGGGCCGGGGGTGTGAGGAACTGTCGCGGGGCGAGATGTCGTCGACGGTCGGGGACCGGTCGCTACTCCGCCTCGGCAGCCGTCGGGTCCAGGTCGTCGAGGTCGATGGTCTCGGCCAGCAGGACCTCCTCCTGACCGGAGACGTCGCGCTGCTCGCGCGCGAGCTGCTTGAGCTTCGACTGGGGTGCGAGGTCGCCGATGAGGACGCCGCCGATGACGCGGCCGTCCTTGAGCGCGACGCGGCGCCACTCCGTGTCCGAGTACTTGCGCTCGACGAAGTCGTCGCCGAGCGTCGGGTGACCGAAGGAGAGGAACGGGAAGTCGAAGTGCGTGATGGAGTACGAGGAGACCCAGCGGAACTCCTCGGCGGCCTCGTCGGCGACCATGTTGGAGGCCGCGATGGAACCCTGCTCCTTGGCCGAGCCCCAGGCACCGTTCTGTGCGCGCTCGCCGAGGATGAGGTCGTTGAACTGGGTGATATCGCCCGCCGCGTACACGTCCTCGACGTTGGTCTGCATGTACTCGTCGACGACGACGCCGTTGTCGAGGTCGAGCCCGGAGCCGCGGAGGAACTCCGTGTTGAAGTCCAGGCCGATGGCGACACCCACGAAGTCACCCTCGTAGTAGTCCCCGTTCGGGTCCGTCGCGCCCGTGACGACGCCGTCGTCGTCGACCTCGAACTGGTCGACGCCGGACTGGAAGACGGGTTCCACGTCGCGCTCGCGGAGCGCCTCGTGGATGATCTCGGCCCCCTCCTCCGAGAGCGCGTAGCGCCACCAGCAGTCCCCACGCATCAGATACTTGCCCTCGATGTCCTGGGCGGCGCAGATGGCCGCGAGGTCGATGCCCAGCAGCCCGGCGCCGACGACGATGCCCGTCTCCGCCTCGTCGGCGTGCTCCTTGATGGCGCGGGCGTCCTCGAACGTCCAGAAGTGGTGGACGCCCTCGGCGTCGCTGTTCCCGACCGGAAGCTGTGTCGGCGTCCCCCCCGTCGCCACGAGGAGCTTGTCGTACTCGTAGGTCCCGCTCTCGTGGGTGTGGAGCTCGTGAGCATCCGTGTCGATGTCCGTGACGTACGTGTTCAGTTCGAGGTCGATATCGCGCTCGGCGTACCACTCCTCGTCGTGGATGGAGATGGGCGCCTCGGGCAGCTTCCCCTTGGCGAACTCCTTGATGAGGATGCGGTTGTAGAGGGCCTCCCCCTCGTCCGTGAGCACCGTCACGTCCGCGCCCGGGTCCTCTTCCCGGATGGTCTCGGCGGCGGACGACCCCGCGATGCCGTCGCCGATGATGACGTGCGACGTTGTCATACTGGGGGCTTAGATACCCCGCCAAATAGGGGTTGCCATCGGCCGAATCCCGGATGAAGATACGTGATAGTTCCTGTCTCCGACCGCTCCACGTCCGCCGACACCGGCAGTCGGGGCAGGGCGTCGGGAGGTTGAAGCGTCCGCGGGCCTTCCAGTCGGATATGAAGATCCGTCAGAACGTTCGTCACTGGGCGGCGAAGAAGGCGCTGACGACGCCCGTCATCGGGCCGCGGGTCAACGACAGACTCGTCGATATGCACACGGATATCTTCCTGGGCAAGACCGACGAGTCCAACCACGAGGCCCGCAGGCTCCATCTGGACGACTTCTTCGACGCCACGATGGACACCTACGTGGCCGCGCTGGAGGCGGGCTACCCGGAGGCCGAGGCCCGCGAGATAACCCACATCCAGGCGAACTTCGACTTCTTCAACCACGGCTGGACGGAGATGATGGAGATTCCCGCCGACGAACTGGAGGACCACTACCGCCGCTACGAGGCGTTCTTCAGCGAGTACGGAATCACCATCGACGATCCGCTCGGCGAGTTCACGCCGCCGACGGGCGTGGCCGAGGCACCCGCGACACCCGAGAAGCTGGAGGACGCCGAGTTCGAGAACGCCATCGAGGGGTTCGCCGACGACGTGTACGTCGAGACGCCCGACGGGATGCTGAAGGGCCGCGGGACCGCCGAACCGGAGGATGTCGACCCGAGCGAGGCGCCCGGCGTCGACGACGAGGAAGCGAGCGCGGACTGACTAAATGGCGAAGTTCGATATATCTCGTAGATAAATCCGCAGATTCCCCCATACCGAATCATATCCATCAGTTCATTCGGTATCTCTCTCGCTCCCGAACCACCGCTGGAAGTCGCCGGCTTCGGCGTGGCCCGCCATCTCCCCCGCGAAGGCCAGGGTCCCCGCAAGCACGACCACGCCAGTCGCGTCCAGTCCGGCCGCGAGCCCGACACCGCCACCGACCAGGCCTGAGCCGACGCCGATGACGGCGGACTGTTCGGGGGTGTCACAGAACGGAAGCGTGAAGCCGAGGTCGAACGCCATACCTACATTCGGCGCTCAGTGATGTTAAGCGCCACCCTGGGTGGGGTACTCCCCGGCCCGCAACCTCCAGGGGTCTCAGTTGTCGGGGGCGGTGTCGTTTGAAACCACCAGTCGCTGATATTCTGTTGAGGTCGTGCTGCATACAGAGGTTGTAGTCAGCATCGATCTACTGCCCGTTCTATCCCCCGGCAGTCAGGATTGATTCCGGCCACCCGAAACCACTTATTGGTGCTGCTGTAATACATATGTATGTCGAATGCGGATACGAAATCAGGAGATCCTCCGAAGACGAACATCAACATCCGTGTGACTGAGACGTTTCTGGAGGACATCGACGCAACCTGGCAGGAAGAGGGATACAACAGTCGCAGCGAGTTCATTCGGGACGCACTCCGTGATGCGGTCCGCCATCCGGATTTGACCCGGGGAAGTTGGAAGGAGATCGCTGCTGTCGAGCACGCGCGTCGGACTGGCGAGAGCGAGACGTTCTCGCGCGAGGACATCGTCGGCGACGATGAGTGAGGAGGGCTGGCACTGGCAGTTCCGCACGCCAGCCAAACGAACCTACGACGACCTCGACACGCACGCCCAGAACCGTAGTCACCGACAAACTCGACGAGATCGTGGCAGACCAGTGGCGCGATACGGACGACTATCTCGAACCGCTGACTGGAGCGCCGTATTCCAAACTCAGAATCGGACAGTTCCGTCTCGGTGCCGAATGCGATCACGACGAGAAGATGCTGGACATCTACACCATCGAACACCGTAGCGGCGCGTACAAAGCTGACGACGATTGATACTGCACACGCGTCCTGAGTCCAGAGGTCCTGGCGAGAGTGCTTGAAGCCTGGTAGAACAATCGTGACCGACGTAGGAGGTGACTCTAGCACAACCTACCGAGGTCAATTGACCACGCCTACTGCATCAGCGGTTGGTGGGGGAAGGTTTCACTCTTCCTCAACGGTCAAGACGTCCTGCCAGGACGACTCACCGAAGAACGTCCGTAGCGCTCCGAGGACCCCCAGGTACGTCGCAATAAGGACGATTACGAACGGGATTACGAGTGTCAGCACCAAACTACCGAGTGGGTTGATTCCGAACATCTGGAGGAGCATCATACCATGCGGTAGCCCCCACTTTCGAATAGTATTGTCGAAATCGGACATAACTACTTCCTGTCTCTGACTTCTGGAGGTGACCGACTCGCGCCCTGTATCTCGCACGCCGTTTCTATCAGTTCCCATGGGTTTCGGTAGAGGCGGGTGCGGACACGGCGGACCGGTCACCACTTGACCAGCTACTGTCTGGCTTGCATACCGCGCCGCAGGCGCGGTTTCACCGGCACGAGGCCGCGAAGCGGCCGAGTGCCGGCCTTTTTTCTGAACGTTTTTTGCGCAAGTGGTTGCCGCAGACGGTCGGCGAAGCCGGCCGTCAAGGCAACCCGCAGCGGAAAAAAGCTCGTTCAGACCAGCGTGTCGGGCCGGTCCCCGAGGTAGTCGAACACCGAGCCCATGGAGAAGCCGTAGACGAGGTGGGCGACGAGCGAGAGGACGACGTAGACGGCGAGCGCGGTGCCGCTGTAGCCGACGTTGAACGCCAGCACGAAGCCCGTCCAGAGGACGAAGCCGTAGGTGAGGCCAGCGGTCGCGTAGTCCTCGCCCGGCAGGTAGCGCCCGATGGAGGCGAACAGGAGCGGCCACGTCGTCATCCCGCCGCCGAGGAAGATGACGTACCCGGCGGCGAGCACCATCTCCGGACCCAGCACCGCGTCCAGCCCGATGAGTTCGGCCGTGGTGCCGAACGAGGACATCTCGAAGCCGCCCAGTGACGCGCCGACGAGGAAGACGACGGTCATCAACGAGGTGCCGACGAAGCCGCCGAGTGCCCCGACCAGCCCGTCCGCGAGGATGCCGGCCAGGACATCCACGTTGGGTTCGGGATGCTCGTTGGCGAGCGTCGTGTCCATGTTGGCGTCCTCCACGCCACTGTCGCTCTGTGACATGTGTACGTATGACGTTGGCCGTCCTGATAAGGATTGGCACACCATGCGGCGGACAGTAAGAACCACCGTGTCAAACCGGGAGTACCAATATCTGCTGACCGTGGATTCAGTGTGTTGTGGAGTGTCACAGGTATCTGGAGCGCCTCGGTGTCGACCCTGCTTCGGTGGGCTGCCCGGCGTCGGTAGCCGCTGTTACGTCGCTCCAGTCGGCACACGTCCGGACGGTCCCGTTCGAGACGCTGTCGGTCGCAGGGGACCCGTTCGACGGTGACAGCGGGGGAACTGCCGTCCAGCTCGAGGAGTCGGCGCTGTACCGGAAGGTCGTGGCCGACCGGCGGGGTGGGTACTGCTACGAACTGAACGGGGTGTTCGGCTGGCTCCTCGACGAACTCGGGGTCGAACGGTCGTACGTCGCCGCCGTCAACCTCCACGAGGACGGCGAGGCTCGCCCTCCGGCCAACCATCTCGTCAATCTCGCGACGTTCGGTGGGAAGCGCTACCTCGTCGACGTGGGGCTCGGCACGCCGACGCTCCGGAAGCCGCTCCCGCTCGACGGAACGGTCGTGACGGACGAGGCCGGCGTCGCCTGGAAGGTCGTCGGGACCGAGCGGCCCGATGCCGATGCCCTGACCCAGTTCCGGTGTCAGAGCACGGGAGAGTGGAACGACCGGTACCTGTTCGACACGGAACCCCGCGACCTGAGTTACTTCCAGGCGACCAACGACTACCTCTCGACCGCCCCGGAGTCGCCGTTCACGGGGTCCCCGGTCGTGACCCGCGCGACCGACCGCGGACACGTGAAACTGACGCCGACCCGGTTCGTCGAGTGGGTCGACGGCGAGGCCACCGAGCACCCGGTCGTCGGCGCCGAGGAGTGGTACGAGCGACTCGACGAGTGGTTCGACATCGACTACCCCCGGTGACTCCCACCGGCAGCCGCCGGCCGACCACTCAGCGCCGGGCCCACTGGAGGAGTCGCCGGTAGAACGGGTCCGACTCCAGCGCCGCCGTGTCGCCCACGAGCGCGAGCGACCGCTTCGCCCGCGTGAGCGCGACGTTCATCCGCCTGTGGTCCTCGAAGATGGGGCTCTCGACGCCCCCGGTCGCGACGAACGAGACGACGATGACCTCCTTTGCCGAGCCCTGGAACCGGTCGACGGTGTCGACGGCGACTCCGGTCCCGTCGAGACGCTTGCCGATCTCGGCGACCTGCGCACGGAACGGGGCGATGACGCCGATGTCCTCGGGTGCGACCCCCGCATCGAGGTAGGTCCGCACGGTGTCGGCCACGGCGTCGGCCTCCGTCGGGTTCGTGTTCCCGACCTGCCGACCGTCCGGGTCCACGAAGGCGACGGCGTCGCGGAGCGAGTCGGGCAACCGTGACGTGTCCACCCCGTCGAGATTCTCGAGCCGCCGCCCTGCTACCTCGGGCGTCGCCGGGCGCAACTCGCCGTCGTAGAACTCCTCGGAGGAGAACCACTGGACGCGCTGGCACATCCGGTACTGGCGGTCCAGCATCACGCCCGCCTCTGGGTACGCGTCGATGAGCCGCTCGAACAGCGAGGTCTGGAGGTCGTTCTCCGCACGGACGACGGGCGGCAACTGCTGGTGGTCGCCGACGAGGACGAACCGGTCGGCGCGGTTCGTCGCGAGGAAGGTCCCCGGTTCGGTCAGCTGCCCAGCCTCGTCGACGACGGCCACGTCGAAGTCGCGGGATTTCACCGCGCGCGACCCGCAGGACGCGGTGGTCGCGGCGACGACCGACGCCTCCTGTAGTTCTCTCGCCACGCGGTCCGGGTCGCCCGTCTGGTCGAGCAGGTGGTCGTGCATGTCCGCCCGGACGCCCGACTTCGAGCCGACGCGGAGGAAGTCCTCGAACCCCTGGTCCCGGAGCGCCTCCAGTGCGTTGTCGACCGCGCGGTTGGTGAACGCCGACAGCAGAACGCGGTCACCCCGCTCGACGAGCGCCCGGACGAGCGTCGCCAGCGTGTACGTCTTGCCCGTGCCCGGCGGCCCGTGGACGAGCGCGAAGTCCTCGGCGTTGAGCGCGAGGTTGACGGCCTCGTTCTGGGCCTCGTTGTTGTCGATGTGCGTCTCGTGGTCGTCGCTGAACTCCGGGTCGCGCCGCCCGAACAGCACGTCCTTGCGCTCCTCGTCGCCCGCGAGGATGGCGTCGTGGAGCGCGTTCAACTGGCGGTCGACGGTCAGCTCCGAGGGGTAGACGTCCAGTCGACGGACGTCGAGCGGCTCGTCGGCCGTCAGGACGATGTCGCCGTCGGTGCCGCTCCCCAGTGACTCGACGCGCGCGAGTTCGGCCTTCGTCCGCGTGGGATGGCCCTCGCTAGCGAGGACGAGGTCGCCCTCCCGGATCTTCGAGACGGCCTCGCTCGTGCGGCGGGCGCGGAGTTCCCACTGGCTCTCGGCCTCGCGCCACTCGCGGCCCGCGGGTTCGAGGTCGACGAGGGCGCGGTCGTCGTCGGCCCGTTCCTCGGCCGTCTGTTCCCAGAGCTTGCGGTACTCGCGGTGGACTTCCCGCCGCTCTGCCTCGATGGCGCGGTAGAACCGGTCGAAGTACGCCTGTTCCGCCTCGGTGACGGCGATGCCCGGAATCATCCCGGCCTTCGCCTCCTGTTCGAGGCGCCCCGCCACGGCCATGCACGGGTCCTGCTCGAAGCAGTACTCGCACTTCGCGTTCGCCTCGTAGCCCGTCGGGACCGAGTGGTCGTGCTCCATCGCGGCGAGGTGGTTGCGCTCGCGGAGGACGTACTCGGCGAACCCGCGGCCGATGGAGAAGTCCTTGGCCGGTGAGAGGTCGCCCGACTCCTCGTTGCGGTCGAGTGCGGCGTTCTTCGTGTAGATGAGCGTCCCCGTGTCCGGGATGGCCGCCGCGGTGTCCCCCCCGCCGCTGATGGGGGTTCCGTCCTCCTCGACCGCGCCGTCCACGTCGGCGTACTCGCCCAGCATCAGTGCGTAGCACGCCGCCTGCACCTTGTCCTGGAAGCGCGGCTCGCCCTTCGTGTTCTTCCCCGTCTTCAGCTCGACCGGCGCACCCCGGCGGACGGCGTCGGCCCGGCCCTTGATGCCGAAGGTCTCGGAGACGAGCGTCTGCTCGGAGCGCCAGCTGTCGGTCTCGGTCAACGTCCCCTGCTCCAGCCAGGCCTGGATGGCCGCGGCGTTCGCCCGCACCTCCTCGGCCACCTCGTCGGGGTCCAGTCCGAGCAGGCCGATGTCGAGCGCGGCCGCCTCGACCTGCTTCTCGACGGCCTCGTCGAGGTCGCCGCCGCGCAGGAGGTCGCCGAACACTTCGTGGACGACGGTCCCCTTCACGACCGGATATTTGAGCGGGACGCCCTGCAGCTTGTTCAGGTAGTACATCCGCGGGCACTGGACCCACGCGCGGATGCCCGTCACGTCGACGAGGAAGTCCGGCTCGACGACGACCCACGAGGTGGGCGTGGTGCTGTACTGCGTCTCGCCCTGCCACTCCTCGGTCTCGACATCCGTGACGAGCAGTTCCATGCCTGGCTCGAGGTAGTCGGCGGTCTCGGCCCACTTGCGCCACAGCGTCACCTGCGTCGGCGGCGCCGCGCCGCCCTCTGGCCGGACCGTCACCTCGGCGAGGTCGGTCCCGCCGCTCACCGTCCGCGTCTCACCCACCTCGACGACAGGCCCCCGTACGTTCACAGCAGTCCCTGTGCCGTCGGGGGAAAGAGCGTATCGGTCATCCCGACCCGGGTGGCAATCGTGGCGTCTCCGTGGACGACACGCTCTTGCCGACGGACCACCGAACACGGAGCATGCGCGTGCGCGACTGGCAGGACATCGTCGAGGACGTGGTCGACTCGGGGGCCGACCCGGACGGCTGGCGGGCCGTCGCGGGCGACCGACGCGGTGGCCTCGGCGAGGACATGTTCATCGGCCACCCGTCCGCGGGCGTCTTCCAGCTCAAGACGTACGCCAGGAACCCGTTCGACGTGAAGGGCGTCGGGAGCGAGGTGGCCCGCCGCATCGACGACGACCTCGAACCGCTGTTCCCCGACCGCGACCACGACGGTCGGTTCGGCGTCCAGTCCGCGCCCGAGGACGAGGACGCCGCCGCGGAGTCGGCGAAGCGACTGGAAGAGGTCCTGAAGACCCACGCCGACGCGCCGACGACCGGCGACGCCCTGTTCGAGGACGTGATGGACGCGCTCGACTCGCCGGCGTTTGGCCCGATGGAGTACGAGTTCGACGGCCGCCCCGAGGAGATGAACGACCTCTCCGAGACGTTCGAGGAGGCCGAGGAACTGCTGTCGAAAGAGCTCGACGACCTCATCGAGGAGGATGGGGTCGGCCGCGGCTTCGAGTAACCGGCGACCGCTACTCCTCCGTCACTGATTCGTTCTCGACGCTCTCGACTGCCTCTGCGAACGATTCCGCACCGAAGAACGACTGGAGTGCCATCAGGACGCCAACGTACGACCCGAAGGCGACGAGGAGGAACGGGACCACGAGCGCGATGACGAGTCCACCGACGCCGCCCGTTCCAGCGAACTGCATCGGGAGGGCCATACTCGATTTTGTACAATTTCCACCTTAACGTGCACGATTGGGGTTCCGGGGTCGATGTGTCTGCGGAACCGGTCTCTGTGATATCGTTCTGAACGAGTCAGAGGCGCTCCAAGAAAGCCGATTCCACTACCGCTCCGGTCTCCGTACAGTTATATGCGGGCTCGCAGTCGGAGCCGGACAGGATGCACTTCGACCGGGCGGACGACGGGGTAGAGCGGGTGGCGACGCTCGACATCGAGACGACCCACTGGAAACCGGAGTCGGGCGAGGTGGTCGCCGTCGGCGTCGGCGTCCACGAGCGCGGCACGCCCGGGTCGGAGGCAGTGTACGACTGTCTCCTCCGCGAGGGGGACGACGAGCCGGCCGTCATCCGCGACGCACTCGACCGGCTGGCCTCGTACGGGGCCGACCGGCTCGTCACGTACAACGGCGCCGAGTTCGATATCCCCTTCCTGCACGACCGGCTGCGGGCCCACGACGCCGACCCGGTCGCGCTCCCACCCGTCGACCACCTCGACCTCTACGCCGACCGGAAGCGACGCGCGGACGAGACCGGCCGGAAGTGGCCGAGTCTGGAGGAGTGTGTCGCGGCCTACGACGCCACTCCAGCCGAGACGCACTGGCGGGGGGAGCCGGTGACGAACAGCCGCTTCGGCGAGGAACTCGGCCCGGAGTACCTCGACGCCGTCCGGGCCGGAGACGGCACCGGCCTCCGTGCGGTCGTCGAACACTACCTCCGGAGCGACCTCGAGAACAACTTCCTCGTCTACTACGGGGACGTGGGGACACCGTTCGAGCCGGCGTTCGCGGGAACACGACGAGATTTCTGATTGGGTGGGGATATATATTTAAAATAACTGGAATATAGTGAAAGTTGGGGCATAATACAGCTAACACGCTATCTACTATCTTTCCCTTCCGATTCGTTGCCGTCGTCTGCGGGGCCCACCTCTTCCGCGGGGTCCCGCTCCTCTGCCGGGCCCATCCCCATCTCGATTCCATCGATTCCACGCCCCTTCTCGTCGTATCGTCCCGAATCCGGCCCGCCGTCGTCGGCCGGTGGCTGCGGGCCGGCGCTCGCTTCGCCGACCCGGTGCCTGACGAACGCCATCGTGGCGGCGTTCAGCGCGAGGCCCACGGGCGCGGCGACGAGCGCCGTCAGGAGGATACTGGGCAGCCCCGCCGAGAACGCCACCGAGGAGAGCGGCACCGAGCAGACCGCCACGAGGGCGGCGTAGGTCAGCGCGAAGACGAGGTAGTTGGCCGTGAGCGCGATTCTGGCACCGAGCCGGAACGCCCGGCGCGGGCCGAGGTCCGCGGCGACACCCGCGTAGACCCCGGGTGCAAGCAGGTAGTAGCCGACGAGCGCCACGACGAACACCGGAACGAACAGCGCGGTGGCGATGCCCCCGGCTGCGAGGATTCCACCGCCGAGGATCAGCAGGACCAGCAGGAAGCAGACCTGGAGCGCGGCGAACGCGAGCGTCACGGGAGCGTACCGGCGCAGGTTCTCCACCGGGTCGCCGGACCGTCCCGCCAGCGCGTCGTCGATGGACCCGAGGTAGATGGCGGTCAGGAGGCCGACGAGGAGCAGGCTCCCGACCGCGACACCTATCCCGGTGACGAGGAGCTCCGGCTGGTTCGCGACGGCGGTGCTGGAGTAGCCGAACACGGAGACGCCAGACTCGGTCGGCGCGTTCAGGAACGTCCAGACCCCGGCGACCGGCGTCGGGAGGCCGAAGTTTATCTGCATCGTCACGTCGGCACGCGCGGCGCGTTCGAGCTGGTCAGGCGACAGGAGGCCGGCGACGAGCGGGACGAGCGCGAGCCACGGGCGGCTGGCCAGCACGCCGAAGCCGCGTGAGAAGTACGACGCGGTGGACGGCGCCTCGCGGCGGTCACTGCGGCTGTCGGTGGAGGAGGGCGTCGACATCATCTGAAGGCCGAACGCCGTGTCACTTCAACCGGACGGAGGCTCAAGCGCCGAATTCACCCTCCGTGACGCGGACGACGACCGTCTCGTCCACGTCCCGCAGGTCGTAGTCGGGGAGTTCCGGGCCCGTCCGTGTGACGAACATCGGGTCGACGAGGCGGCGGTCGGGGCCGCGGTGGGTCCCGTCGCTCCCTTCGTCGCCGTCCGCAGCCGCGTCCTCCTCGTCGGCCGCCACGACGCCGTACACCTTGAGGAAGCGGTCGCTCTCGTCGGGCGTGATGCGGTCGTCGCGGAGGTCGCTCGCGAGGTCGCGCGCGAGCCACTCCGTGTCGCTGACCGACGGTTCCAGCACGAGTGCCTCGTCGACGAAGCGGACGAGGTACCAGTTCAGGTCGTTCAGCAGGGAGACGGCGGCGCCGAGCGAGACCGTCTCCAGCGCCACGGAGTTGTGGTACGGCTGCCGGAGGTCGTAGGTCGCGAGCGCCTCGCGGGCGGTCTCTCGCGAGAGCAACTCGTACCGGAGGTCCACGTCGTCGTCACCCAGCAGACAGACCCGCGCCATACCTCGACTGCCGGGGGCGCACTCAAAGCGGTTTCGACCGGGGTAGCGGGTGCGGCAAGCGGTCCGGGTGCGGCAAGCGGTCCGGGTGCGGCAAGCGGTCCGCGTGGCTGGTGCGGCGAGCCATCGGGATGGCGGGTGGGGCGACCCGCCGGGGTGGTCGGCCGCGCCTCACTGGATGTAGGAGGGTTCCTCCGCGTCGCAGTTCTCCTCGTGGGCCGCCGCGTCGTCCGGGTCGTCGAACAGGAGGCCACACGCCTCGCACTCGTACCACGTCTCGCCCTCGCGGCTTGTTTCGGCGACCATGTGGGGAACCTGACCGCCCGCGGACAAATGTGTTACTCCGGGTGGCCATCGGTGGGCACCGGGTGACGGGGCGCGAAGTGGGGCCCGGACTTAAGTCTCGTGCGTCCCTCGCACCGACGAATGATAGAGGTCCGGGACCTGCGCAAGGAGTACGGTGACTTCGTCGCCGTCGAGGGGTCGAGCTTCACGGTCGAGGGAGGCGAGGTGTTCGGCATCATCGGGCCCAACGGCGCCGGCAAGACGACGACGCTGAAGACGCTTGCCGGCCTGCTGGAGCCGACGAGCGGCAGCGCCGAGGTCGCGGGCTACGACGCCTCGGACCCGCGGATGCGCCAGCAGCTCGGCTTCCTCCCCGAGGAGTCGCCGCTGTACGAGGAGATGACACCCATCTCGTATCTCACCTTCTTCGCGGACCTCTACGACGTGGACCGCGATGTCGCGGAGACCCGTATCCACGACACGCTGGACCGGCTCGACCTCGAATATCGCGAGCGCCCGCTCGGCGACATGTCGAAGGGGATGAAGCGGAAGGTCGCCATCGCCCGCTCGCTGGTCAACGACCCCGACGTGCTGGTGTACGACGAACCCGCCTCGGGACTGGACCCGCTGACGACGAACTACATCATCGACTTCACGCGCGACCTCGCGGACGAGGGCAAGACGGTCGTCTTCTCGGCGCACAACCTGTACCACGTCGAGTCCATCTGTGACCGCATCGCCATCATGAACGAGGGGCGCATCGTCGCCCGCGGCAGCGTCGAGGAGCTGCGCGCGCAGTACGGCCGCACCACGTACCACGTCTACACCTCCGTGCCCGTCGAGGGCTCGACGCCCGTCGAGGGGAGCGCCGGCGAGCGCCACGAGCGGACCGTCGAGTCGATGGATGCGGTGGATGCGACCCGCGAGGCCGCCGAGGCCGCAGGGGGGCAGATGGTCGACATCCGAACCGAGGACCCGTCGCTGGAACGCGTCTTCCTCGACCTCGCCGAGGGTGAGAGCGAGGCCGAACGAGCCGTCGCCCGGCGTGCCGCCGACGGGGCGGCCGGCGAGGACACGGAGACGGCCCGCGCGACGCCGCCGGGGGCCGACGAGTGAGGCCACGGACGGTCCTCCGCATCGCCCGCTGGGAGGTCACGAAGAACGCCGGCGGCCTCGACCGTCGAACCGTGGCGGTGGCGGTCGTCGGCATCCTCTTCGCGTTCGCGCTCGCGCCGGTCGTCGCGGGTGGCGGGTTCGCGCTCGACGAGGGCATCTACCGCGTCGGCGTCGCGGAGGACAGCGTCTTCCACCCGGCTGTGGCGAGCGACGACACGTTCCGGGTCGTCGAGCCCGAACCGGGACTCCTCGCGGCCGGCGGGGCCGACATCGTCATCCAGGAGCGGTCGCTGGTCGCCGCGGACTCGGAGAAGGGCCGCGCGGCGGTCGCCGAGCTCCGGACCACGGTCCAGCAGTTCAACGACCGCCGGATGCTGAACGAGACCAACGCCTCGGCCGCCTACCCCGTCTTCCCCGTCTCGCTGCGGTACGCCGACCGTGGCTCGGTCGATACCGGCAGCGACGGTGGAGCGGGCGGTGACGGGGGAACGGGTGGCGGCGGTGACGGGGGAACGGGTGGCGGCGGTGAGGGCGGCACTGGCAGTGACGGCGGTGCGGGCGGCGACGGTGACGGTGACGGCGGCGGCCTGCCGTCGGGCGGCGGTGGCGGCCAGTTCGGTGTTCCGGGGCTCTCGGGCGGCGTCTTCGGGAGTGGCACCACGGCCGGGACGCCGGGTGACCTCGCACCCCCGTTCCCCTTCGGCTCGCTGGTGCTGGCGTTCGTCTTCGTCATCCCGCTGAACTTCGTCATCCAGGCGTACGGCTCGTCCGTGCTGAGCGAGCGGCTCAACCGGCGCGGGGAGTTGCTGCTCGTGGCGCCGGTGAAGCCACGCGAGATCGTCGCCGGCAAGACGCTCCCCTACCTCGTCGGCGCCATCGCCATCACCGGCGCCATCACGGGCCTCATCACGCTCGGAACCGGGAGCGGGAGCCTGCTGTCGGTGGTCGCGGTGGCGGCGCTGGCGCTCCTGTTCCTGGCCGCCTCGTTCGTCGGCGCGATGTTCGCGCGCTCGTTCAAGGAGCTCACCTTCGTCACCGTCGCCATCTCCGTGCTGCTGATGACGTTCGCGTTCGTCCCGGCCATCTTCACGGATGTCGGCAGCGTGGCGCTCATCTCGCCGCTGACGCTGGTCGTCCGTGACCTGACGGGGGCGACGGTCGGCCTCGGCGGTATCGTGTTCGCGTTGCTCCCGACCACGCTGACCGCGCTCCTCCTGTTCACGCTCGGCACGGGCATCTACCGCGAGGAGGATATGTTCACCCAGCGGCCCGTCCATCTGAAGGCGATGGACTCGCTCGCGGCCCGCATCAGCCGCCCGCGCTCGCTGACGCTCGTGGTCGCGGCGCTCGTCCCGTTCGTCTTCGTCGCGGAGCTGATGGCCGTCGCGCTGCTGTTCGCGCTCCCGGGCGGGCTCTCGGTCGTGCTGCTCCTGACGGTCGTGGCCGTCATCGAGGAGCTGGCGAAGTCGCTCCCGGTCTACGCCGGGTTCATGCACGCCCGCTACGAGCGGACGGCCCGGACGGCCGTCGTCGCGGGCGCGTTCGCCGGCTTCGGCTTCTTCCTCGCCGAGAAGCTCACCCTCATCGTCCAGGTGGTCGGGCTGGACCAGCAGATATCGGAGGGGAGCGCCGTCTTCCAGACTGGCGCGAACGCGGGGCCGGCCGTGGCGCTCCTGCTGTTGCTCGCCCCACTCGCGCTCCACGTCGTCACGACCACGCTCTCGGCGCTGGGTGCCACCCGGAGCCGCGACGGGTACGCGCTCGGCCTGACGGCTGCCATCTTCCTGCACGTCGTCTACAACCTCTCGGTGGTGGTCTTCCTTGTCTGACCGAACCGGTTCCTTCGGCTCGGGCAGTCGTCCCATCCGGACCGATGGTGGGGAGGCGAGCAGCAGCGGGGACGGCGCCGCGGACGGTACGCCGCGGGCCGACGGCGGGGAACCCGCCAGTTCGGGCGGGCGGGGCCTCGGCTGGGCGCTCCGAATGCGGGGCGTGGTCGCCAGGCGTGACCTCACTTCGCTCACCCGCGAGAAGACCATCGTCCTGGCGCTGCTCATCCAGCTGTTCGTCGCCGCGTTCTCCTCGTTCCTCGTCGTCGGGCTCACGTCGCTGTACGACCCGTCGGCGGTGCAGGGCAAGGTGACCGTCGGGGTGACCGGCGAGGCGGCCGACGTGGTCGCCGCCGCCGGGGCCGGTCGCGAGGGACTCTCGGCTGTCCGGTACGACACGCGGGACGACGCCCTCGCGGCGTTCGAGGCGAACCAGGTCGACGCGCTCGTCGCCGCCGAGCGGTACGCGGACGAGAGCGGCGGCACCCGCGTCCGCATCGAGGCGACAGCGCCCGCCAACAGCTTCCGTGGGACGCTCATCGTCGCTCAGTTACGTGAGACGCTGGAGGCGCTCGAACGCCAGGAGCGCCAGGAACGCGCCGCGTATCTCGACGCACCCGTGATTCCGCTCCCGGGCGAGGTGAGCGCGAGCCCCTACTTCGGGTTCTCGTACACCGTGCTCGTCCCGCTGTTGCTGTTCCTGCCCGTCTTCATCGCGGGCTCGGTCGCGGTCGACATCGTGACCGAGGAGATCGAACGGGGGACGCTCGAACTCCTGCAGGTCGCGCCCCTCTCCCTGACGGCCATCGCCGACGGGAAGGCGCTGGGCGCGGTGTTCCTGGGTCCGGCACAGGCGCTGCTGTGGATGGCGCTCCTGACGCTGAACGGCATCACCGTCGCGAACCTGCCGGGGCTGCTCGTGCTCACGGCGGGGCTCTCCCTGGCACTGGTCGCCGTCGGCATCGGGCTGGGGCTGGTGGTCCGGGAACGCCAGCGGGCCCAGTTGCTCTACTCCCTGGGCGTCCTCGGCGCGTTCGCCGGCGCGGCCCTGCTCCCCGAGCACCCAGCCACCACGGCCGCACTGCTGGCCATCGACTCGCCCGGCGAGTTCTCCCGGCTGCTGGTCGTGCTATATCTCGTCGCCGGCGTCGCCGTGGCCCTGGGGGTCCGCTCGTTCGTGACCCGCATCGACGCCGAGGGTCTGTAGCCCGCCCCGGGCCGAACCGCCAGCGTCAATCCCCCGTCCGTCGCACTGTGGACCATGCAGGTGTACGGACTCCTCGGCAACCCGGTGGGGCACTCGCTGTCGCCGCCGATGCACGAGGCCGGCTACGAGGAACTGGGACTCGACGCCCGGTACGTCACGTTCGAACCCGCTCCTGACGAGTTCGATGACGCCGTCGCGGGTGCGCGGGCGCTGGGTGTGCGCGGCCTGAACGTCACCATCCCGTTCAAGAGCGACGCACTGGCTCACCCCGACGTCGAGGCCGACGGGCTCGCCGAGCGCATCGGCGCCGTGAACACGCTCGATTTCGGCGGCGACCGCATTACGGGGCACAACACCGACGCGGCCGGGGTCACGCGCGCGTTCGAGCATCACGATGTCGCCCTCGAGGGCGCGGGGGTCGTCGTGGGCGCGGGCGGGGCCGGGCGGGCGGCCGCGTTCGCGCTCGCCGATGCGGGCGTCGACGTGACCATCGCCAACCGCACGGAGTCGAAGGCCACCGACCTCGCCGCGGCGGTTCCGGGGGCGTCGGGTCACCCGCTCGACGCCGTGCCGGACCTCCTCGCGGGCGCGGACCTGCTGGTCAACGCCACCAGCGTCGGGATGGAGGAGGACACCAGTCCGGTGCCAGCCGAGGCGCTCCACGGTGACCTCGCGGTGCTCGACGCCGTCTATACACCCATCGAGACGCGGCTCCTCCGCGATGCGGCGGCGGCCGGTGCGACGACCGTCGACGGGGCGTGGATGCTCCTCTTCCAGGGGGTCGAGGCGTTCGAACTGTGGACCGGTGAGCAGGCCCCCGTCGACGCGATGAACGCGGCGCTGCGCGGGGTACTCTAGCGAGCTGCCCGGGTCGTCAGCCCATCGTGTTGGGGTTTAAGTCCAGCCCCGCCATCGCTTCGGACATGACGCTGTTCGACTCCATCCTGTCACTGCTGGGGCTGAAGTCGACGGACTCCGACAGCCGGTCGGAGTCGACCGACGTGACCGTCGAGCACGACCCCGACGCCGAGAACGAGGCGGCGGTGAAAGGCACCGACGCCACTGCTTCGACAGGGTCCATCACGGAGGAGCCCCCGGAGGACGAGGGGGCTGCGGAGCCGGCCGAGGCGACCGACGGGACCGCCGGGGCCGACCACGCCGGTACCGAGCACGAGGCCGCGGAGCCGGCCGAGGCCGCTGGTCCGTCCGACGAACCCGATACGGAGGCTGAGCCCGCGCCGGTCGACGAGAGCCCGGCGGGCGAACCCGAGGTCGAGGCCGACGAGGAGGAGACGACGGACGGAGAGGCGGAGACGGCAGACGAGGAGACGGCAGACGAGGAGGCGGCCGACGCCGCCAGCACCGAGGATGCGGCCGCGGCCGGCACGGACGCCGCGGCCTCCACCGGGAGCGTGACCGAGGAGCCCCCGGAGGAGGGTGCGGCCGCCGAACCCGCCGAGGCCGCGGGCGGTATCAGCGAGGAGGACGACGAGCACGAGGCCGCGGAGCCGGCCGAGGCCGCCGGTCCGGTGAGCGAGGAGTCCGACCCCGCCGAGGAGTCGGAGGGCGACGACGACGACCCGGTCGACACCGTGAGCGGTATCGGGCCGGCGTACGCCAGCCAGCTCGCGGACGTGGGTGTCGAGACGGTCGCGGAGCTGGCGGCCGCTGACCCGGCAGAGCTGGCCGAGGAGACGGGTATCTCAGAGAAACGGCTCACGCGGCTCGTCGAGCGCGCCGGGGAACGCCTGGACTGACGCCGGCAACCACATCGATTAAGAGAAACCTCCGACTACGACACGCCATGTACCTACCACTGCAGGCCGTGAACACCGGTATCATCGACGCGACCGGCTGGCTCGTCGGGCTCGCGAGTCTCGCCTTCACCATCGCGTGGGCGGTCTACCTGTTCCGGTAGCCCCGTCTCACGTCCCCTCGGCTTCCTCGACGACGTCGACCCGCTCGCGGAGCCACGCGGCCGCCTCCTGCACGACGCGTTCCTCGGGGCCCTGAAGCTTGACCCGGACGTGTTCGCCCGGGTAGGAGCCGACCTGGACGTCGAACTGCTCGCGGAGCTCGGCGAATCGGTCGATGAGTGCGCTCTCGGGCTCGTCGGCGGTGACGAACGCCGTGTATGTCTCGCTCCCGACGAACTGGCCGGCGATGGACTCGAACATCGACTCCATCTCCGCCGGGACGCCGGGGAGGACGTAGACGTTCTCGATGACACAGCCCGGCGCGACGCCCTCCTCGTTGTGGAGCGGCCGGGCTCCGGCAGGGATGTCCGCGGTCCCCGTCGCGAGGTCCTCGTGGGCGTAGCCGCTCTCGGATAGCCAGTCGAGCGCGACCTCGCTCTCCTCGACGGCCACGTCGAACGCCGCCGCGACGGCGTCCATCGTCAGGTCGTCGTGGGTCGGGCCGAGTCCACCCGTGACGAGGACAGCGTCGTACCGGTCCCGGTACTCGGTGACCACGCCCGCGATGTCGGCCACCCGGTCGGGGACGGTCGTCGCCCGCTCGACATCGACGCCACGCTCGGCCAGCTGCCGGCCCAGCCACGCCGCGTTCGTGTTCACCGTGTCGCCCACCAGCAGCTCGTCCCCGACGGTGACGATGGCCACGCGCATGGCTCGGCGTTGGTCCTCCCCGAGCAAAAGAGCCCCGCGATGGGACGACCGTCTCTCTCGCCGGGGCGCTACCCCATCCCCGGCGGCGGGTCGCGCCCGTCGTCGTCCTCGATGTCGATGTCGAGGCCGACCTCCTCGCGGCGTTTGACGGTCTCGCGGATCTGGAGGTAGTAGTAGAGCGCCCCGCCCGTGCCGAGCACCAGCATCAGTGCGACCAGCCCGCCGAACAGGAAGAGGTCACGCTGGAGGTAGTAGCGGACCAGCACGGAACGGGCCCGCGTGACCGAGTCCCACCTGACGTGGACCTGACCGTCGACCCGCTCGGCGCTGGTCCGTGTGGGCTGGACCTGCGCCAGGACGGGCAGGCCGACGCGAGCACCTTCGGGCAGGACCATCTCGTATGAGCCCTCGACGAACGTCGGGGTGGCCACCTGCTTGCCGTTCTTCGGCGTGGTGAACGCCAGCTTCCCGGTCTCGTTGGTCGGGAGCCGGACCGTCGTCCGGCGGCGTGACTTCGAGACCGCGAGCTTCGAGTCCGGCACGTCGACCGTCTCGCCGTCCTTCAGCATGACGAGGTTCGCGTTCCCGTCGTCGGTCTCCTGGTACCGGAGAACGGTGCCGTTCTCGTACCGGAACTGGAGCGAGATGGGGTCGACCGGCTGGTCGGTCCCGAGCGCGTCGCGGGTGTACAGCCCCATCGTGAAGTTCTCGCCCGCCTCCCGGCTCCCGGTCGTCCGGTTGCCGACGGCGTAGACGGAGGTGAAGTTGTTCTTGTTCACCTCGATGTAGCCGTCGGCGTCCGCCGTCCAGTCGTACTGGCCGCCCGGGTCCTCTGCGAGCGACCCGGACTGGACCGAGCCCGGGCCGAACACGGAGGTACAGCCACCGAGCGCGAGGAGTGCACCGAGGAGCACGACACCCGCCGCGAGACGGCGTCGACTGCCCGGTGACGGGCCTGCGCCTCCGTCGTTCGTCCCGTCGTCGGGTACGTCTCCGGTCATGGGACGACGCACAGCAGCTCCGCGGGCAGGTACTCGCCGACGGCCGACAGCAGCCCCGGCGGGTCGGTCCCCTCCTTGCAGACGACCGACTGCTCCAGCAGACCCAGCCGCTCGACGGTCACGATGTCCTGTGCGTGGCCAGCGCGGTTGACGGTGGCGCGGACCTCCGCCCGCGTAGCACTGTTGACGTTGAGTCGGCCGGTACCACGGGTCCACTCGTAGAGCCGGTCCTGCTCGCTTTCGGCGAGTGACGCCACCTCGTCGCCCTCCTCGTCTTCTGCGATGGTGTAGGTGAGCGGCAGGTGCTGGACGAGGCCGAAGCGCTGGCGGATCTGTGTGGCGTCGCCCGGCCCCAGTCCGAGGTTCTCGGCCGGGACGCGGACCGTCTCGCCGAAGCCGACGTCGAGTGTGAACCCGTCGTCGTCCCAGCGCGCGAGGGTGCCGACGTAGGTGCCGCCGGCCTCGCGGTGCGGGGTGAGTTCGCCCCACTCCTCGGCGAGCGCGTTGCGCGCGGCCGTCGCGTCCGGCCCGGAGATGGTGACGCTCGGGAAGTCGTCGTCACGGATGCCCAGCGAGGACTCGACGTCGAGTTCGCCGATGGTGTTGTCGACCTGCGAGCGTAGCGAGTCGAGCGCTCGCTCCCGGGCCTCGCCCTCCACGTAGAGCTTCGTCGCGAGAACGACCATCTACGCCTCGGCCTCGTCGGGTGCGGGCAGGTGGAGTTCCTCGCGGAGCTCGGCGATACGCTGCTCCATCGCGTCGACGAGCCGCTCGTTGGACATCGAGGTGAGTTCGCCGCCGCAGTTGGGACACTGGAAGCCGAACTCCATCGCCTCGCCGAACTCGAACCGGATGGAGTCCTGCTCGCAGAGGTAGAACTCGTTGTCGCGCTCGTAGTCCTCGCGCTCCTCCAGCGCCTCGAGCAGCCGGTGCATTTCCTCTTCGAGCCGCTCGGGGATGTTCTCGTACTCGAACGTCCAGAGGTAGGTGAGCCACCCGGAGTCCTCGTCGCGGAGCCGTCGGTAGCTCGCGAGGTCGTTCTCGTAGAGGATGAACAGGGCCCGACGCACGTCGTTGAGCTCCATCCCCAGCTCCTCGGCCAGTTCCTCGTCCGTTACCTCCCCGTCCGGGGGGGCCGCCGCCACCGGCATGCCGGTCGGCCCCACCAGCTCGTGGAGGTACTTCTGTATCACGGGGTCCTCGAGTAGATCCTCGAACGCCATTACGGTGTAATCCGCCGGTCCGCCGGGTAAAACTTCCGCTCGGGCCGTCTGTCTCCGCTCGGCCGGCCGGCGGCGGCCTGCTGGATTCGCGGGACCGAAGTAGGTCGCTCCCTGACACCGGGTATGGACGATGCGTCCGCGGGCGGTCCCGCCCCACTGACTCCCGACCGGGGGGAGCCGCACGGTTCCCCCGGGCGCCGACTGGCCGCCATCGCGGCGCTCGCCGTCGTCCCGTGGACGGTCATCCTCATCTATGGGGAGGTGACGCTCGTGTTCCCGTTCGGCTTCGTCAACACGAACCCGCCGGAACTCATCGACACGTACACCCTCCTCGTGGTCGCGAAGGGCGGCCTGCCGCGGAATCCGGAACTGCTCCCGCTCTCCATCCTGTTCTACCTCGTCGCGCTCGCCAGCGCGGCGGCCGGACTGGTCGGCCGCGAGGACGCACGCTTCACCGCCGGAATCCTCGTTCTCGCGGGCCTCTCTCACCTCGGCGTCGCGTACGCGTTCAGCCACCGACTCGCGTACACCCCGGTCCCGTTCGGCGCGGTACTGATGTTCGGTGTCGCCTGGTGGTACTACTGGCCCAGCCTCCGGGCGCTGATGCTGGCGCCGGTGGACGGGTAATCGAGGGAAACGGAATACTTCGGAGTATCTGTTATCGTAGCCGAGGGGCTACTCCCACGTCTCGATGCGGCCTTCCCGGATATCTTCGACGCAGCCCTGGCAGTCCGTGCTGTCTGGGTCGTAGCAGACCGGCCGGGCGGCCTCGTCGAGGTCGACAGCCCGGCGCTCGGCGTGGCGGCGGCAGACGAGCTTGGCGCGGCCCTCCTCGTCGGTCGGGAGGCCCGCGAGCGCCTGGTTGCGTCCGCTCTCGTACGACCGCCGGGCCTCCTCGACCTGTCGGCCCGCCGAGCGGAGCTTCGACCGGAGGAACCGCTTCAGTCGCCGTCGGTCGCCCATACCGACTCACGGGTGCCCGGCCACAAAGACGCGTCGGCGCGCTCCCGGCCGCGCTCCAGTACGCGTCGGTGCGTCCACGCCCACGCTCCGGCGAAAGCGATAGGTGGGTTCCGTGGGCAAGAGCCGGTATGCCGGGGCCCGTGTTCATCGAGACGGAACGGCTCGAACTCCGGACGGTCGAGGAAGGGGACGCGGATGTGGTACAGCGCGCCCGGATGCATCCCGATATCAGGCGGTACATCGCCGGATTCCGGGCGCCCCGGAGCGAGTCGGCCGTCGCCGAGGACGTTCCGAGCGACGACGGCGTCTCGCTGTTCGTCGTTCCGAAGGCGGGTGAACACGGGGGGCAGCCGGTCGGACAGGTCGAACTCGACTACGTGAACGAGGCCGACGGCTGGGCGAACCTCAGCTTCTGGTTGTTCCCCGAGGGGTGGGGACACGGCTACGCGACGGAGGCCGCGGCGAATCTGGTCGCGTTCGCCTTCCGGGAACGGGGACTCCGCCGCATCACGGCGAACGCGCTCGCGCCGAACGACGGTTCCATCGCCGTACTGGAGCGACTGGGATTCACGCACGAGGGGACACAGCGTGAGAAGACGATGGCAGACGGCGAGTACGCCGATGTCGAGTTCTACGGGCTCCTCCAGCGCGAGTGGCCGGGAGCCGATACCGTCCGGTCGGACTGACCGTCGACGGGCCGGCGGCGGTCCGGCGGGAGGCGGTCCGGCGGGAGGACCTGACCCGAGCCGAGGAACCCGGCGATAGATGCATCGAAGGCCACGATTACACTTCCACCCCGGTCGCGAAACTTCTTATACCATCCGGCGCCAAGCGGCGTACGCCTCCCATTGAAAACACGCGGAGGCGGAACGAACCCATGGCAGACCTACAGCGACACGCCGAAGAGGTACACGACCAGTTCTCCGACCAGCTCGATATCACCGTCGAGGACGTCCAGGAGCGCCTCGAGACGCTCGTGAACGAGTACAAGGTGCCGGCTGACGAGGCCCGGCGCAGCGTCGTCTCGACGTATCTGGACGAGGCGGGCATGGAGCGCGATGAGATCGGCGGTGGCGGCGGTGGCGGCAACGCCTCGGTCAAGGCGGCCGAGATCGACCAGGACGAGCAGTGGGTCGACCTGCGCGTGACGGTGGCGGACCTCTGGGAGCCCCGGAGCGACGCCGTCGCGCAGGTCGGGCTGCTCGGTGACGAGTCAGGCACGGTCAAGTTCGTCGCCTTCGAGACCAGCGACCTCCCGCTGCTCGAGGAGGGCCAGTCCTACGCGCTCGGGAACGTCGTCACCGACGAGTACGAAGGCAACTACTCCGTGAAGCTCAACCGGACGACCAGCATCACCGAACTCGACGAGACCATCGAGGTCGGCGACGACGCCACCGAGGTCGAGGGCGCGCTGGTCGACATCCAGGACGGGAGCGGGCTCGTCAAGCGCTGCCCGGAGGAGGACTGCACGCGCGTCCTCCAGAACGGCCGCTGCAACGAGCACGGCGAGGTCGACGGCGAGTACGACCTCCGTATCAAGGGCGTGCTGGACGACGGTGACGAGGTGACGGAGGTCATCTTCGACGAGGAGGCCACCACCGATCTCACCGGCATCGGGCTGGAGGAGGCCATCGGCATGGCCAAGGACGCGCTCGACACGGAGGTCGTGGTCGAGGAGATGCGCGAGGACGTGCTGGGGCGCTACTACCGCGTCCGCGGCCCGACGTTCGGCCGGTACGTCCTGGCGAACGAGACAGAGCGGCTCGACGGGCCCGTCGATGCCGAAGCGACGCTGATCAAGGCGAGGTCGATCTGACATGAGTTCCATCCCCACCCGCGAGGTCGCGCGGCGCGCGTTCGCCCGCGAGTTCAACGACGCCGGCTACACGTTCAAGGAGTCCGACGACGACCGCGCGCCCCTGTACGCGCTCCTGCCCACGGGCGAGCGCGCCAACCGCGTGTTCGTCGTCGGCACCCTGATGGAGACCGAGGACGTCGGCGACGAGTCGGAGTACTGGCGCGGCCGCATCGTCGACCCGACGGGCACGTTCTTCACGTACGCCGGGCAGTACCAGCCCGAGGCCGCCGCCGCGCTCCGCGAACTGGAGACGCCCACGTTCGTCGCTATCGTCGGCAAGCCCCGCACCTACGAGACCGACGAGGGCGACGTCCGTGTCTCGCTGCGCCCCGAGTCCATCACCGTCGTCGACCAGGCGACCCGTGACCGCTGGGTCGTCGAGACGGCCGAGCGGACCATCGAGCGCATCGAGGCGTTCGACCCGGAGACCAGCGAGTACGCGGCCATGGCCGACGAGCAGTACGACCTGCCCGTCGACACCTACCGCGACCAGGCCATCGCGGCGCTGGAGTCGCTGGACGACGGTGAGACGGCCGAGGCGCCGGCGCCCGACGCGGCCGACTGACCGCCTCCGCGGTTCGTAGCGTTCGTCAATCGTTCTGCGATTTCTTCGCGTCTGATAGCGATGCGCTCGCTGTAAGGCCGAACTCCTAATACCTGTCAGTTTCAGCGTGAAATCATGGGTGGGCTGAAGAGGGGATACAGGGCATCCGTCTTCGGCCTGGGACTTCTGCTGTCGGTTCCGCTGCTCCTCGTTGCTATCCACGTCGCCGTCCCTGGGGCGGTCCGGAGTCAGCTCGCCTTCTCTCACGACCAGTTCCGTGGATATACGCTGCTGACGTGGGTCTCCGTCCACCCTTCGAACATCCATCTCGGTGGCTCGCTCGTCGCGTATCTCCTCGCCGGTGGTCTCACGTACCACCTTGCCGTTCACGCCAGGGCACAGCGGTGGTTCCGCTACACGTTCGTGGTTATCCTGTTGCTCGTCCCCGTCCTGACGGCACTGACACGTTTCGGCCTCGTCTCGATGCTGGCACCTGCGGCCAGTCCGACCGAACAGGGGTTCGTAGACGTGGCTGCCGGGTACGGTGGCACGCTGCTGGTTGCGCTGTGGGCGTACGTCGGCGAGCGGTTCAATCGGAGTATCAGGTGGGACGTACTGATCAGCTTCCTACTGTTCGTCGTCCTCGGAGTTGACACGCTGTACCGACGCCGTTTCCACCCGCTGCTTCTCGGGAGCTTCCTCGCTCTGGGTATCGTTCAAACGGCGATGTACGCTCGAGGAACCGACAAGTGGTGGATTATGCCTTCCTATCGACGCTCCTTCGGCTTCCATATGCTCAGCATGGGGGTATTCTTCACGCTTTTCGTGATTGTCGTGATTTTGCACCCTGCCGATGTCCAGCTGGGACAGCAGTTTCTGACGACGTTCGCCGACACCGCTGGAATCTGGTTCGGGTTCGTCCTCGGGTCCGCTACATGGGTGGCGGCATCAAGCACAGCCGAGCGGTGAGTACCGATTCCCTGCTGTGGGACTACCGGGCCGCCGACGCACGACGCACTCGCTGGGTAATCCACGGGCCGGGAGCGCGTGGTGAGGCCCGGAGCGGCCGAACCCGCGCGACCTGGGGAAGGGCAGGGCCACCGCGCCCGTGACACCTCCAGTCTCCTGGTGGACTCGAAGGGCGAGGCCGCTCGTCGCCGCCCGGACGACGTAAGCACCGCAGACCGAACGTAGTGAGGTCGAGGAGCGCAGCGAGGCCCGGCGGCACGAGCGGCCGAGGGCTTCGTAGCAGTCTCTCTTGTCGCTGGGGACCGAATCGTAATAGACCAGGGCCACCCCTAGCACCCGAACGCTTTAGTGATAACCCACAGTAATCGGCCGAACATGGAACTGCCCACGGCCGCCGAACTCCGGGAACGGCGGAAGACGGACCTCGACATGACCCAGAGCGAGCTGGCGGAGATGGCCGGCGTCTCCCAGCCGCTCATCGCGCGCATCGAGGGCGGCGACGTGGACCCGCGGCTCTCGACCCTCCGGCGCATCGTCAACGCGATGAACGAGGCCGAGGGCGCCATCAAGCGCGCCGAGGACATCATGAACGAGGACCTGACCTTCGTCTCGCGCGACGACAGCGTCGCGGCAGCCATCGACCTGATGGGGGAGGCCGGGTTCTCGCAGTTACCCGTCGTCGACGAGGGTGGGACACCCGTCGGGCTCATCTCGAACTCCGATGTGCGCCACTACAGTGCCGACGAGGTCGACGAGATTCCGGTGGCGGAGTCGATGAGCGAGTCCATCGTCACGGTGGGACGGGACGCCACGCTCGACGAGATCAACGACTATCTCGACCACAACCCCGCCATCATCGTGATGGAGAGTGGCGAGATGGTGGGCATCATCACCGAGGCCGACGTGGCGACGCATCTCCGGTGAGTCGCGCGGTCGCGGAAGTCGGGCAGCAGGGGCGGCGGCACGCTTTTGCGGTTGCACCGACGAATACGAGTATGGCCGAGCGTGAGACGCGTCGCGTCGCCCACGACCTTCTGGGAGAGCCCCACGTCGCGGGACGCCGAATCAGCGTCCGGCAGGTGCACGCGCTCGTCGAGCGGGGGGGAGAGGACCCGGAGGCAGTCGCCGACCGGTTCGACCTGGACGTGGCTGACATCTACCACGCTCTCGCGTACTACCACGACCATCCGCGCGAGATGCGGGAGGTCGAGACCGAGCGGGAGGCGGCGGCCGAGCAGTTCGGAAAGCGTATCGACCGGCCAGCGGGCGTCGACCCGGACGGACAGTGAGATGGGCGGCGAGTGGCGCTTCCTTCTCGACGAGAACGTCGACCCGAAGACAGTCACGTATCTCGAGAAGGAGGGAATCGACGCTGAACACGTCCGGGACGTGCTCGGGTAAGGGGCGGACGACGAGGCCGATGTCCTCCCGTACGCACGGGATTCCAGCCGCGTCGTCGTGACCAGCGACGTGACGGACTTCGGCGCGGTCGCGGACGACGAACACGCCGGTATCGTCCTCCTCTACGACGACACGATGCCAGGGCATCGGGTGGCATCCGCCCTCATCCACATGGTGGACACCTATCCGGACCGGGACGCGTTCGCCGGATACGAACAACTCGATGATTGGGTCTGAAACTCCTGGACAATTCTATTAAATCACTATTAATTTCTAAACAAATAAAATATCTGATTAAATACTTTACCGGGATTCTATCTGCTTACCTGTCCATCCGGTCCCGCATCCCGTTGTGGATGATGTCGTTCACCATCCCCGACTCCAGGAACTCGCCGGGGAACCCCATGTCCACCGCGCTCACCTCGTTCAGGCGCTCGACGTGTTCGTCGGCGAGCTTAACGTCGAGCGCGCCGAGGTTGTCGTCCAGTTGCTCGGGTGTGGTCGCGCCGACGATGGGCGTGAACCGCACGCCAGTCGCCTCCTGTCGGGCATCCAGCCACGCGAAGACGACCTGCGCGGGCGAGCAGTCGGCCCCGTCGGCCACCTCGACGACCGCCCGTGCCACGCGTTCCTGCTCGTCGGTCATCTCCCGGCCCGTCACGGAGAGGCGCCCCTCGGCGTCCGCCTCGAGGTACTTCCCGGTGAGGACGCCGCTGTCGAGTGGTGACCAGACGGTGACGCCGAGTCCGAGTTCCCGCGCGAGCGGGAGCAGCTCGCGCTCGGGCGTGCGCTCGGTGAGGGTGTACTTGATCTGGAGCGCACACGGCGTCACGTAGCCGCGCTCCTCGGCCAGCGTCACCGCGCGCGAGGCCGCCCACGCCGGGTAGTCCGAGAGCCCGACGTGGTGGACCAGACCCCGCGAGACGAGGTCGTCCAGCCCCCGCATCGTCTCCTCGATGGGCGTCATCCCGTCGTACGCGTGGACCCAGAGCAGGTCGATGTAGTCCGTCCCGAGGCGGTCGAGCGAGGCCTCGACGGCCTGCATCATGTTCTTGCGCCCGTTGCCGCAGGCGTTGGGGTCGCCCGGGCGGGTCGCGGAGGTGAACTTCGTCGCCAGGACGAACTCGTCGCGTCGGCCCTCCAGCAGGTCGCCCAGCATCCGCTCGCTGGAGCCGTCCGTGTAGTTGTTGGCCGTGTCGATGAAGTTCCCGCCGGCGTCGGCGAACCGGTCGAGCTGTTCGCGGGCGCCCGCTTCGTCGGCACCCCAGCCCCAGTCCTCGCCGAACGTCATCGTCCCGAGGCAGTACTCGCTCACGCGCAGGCCACTGTTCCCGAGACGTCGGTATCGCATGTCGGTCATGCCACGGGCTACACGCGGGGCCAGGATAACTGTGCGCCGGGCCACCGGGGATGCACCGCTCTCAGGAGAGCGTCAACCCACGGATATCGACGCTCGCCTCGCCGTCCGTCTCCTCCACCCGCCCGATGACCCGTCCCTCCGTCTCTGCGACGAGCGCCTCGGCAGCCTCGGGGTCGAGCGCGGCGACGAAGCCGGTGCCCATGTTGAACGTGCGGTGCATCTCCTCGTCGTCGACCGACCCCTCGGCCTGCACGAAGTCGAACATGGGGTCCGCGTCGAACGGGTCGTCGACGACGTACCGGAAGTCGCCGAGGCGGGTGAGGTTCGTCCACCCGCCCCCTGTGATGTGCGCGGCGGCGTGGGCGCTGGCCTCCCGGAGTGGCGCCAGCAGATGCGTGTAGATGCGTGTCGGCTCCAGCAGCACGTCGCCGATGCGGGGCGTCTCGCCGTCCTCGACCCGCGAGCAGTTCGGCGTCCCGTACTCCTCGACCGGGAACGGGTCCGTGTACTCGTGGTCGCGGGTGGTCGCCTGCCGCGCGAGCGTGAGGCCGTTCGAGTGGATGCCCGAGGACGGGAACCCCACCAGGGCGTCGCCGGCCTCGGCGTCGCCGGGGAGCAGGTCCGCGTCGGTCGCGAGGCCGGCACAGGTCCCGGCGAGGTCGAGGCTCTTCACGACCTCCGGCATCACGGCCGTCTCGCCGGCCACGAGTTCGATGTCGGCGGCCTCACAGCCCGCGCGGAGGCCCTGGCCGACCTGCTCGGCGAACCCCTCGTCCGGTTCGTCGACGGCGAGGTAGTCGACGAACGCGACCGGCGTCACGCCCGCGGCCGCGAGGTCGTTGACGTTCATCGCGATGCAGTCGATGCCCACCGTGGAGTAGTCCCCCAGCGCCTCGGCGACGAGCAGTTTCGTCCCGACGCCGTCGGTCGCGAGCGCGAGGTAGCGGTCGCCGATGTCGAGCAGGCCGGCGTAGTCGCCCGAGACGCCCTCGACCGCGCCCACGAGGGCGGCGGTTGCGGCCTCGCTCGCGTCGATGTCGACGCCGGCGTCGGCGTAGGTGAGTCCCTCCTCGTCGGTCTCGTCCGCCGCGTCCCGGTTCCCGTCCGGTGCGTCGTCGTCCCCGTTCGCGCCACGGTCGGTCATGGGTGAGCGCGGGGGCGAGTCGCGCAAAGGCGTGTCGGTCGCCGCCTGACACCGTGGCACTGCGGAATCGCCCGGCGAGCCAATCGCAAAAGGCTTATGCGCGTTTTGCTCCCCCGTTCGGGCAATGAGCCAGTCCTCGAAATCGATCTCGGAGCGGGTGGAGGAACTCGACCTCCCCAGCGATAGGCTCCGTGAGGTGTATCATCTCCCAGTGCTGACCCTGCTGGTCGCGTTCTCGCTCTGGGTTCGGACGCGCGGCTGGCAGAACTACACGTCTGGTGAGCGGATTCTCTTCTCTGGAAACGACCCGTGGTACCACTACCGGATGGTCGAGTACACGGTTCGGCACTGGCCATCGACGATGCCGTTCGACCCGTGGACCGGGTTCGCAGCGGGGAAGAACCCCAGCACGTTCGGCACGCTGTTCGACCAGCTCGTGGCCACGATGGCCCTGATATACGGGCTGGGCTCGCCCACGCCCGAGCAGGTGAAGGTCGTCACGCTGTTCGCCCCTGCGCTGATGGGCGCGCTGACGCTCATCCCGCTTTACTTCATCGGGAAGCGCTTCGGGGGACGAGTTGGAGGGCTCATCGCGGCCCTCATCGGTGCGATAACGCCCGGACTGTTCCTCACGCGTGGACTGGTCGGCGTCGCCGACCACCAGGTCGCCGAGGTGCTGTTCATGGGCATCGCCGTGGCGCTGTTCCTCATCGCGCTCGACGTGGCGAAGCGTGACCGTCCCATCTGGGAGCTGTTCACCGCTCGCGAGTTCGATTCGCTCCGACCGACGCTCCTCTGGTCGACGCTGGCGGGGCTCGGACTCGGGCTGTACGTCTGGGTGTGGCCGCCAGGCGTCGTGTTGATCGGCATCCTCAACGTCTTCCTCGTCCTGTACCTTCTCGGGACCTTCGCCCGAGGGGGCGCCCCCGACCACGTCGGCATCGTCGGTGTCGTCACACTGGGGGTCACGCTACTGCTGAGCCTCGTCCAGATGGAGTCCCTCGAACTCTCCATCGACTTCTCGCTGACACAGCCACTCGTGGCTGCCCTGGGTATCGTCGCCTGTGTCGTCATCGTGGCCGGGAGCCGTGCCTGGGAGGGGATGGACCGGGAGGTGCCGCGCTGGGGGTTCGGTGTCGGGCTCCTCGTGCTCGGCCTGCTCGCCGTCGGCCTCTCGGCGCTCGTGGTGCCTGACGTGTTCGCCTACTTCCAGCGCCAGGTCGTCCGGGTCTTCGGGACCGATGTCAGTGAGACCGCCGCGACCATCGGTGAGGTCACGCCGTCGGGCGACCCGGTCGGGTTCTTCTTCAACTCGTTCGGCTTCGCGTTCTTCACCGGAATCGCCGGTCTCGTGGCACTGACCTACCGCTCGCTACAGGATGACTCCATCGCGCCCGCCGGCCTGTTCGTCGTCGTCTGGTCGCTGTTCCTCTTCGCGATGGCCAACACGATGACGCGATTCGCGGTCTACATGGTGCTCCCACTGGGAGCGCTGAATGCGTTCCTGGCAAAGGAGGCGTTCGACCTGATTGGACTGTACGACCTCTCCGACGTCACCGATATCAAGGGGTATCAGGTCATCTCCGTCGTGGCGGCCCTGCTCCTCGTCACCGCCCCGATCGCCGTGACGATCGGGCAGGGCGGGCTCTCCAACGCGGCGCTGGATACGGCCGAGTCTCGGGGGAGCGGCACCCCGGGCGCGGCCCAGTGGGCGCCGGGCCTGGAGTGGCTCCAGAACGAGACGCCGGAGGAGGGCCAGTGGGGACAGAACCCCCAGACAGCCCTCGACAAGGGGTACTACGGGACGTACGAGCGGACTGACGATTTCGACTACCAGTCGGGGGATTACGGCGTCCTTGCCTGGTGGGACTACGGCCACTGGATCACCGTGCTCGGTGAACGGATACCCAACGCGAACCCGTTCCAGCAGAACGCCAGATACGCCGCGAACATCATGCTCTCGGCCAACGAGTCGTACACGGTCGAGTCGACCGCCAGCACCGGCGGCGACGGCGAGCAGACCAGGTACGTCATGCTCGACTATCAGATGGGGCTGGCTGGGACCCAGAAGTTCAGCGCGCCGGTGGCGTTCCAGCGCCGCTACGCCGTCGACAACGACACCGGCGAGTACGTCGTCCAGCTGCACCCCAACGGGAGCGACGGGCTGCCGGACGGCCTCCGGGCCCTCCGCGCTGCCGACCTTCAGCAGACGGCGTACGTCGTCCAGCAGACCCAGGGTGGGAGCCGCCTCGTCGGCCGCTACGCCGTCCACTCCCAGCGGTCGATGGAGAGTATACGGACGCGGCTCTACCAGTACCACGGGAGCCGGGCTGAGCCGACCTTCAGCGACGGGAGCGTCGTCGTCGCCGACTGGGAGCGCGTCGACTACCGTGGAACGACCCTCCCGGGAATCACCGCTGCGACCCAGCCCGTCCGAACGTTCCCCAACCGGACCGCGGCCGAGCAGTACGTCCGCCGTGACGGGACCGCACAGATCGGCGGTGTGCTGGGCAAGCCGAGCGAGCCGGTCCCGGCACTGGAGCAGTACCGGCTCGTCTGGGCCTCGGAACGGACCGCACAGACGCCTATCAGCCGTGCCTTCGGTCTCTGGTCGCGCCTCAACCAGCGGCCGCCCCAGCCTATCGAATCGGCATCTTACCTGAAGACGTTCGAGCGCGTCGAGGGCGCGACCATCCAGGGTGAGGGCCCCGCGAACACGAACGTCACGGCAACGGTCCAGATGCGTATCCCCACCAACGGCCGGACGTTCACCTACGAACAGCAGGCCCAGACCGGCGACGATGGCCGGTTCACGATGACGGTGCCGTACTCCACGACCGGGTACGACCAGTTCGGCCCCGAGCAGGGCCGCACCAACGTCTCCGTCAGGGCGACGGGCCCGTACGCCATCACGGCACCACCGACGGTGGCCGAGGACGGAATCACCCGATACCGGGCGAACGCGACCGTCTCCGAGGCGCAGGTCATCGGCCGGAGCGACGAACCAGTCACCGCGACGCTGGAGGGCGAGGTCGTCACGGTGAACGAGGGCAACAGCACCAACTCGACGGACTCGGGGAGCGGAACGAACACCACCGACTCCGGCGGCTCGGACACCAACTCCACGTCGTCGACCCCCAGCCCGACACCCACCGGCACGGCGACGCCGACCGCGACACCGACGGCATCGCTCGCACCGCCGGCCTGGCTGACCACGCCGCTCACGTCGGTGCTCGGCTGAGATGGGCGGGACCGAAGCGACGGTGACGTCCGGCGAGGGCCCGCTCCCATGGTGGCTGTCCGTCTACCTGAAAGGCGCCGCGATGGGCGCTGCCGACACCGTTCCCGGCGTCTCGGGCGGGACGGTCGCGCTCATCGTCGGAGTCTACGAGCGACTGGTGACGGCCATCACCGAGCTGGACCCGCTAGCGGTGCTTCTGCTCGGCGACATCCACACCCGTGCCGGCCGTGCCGCCCTCGTCACGCGACTTCGGGAGATGGAGGTCCCCTTCCTGCTGACGCTCGGTGGCGGTATCGCGACGGCCGTCGTGACCCTCTCGCGAGTACTCGAGTTCGCACTGGAGGAACACCCTGCCCCGACGTTCGCGTTCTTCTTCGGCCTCATCGCCGCGAGTGCGGTCGTCCTCTACGGGGAGGTGGATGTCGGCACCCCTCGCCGACTGGCGGTCGGCGTCGTCGGTGTGGTCGTGGCGTTCCTGCTGACCGGCCCCATCTCTGGAGCCCTGCCATCGACGCTCCCGGTGGTCTTCGTCGCTGGCTCGATCGCCGTGACTGCGATGGTCCTGCCCGGTATCAGCGGCTCGTTCCTGCTCATCATCCTCGGGCAGTACGAGTACATGATCACGCAACTGGGTGACTTCGTCGACGCCGTCATCGCGACGGTGACGGGCGGTCAGGGGCCGTCACTGGCGAGCCACGCGGGCGTGGTCGTGACGTTCTGTGCGGGCGCTGTCGTCGGGCTGCTGACGGTTGCACACGTCATCCGCTGGGCACTGGACCACTACCGCGCCGCGACGCTGACGTTCCTGGTGAGCCTGATGGTGGGTGCGCTCCGCTTGCCGGCCCGGGAAATCGCTGACGCCACTACACAGTTCACGCCCGGGACCGTTGCGCTCCTGCTCGGTGCCGGCGTCGTCGGTGCCGTCCTCGTGCTGGGTCTCGACCACATCACGGCCGACCTCGGGCTCTGAATGCCCCCCGGCGCGTCGGACGAGACCGCGACGGGACCGCTCGCGGCCGTGATTGCCCGCCTGTTCGGTGCGGAGGCGGACGTGGTCCGGGACCGGACCTTCCAGGTGCTCCTGCTCGGGAGCATCATCTCCCCGATGGGCTCGTCAGTCGTCTCGCCGGTGCTGGAGTCGCTGGCGGCGCCGTATGGCGTCTCCGTCGCCCGTGTCGGCCTGCTGATGGCCGCGTTCACCGCGCCCTCTATCGTCGCTATCCCGCTCGTCGGGGCGCTCTCGGACCGCATCGGGCGGCGCCCCGTTCTCGCTGCGGGGCTCGTGCTGTTCGCCGTCGCCGGCGGTGCGGCCGCGTTCACGACCGACTTCCGCGTCGTCGTCGGACTCCGCCTCGTGCAGGGTATCGGCTACTGTGGTATCGGCCCGGTCCTCATCGCCAGCGTCGGCGACCTCTACGGCGGCGAGCGTGAGGCGACCGCACAGGGACTCCGGTTCGCCACGGTCGGGCTCTCGCTGGCCCTGTTCCCGGTCGTCGCAGGGGTGCTGGTCGCCCGGGGGTTCCAGCTCCCCTTCCTGCTGTTCCTTCTGGGGCTGCCGGTCGCGCTCGTCGTCCTCCTCGTGTTCGAGGAACCGACGCGGGCGGGTGCCGGAGGAGGGGCGACCGACGGCTCGGAACCAGAGGCCACGGTCGGCGCCCTCGTCGAACGGTTGCGCGACCCGCTCGTCCTCGCGGCGCTCCTGGGGCGGGCGGTGCCCTCCTTCCTCTGGTTCGCCTTCCTGACGTACGCCTCGGTCGTCACCGGGAGGCTCCTCGGTGGGTCCCCCGGCGTCGCGGGCCTCGTGGTCGGCCTCGCCAGCCTCGGGTCGGCGGTGGGTGGAACCCAGGTCGGCCGGCTCACCGCAACCTTCGACGGCCGCGGGGTCCCCCTCGCCACGACGATGGCGGTCTGTGGCGCGGGGCTGGCGCTGTTCGGTCTCGCGACCTCGCTCCCGGTAGCGGCCGCGGGAGCCGCGTTCGTCGGGGCCGGCTTCGGGACCGTCCTCACGCTCTACCGGTCGACCGTGACCGGACTGGCCGACGCCAGCGCCCGCGGCGGCCTCGTCAGCGTCGGTGAGTCGGTCGGCCGCGTCGGTTCGACGGCGGCTCCGCTCGTCCTCGGCGGGCTCATCGCGGCCGGCGAACCCGTCCTCGGCTTCGAGGTCGCGGTCCGGTACGTCCTGCTCGGGACGGCCGCCCTCGGGACGGTCGCGGGGCTCGGTCTCGGGCTGCTGGCCGGGCGAGCCCACACGCGAGCCACCGACGACGACGGCGTCTTCGAGGCCGACTGACGGGCGCCCTGCGCTCGCGCGTTCTCACTCCTCCTCCCCGACCACTTTCGCTCCGCTGCCGAACGATTGAACTGGGCTGCGGCCGGAGTTCGTGACGAGACGATGCGCCTCGACGAGTTCATGGACGGGCTGGACGACGGCACCGAGGCGCTGAAGCGCCAGCTCGCCGAGGAGAAGTCCTACGCCATCACGGACCACCTCGACGAGGTCCAGCGCCGCTTCGACGAGGTGGCCCAGGGCGACTCCCTGTTCGGCTCCACGTCGCCGTCCATCTTCGTCGGGCGGAGCCAGTACCCGGACGTGACCGCGGGCGTCCTCGCGCCGGTCGGCGACGAGGAGCGCGCCGAGCGCTACGAGACGGGGAGCCACTGGTACCGCGAGGGGTTCGGCATCGAGGACGTGTTCGAGGCGCGCACAAACCTGCTGAACTCCACCCAGCGGACGAACGTCCACGTCGCCGACGAGTGGACCGGCTTCACCGGTGTGCAGCGCGAGGTGGCCATCGCCGACCGCCCGGTCGACGTGGAGGTGGGGCTGGACGGCCCCCTCGACCTCGACCTGGACGTGGGCTTCGACGACATCGCCACCCCGACCGGGCCGCGCGCGCAGGCCGAGCACGCCGAGTTGACGGAGAACCCCCACGTCCCTCGTGCCGTCGAGAAGACCCTGGAGGACGACGACTGG
Organism: Haloglomus salinum; assembly: GCF_024298825.1. NCBI lineage: Archaea > Methanobacteriati > Methanobacteriota > Halobacteria > Halobacteriales > Natronomonadaceae > Haloglomus > Haloglomus salinum. Next base: position 3,195,173 of record NZ_CP101153.1, read on the forward strand.
AAGGCCGAGGGCGCGATGAGCTACCTCTACAACCGTGGCTTCGACGTGTACGAGGTCAAGACCATCCTCTCGGCGGGCGCGCTGGGGCAGACAGAGGAGCGCCGGATGGTCCCCACGCGCTGGTCCATCACCGCCGTCGACGACACCATCGGGGGCTTCCTCCGCGGCGGCCTGCGGAACGCATCCTCGGTCGACGAGATCGAGGTCTGGTACAACGAGTTCCTCGGCAACCGGTTCTGGGTGCTGCTCGCGCCCGGCGACTGGGAGTTCGAACTGGTCGAGATGAAGGCACCCGGCAGCGTCTGGAACCCCCACGAGGACCGCGGCTACCGCGTCGCCTCGGACCGGGAGGGGTACGAGGGCCGCACCACGTACGTCGACGAGACCTCCGGGGCGTACTACGCCTCCCGGCTGGGGGTTCTCGAGCACCTCCGGGACCGGGACCGGCAGGCGAAGGTGCTGGTTCTCCGGCACGTCACCGAGGACTACTGGGGGCCGGCCGGCGTCTGGCAGGTCCGCGAGACCGTGCGGAACGCCTTCCGCGACGGGCAGCCCGGTGTGGCCGAGACCTTCCACGACGCGGTCCGCGAGGTCGGCGAGCGCCTGCCCATCTCGATGGACGCACTCCGCCGCAAGTCGGAGATGGTCGCCGGCCTGCAGTCGACGCTCGGCGCGTTCGGGAACGGGGGTGGCGTCGACCCGAGCGGCACGGTCGGTGACGGCGGCCGGGTCGACAAGGACGCCGGCGACACCGGCGGCAATCCGACGCTCTCGGACTTCGAGTGAACGAGCGCGCCCGGTGACCGCTCCCGACCTGCCGTTTTTCCCCCTAGGGGTGGTGTTCCGGACGATGCTCGCCCCACTCCAGATTCCCGGCGGCCCGGAACTGCTCATCATCGCGCTCAACGTCATCTTCGGTGTCGCCATCCTGCTGGCCATCCTCGGCGGGTTCTACTACTTCATCGACCGGACGAAGAGCGGCGGCAGCATGGACGAACGCTTCGACCGCGTCGAGCGCGAGGTCGGCGGCGTCCAGGCACGCGTCGACGACCTCGACGACCGGGTCACCGAACTCGAGGCGCTCCAGAACCGCGTCGACGACCTCGAACGGATGGTCGCGCAGGGGGAGGACCGGGAGTGAGGTGGTATCCGGACCCTCACTGACTGCGACACAGATATCTGTTGGATGTTGCGGATTACTACTGAAGTTCTAGAACAAGTCGACATCTCGGCGATATCGTCTATTATTCTGCGGTGTCCAGATTCGCCCACGCCGCGTCGACCAGTTCGCCGGTGTCGGCGATGATGTCGGCCATCGTCTCGTTGTCGTCGGCCATCCCGAGGAGTCGGGCGGCCTTCATGATGGAGACGTGGTAGACGACCTGGACGCCGGGTTCCTCCTGCCAGACGACGACGTTGCAGGGGAACAGCCCGCCGATGCGTTTGTCGCTGGCATCCAGTGCGCGGTCGGCCATGTTCGGGTTGCAGGCGCCGAGGACGTAGTACGGGTCCCGGCCGGCGTCCACCTTCTCGTTGAGCATGTCCGAGGGGGAGAACTCGGTCGCGACGCCGAAGCCCTCCTGCGTGAACGCCTCCCGGACGTGCTCGATGGCCTCCTCGTGGTCCATGTGGAGGGTCGCGCGCTTCTCGCCGATGTCGTCGCCGTCCAGCTGTGTCGGGTCGATGGGGAGCGTCATGCGTTCGGACGGACGCCCGTCGGAGGAATAAGCGTTCCCACAGTCTTGCGCACGGTTCGCAATTCAGATGGTGCCGGCGTGTGACCCGTGCCGGCCCACTCGCCGCTGTTGTCGTGAGCTGGTGCCGCTGATTCAGAGCCCCCACGCCGCTGTTCCCGGGCGCCGGCGGGGATGGTGCCGTGGCTGGTTCCACAGGAGAGACATGACGGAATCGCCGCTGCGACTGCCGGCCACCTGACCGGCTCAGTCCTCGGTCGGAACCGGGCCGGTGCCGACGACGCTCTGGACGGCGTCCTCCAGCGCGTTGCGCGTCTCGAAGTACGTCTCGTCGGTCTCCTCGAGGATGTCGCCGAGTTCGCGCGGGCCGTCGGGCGTCCGGACGACCGTCTCACCCTCCCGGCGGACGACCTCGCTGTGCTCGATACCGTAGTGGAGCCGGTGGCTCACTCTCGCGAGCGGTGCGCCCTCGACGTCGGCGCCCTCGCCGAGCTCCACGGCCGGCGCTTCCTCCTCGGTCTCCTCGTCCTCGTCGCTCATGGTCGAGTGTTCACGGGTTCGCTCATACCGTTTTCGAAGCCGGAGCGTCCTCACCCTCGCCCCGTCGGGACCACAAACGACACCTCCCGTCCGGTCGCGACGTGTGATATGCACCAGACAGCCGGGCCGATGCACGGGGCCGTCGGGACGCCGCGCGCGCGAGAAACCGGACGGGGACGCGGACGAACGAGGGGAGAGCCGTGACCGAGGTCCGACTCGCGGGCGAGGGGCCGGCGGTCGAGGCGGTTGCGGCCGCGCTCGCGGACACCGACGCGACGGTCGAATCGGCCGCACCCGATTCGCTTGTGGGTGCCGACCTCGGCATCGTCGTCGCGCCGGTCGGCGCCGAGGCCTTCGCCGATGCGACGGGGACTGCGCACGACGCCGGGACGCCGTGGCTGGCGGTCGAACTCGGCGGCGTCGGTGGCCACGCGCTCCCGGACGGCGACGCCGCCGTCGGCGGATTCGGCGCTGGCACGGCCTGTTTCGACTGTCTCCGGACGCGCGTCGCGGCGGGGCTCGAGGGGGATGGAGACCGCGCCGACGGTGACGCGTCGGTCGCGGCGACCACGGCACGCTTCGCGGGCGCGCTCGCCGGGCGCGCGGCGGCCGACCTCGTCGAGGGCCGCGAGACGGCCACGCTGGGGAGCGTCGTCGAAGTCCCGCACGCGCAGCGTCGAATCCTCCCGGTTCCCGGGTGCGCCTGCGAGACGGACCCGCCCGATGCGACCCTCGACCGGACCGTCGTCGACCGCTCGCTCCAGGAGTCCGTCGACCGGCTGGAGCGCGCCGTCGACCGGCGGCTGGGCCCGGTCCGCGAAATAAGCGAGGCCGAGTCCTTCCCGGCGCCGTACTACCTCGCCGAACTCGCGGACACGAGCGCGTTCAGCGACGGCGTGACCGGCGGCCTCGCCGCGGGGGTCGCGACCGACTGGAACGTCGCGCTCGGGAAGGCGCTCGGTGAGGGACTCGAACGCTACGCAGCCGCCGTCTACCGCGGCGACGCCTTCGAGCGCGCACCGGCCGCCGGCGTCGAGGGTGCGGTCCCGCCGTCCGCGTTCGTGCGGCCGGACGCCGACGATGGCGACTGGCACGCCCCCGACCCGAGCGAGTCCATCCCCTGGGTCGCCGGCGAGGACCTCGTCACGGGCGAGCGCGCGTGGCTCCCGGCCGAGTTCGTCGTGTTCCCACCGCCGCAGGGCGCTCGCCACCGTCCGGCCATCACGACAGGACTGGGCTTCGGGAGTGGTGTCGACGCCCTGCTCTCGGGGCTCTCCGAGGTCATCGAGCGCGACGCCGCGATGCTGGCGTGGTACTCGACGTTCGAACCGATGGGGCTCTCCGTGGGGCCCGACGCTCTCGCGGCTGCACCCGAGGACAGCCCGCTCGCCACCTTCGAGACGCTCCGGCGGCGCGCCCGCTCGGAAGGGCTGGAGACGACTGCGCTCCTGCTGACACAGGACATCGACGTGCCGGTCGTGGCCTGCGCGGTCCACCACGACGGTGACCGCTGGCCGCAGTTCGCGGCCGGGATGTCCGCGGCGCTCGACCCCGCGGCGGCCGCCCGGGACGCACTGGCCGAGGCGCTCCAGAACTGGATGGAACTCCGAGGGATGGGACGACAGGGCGCGACCGAACAGCAACCCGGCGTCGCGCGAGCCGCGGACCGACCGCGGGGCGTCCGGGAGTTCTGTGCCCCCGAGACGACGGTTCCGCTGGAGTCCGTCGGCCCGTCGGACCCCCCTGCCGGCGACGCGGCGCTCGAGGCATTGCTCGACGCGGTGGCGAGTGCCGACCTCGACGCGTACGCAGCACGGGTGACGACTCGCGACGTCGAGGCGCTCGGCTTCGAGGCGGTCCGGGTACTGGTTCCGGGTGCGCAACCACTGTTCAGCGGGACGTCCTACTTCGGCGAGCGTGCACGTAAAGTCCCGGAGACGTTCGGGTGCGAACCGCGCCTGGACCGTGCGCATCATCCGTTCCCCTGATGCCGCTGACGCCTGCCCGGGCCACTGCAGCGCCGACTCGGGCATCGAGGTGACCCGTAATTTAAGGGCAACCGGTTGTGGACATCTCACTACCAATGGGTGTGGGTGACCGGGAGCCGAGCGCTACCCCGGGTCGACAGCGGGCGTCCGCCAGACGCGACGGCGCGAGTGGCATCGAGGTCGACGCCATCGCCGACCTGGGTGTCGACTTCGCCTTTCGACTCGACACCGGCGGGACGGTCACCGCCGTCTCCGGTGACATCGAGTGGCTCCTGGGAGCCACCGCCGAGGAGGTCATCGACGACAAGTTCGAGCAGTACATCGCCGCTGGGTCCCTCGAGACCGCGTACGACGCGCTGGACGCGGTGCTGTCGGGAGAGACCGTCCGCGGGATGGCACTCCGGATTGCCGGTGACGAGCGCCCCTGGATCGAGGTGAACGCTGAGCCGGTCCGGAACGCGGAGGGCGAAGTGGTCGCCGTGCGCGGAGCGGCTCGCGAGGCGACCGAGCGCCGCCGGGCCATCGAGCGCCACTCGGAGGCGATGAAGGGTGCCATGGACGGGATGGCGCTGCTCGACGACGACGGCTGCTATCTCTTCGTCAACGACGCCCACGCCGACCTGTACGGGTACGACCGCGAGGAACTCCTCGGGAACCACTGGTCCCAGCTCTACGACCCGGCCGAGCAACGACGGCTCGAACGGGAGGCGCTGCCGGAGATGGTCGAGACGGGCGGCTGGCGCGGCCCGGCCGTCGGCCGGCGCGCCGACGGCTCCACCTTCCAGCAGGAACTCTCGCTGAGCGACCTCGAGGACGGCTTCGTCTGTGTCGTTCGGGACGTGACCGAGCGGACACGGCGCGAGCAGATAATCGACGTGCTCGACCGGGTGCTCCGGCACAACCTGCGCAACGAGATGAACGTAGTGCTGGGCGAGGCCGGGGACATCGCCCGGAACGCCGAGGGGGAGCAGGCGGCTGCCGCCGAGCGAATTCGTGACCGCGCCCGGAGCCTGCTGGCCGTGAGCGACACCGCGCGGACCGTCCGCGAGGTGGTCTCGGGCGACCACGAGACCGACCATCTGGACCTCCGCTCGGCCGTCCGGCAGGCCACCGACCAGGTCGAGGCCGGGGGACACGACATCGCCACCAGCCTCCCGGAGCGCCCGCTCCACGTGGCGTCTCCCGGGTGCCGACACGCAGTGCGAGAACTCATCGAGAACGCCGTCGAACACGGCTCGACGAGCGGTCCGTCGGAGGCCGGGTCGGATGGCCCTGACGGCACCGCCCCGGCGGTCAGCGTCGACCTCTGCAGCTCCGAGGACCCGGGGGGTGCGCCCGTGGCCGTGCTTCGCGTGGCCGACAGTGGTCCGGGTATCCCCCGGATGGAACGCCGCACGCTGGAGGAGGGCTCGGAGACACCGCTGCGCCACGGCCAGGGGCTCGGTCTCTGGCTGGTCAACTGGGTGACGACGGAGGCCGGTGGCGACCTCTCGGTCGACGAGTCCGACGACGGCGGGACCGTCGTCGAGATGCGGCTACCCCTGGCCGACAGTGCGGACGGGTGAGGCGGGCGGCCCGCCTCAGATGCCGAACGTCGCGCGGAGCATGTCCCGGCTCCCCGGGCCGAGCCCGACCGCGAGGATGGCCACGAGCAACAGGACCGCGTACCGTGGGCTCTCCTCGAAGATACGCCGGTCGAAGACGTAGATGACCGCGGTGGCGGCGATGAGCTTCACCGCGAGGAACGGCCACGAGGTGCCGATGGCGGTCGAGAGCCACTCCGGCTGGACCGACTGTGTGATATCGACGATGATGCGGTTGACCGGGTGCTTCGAGCCGTACTCGACGGGGACGCCGATGTAGTCGAGCCAGTCGGCCGACAGCACGTTCGCCACGCCGTCGACGGCGTGCCCGAACAGGACGACGAGTCCCGCGCGGCCGGTCCCCTCGTTGATGACGGGCGCGTAGCGCTCGGCGCCCGCGTAGATGACGACCGCGAGGACCGCCGCGAGCACCAGCGTGACGATGGTCATCAGCGGGTAGAACCCGACGCCTGGAATCTCCGGGGCGATCTGCGTCGGGACGAACCAGAACAGGAAACCTGCCGTCGCCAGCAGCACGAGGCTCCCGACGGCGAAGACGAAGCGGTGGTAGCTCTCGACGACCTCGCGCCGGTCCAGCGCGACACCAGCGACCAGCACCGCCAGCGTCACCGCGAAGACGGTGAAGTAGATGACCGGGCTGATGATGAGCGTGTTCGCCGGGTACGAGAGCAGGCTCTCGACACCCGCCTCGAGCGCGGCGTTGTTGGCGTCCTCGACGACGCGGAGCGCGCCGCCGAAGAACATGAACGGGGTCAGCGCGAAGAACAGGTCCAGGGACTCACCCACCTCCAGGTACCGGAGCAGGTAGAGGACCCCGATGAGGAAGAAGATGAGCGTGATGGCGTAGCCGGCCTCCGAGACGAGCGTGTAGCCCGGCTCGGCGACGATACTGCCGGCGTTGCGGGCGGCGCTACAGCGGGTCTCCCGGAACAGCAGGTCCGGGCCGCTGTCGGTCATCACGGCGCAGCGGGCGCCCTGCGCGTCCGCGAAGACGGGGCCCCAGAAGTAGTGCCAGAGGAAGCGGTCCCAGACGAGGCGGGGGAGGGCGACGGCGCCCGCGGCGAACGCGACGACCGCTGCCGCGAACGTCGCGAGCCACGCTCGCTCCGGGCTGACATCGATATCGAACCGCTCGGTCGCGGCCATGTCCGGAGACCGGCGCGCCCGGTGTTTCAGCGTTCCGGACCTGTGCCCCGGGAGCGCACCGGCCCGTCCGATCGCCGTGGGCCGGACCTGCCCCGGTGTTTTACCCCGGCGCGGTCCTCCGCCCGCGTATGGACGTCCTCGTCGCGGGCGGCACCGGCTTCGTCGGGCGCCCGGTCTGCCGTGTCCTCGCCGACCGGGGACACCGTGTGACCGCCGCCTCGCGCTCGCCCGACGCCGTGTCGCTGCCCGACGCAGTCGTGCGGGCCCGGGCGGACGTGACCGACAGCGACCTCCGGGGGCTCGTCGCGGGCCACGATGCCGTCGTCAACCTGGTCGCGCTCCCCTCGCACGTCCAGCCGCGGGCCAGCCACGAGGCGGTCCATCTCGGCGGGACCCGGCACCTGCTCCGGGCGAGCGAGGCCGCCGGCGTCGACCGGTTCGTCCAGCTCTCCGGCCTCGGCGTCGACGACGGCGTGGAGACGGCCTACTTCCGCGCGAAGCGACGGGCCGAGCGAGCCGTCCGCGAGTCGGGCCTCGACTGGACCATCTACCGCCCGTCAGTGGTGTTCGGCGACGGCTGTGCGTTCCTCCCCTTCCTCGAGCGTCTGGCCCGGTTCGGGGTAGTGTCGCTCCCCGGTGGCGGGCGGACGCGGCTGCAACCGATGTGGGTCGGGGACCTTGCACCGATGGTGGCGAGCGGCGTCACCGACGCCCGACACGTCGGCGCGACCTATCGACTCGGCGGGCCCGAGCGGCTCACGCTCGCGGCGGTTCTCGCGATGGTCGCCGACGACCCGCTCGTCCTCCCCGTGCCGATGCCGGTCGCGCGGCTGGGCGCGGCAGTCCTCGACCGGGTGCCCGGGGTTCCGGTCGGCCTGGACCAGTACCGCGCCACGACGCTCGACAACACCGTGGCCGACAACGACGTGACCGCGTTCGACACCACCGAGGCGTCGCTCTGGCGGCTCGGAGACTACCTCCGTGACGGTGCCACGCCCGCAGGGGCAGCGTCCGAGACGCCGAACGCCACGGAGGTGGACGAGCCGTGAGCGCGGCGGAGTACGGCCGTCGCGACGGGGCCATCGCGAGCCAGCGGCTCCGGGTTGGCGGCTACCGGGTGACGGACCTGACCGCGGGTGCCGGCGCGCTCGTCTGGCTGGCGACCGTCCTCCTCGGCGTCACTGGCTCGGCCGCGCTCTCGGCCGTCGACCGGTTCGTCGCACTGGCGGTGCTGATGCTGGTCCCCCTCGGCCTCGGCCAGGTGTCGTCGCCGGACTCCCGACTCGGGGTGCTGGCTGCCCGTGGTGCCATCGTCGCCTCGTTCCCGGCTGCGCTGGCAGTCGTCGCGGCCCTCGCGCTCCCCGTCGGGTCGCCCGTCTCCGTCCTACTGGCGCTCCCGTGGCTGGCCGTCACCGGCACTATCGCTGTCGTCGGACTCTCGCGGCTCCGCGAACGGGGACTCGACTCGCTACCGGAACTGTCTGTGACCGCGGCGCTGCTCTACGTCCCGGTCGGCGCGGTGGCGCTGGTCCTGCACCGGGCCGGCCTCTTCCTGCGCTTCGAGCCCATCATCGTCCTGCTGACGGCTGTCCACTACCACTACGCCGGGTTCGTCCTCCCGCTCACGGCCGGCCTGACCGCGCGCGTCGTCGACGCGGACGGGGGGTTCGAGGGGCCCGTCGGTCGGCTGGCCGCCGCCGCGCTCCTGGTGCTCGTGGGGAACATCGCGCTCATCGCAGTCGGAATCACGTTCTCGCCGCTGCTGGAGGTCGTCGCCGTGGCACTGTTCACCGTGGCGGTGGCCGTGTTCGCCGCCGTCGCGCTCCGCCGGGCCGTGCCCCGGCTTCCGCGGGTACCGGCGACGCTGCTGGCGGTCGCGTGCTGTACGCTGTTCGCCTCGATGGCGCTCGCGCTGGCCTACGGCTACTCCGCGTTCCGTCCGAGCGACGCGCTGGTCGGCATCGGGACGATGGTCCGCTGGCACGGCGCACTCAACGCGTTCGGCTTCGCGGTTCCGGCACTGCTCGCCTTCCGGCTGCTGGATGATTGATTCGCTCGAATCTGTGAGATGTATGCCATATTCTGGAGATACTATGATAATATCTCCAATTATTGATTTATGGCCCTCTGACGCGGGGATTCCCGATGCTACTCCCGTCGTCGCGCCCGCGCCAGCTGCCACACCAACAGGACGGTCCCCGCGGCGAGCGCTCTCGTGACGCCGAATCCAGGGCCGTCCCGGACCGCGGGACCGCCGCCCGTCCCGTTCCCGTCGTTCCCGTCACCATCCAGCAGGCCGGGCTCGGGGGTCGCCGTCGAACTGCTCGCGTCGTAGGGGTCGCTCCCCTGGCCGAGCTCGGCGGCGTTCGTAACGCCGTCGCCGTCCACGTCGTCGCTGGTGGCGACGGTGAGGCGAGTCGACTGCTGGCCGTAGAACGTCTCGACGCGCAGCGTCGCCTCGCCGGCCGCGAACCGGACCGTCGATGGGTCGCTACCGGTGACGTTCACCGCTGTCGTCCCGTTCCCGGCCCGGACCACGACGCCCACCTCGGGGTGGCGAACACGGACCGGTATCCCGGCGGGGAGCGGGGTGTCGGAGACGGCGACCCATTCGTCGCCGCGGCGCCACTCCGTCCCTGCGGGGCCGACGGTCACGTCGGAGGCGGGGTAGGCGTCCGCGACGGGCGCGGGGACCGGCTCCGACCCGTCGACGTGGCGGTCGAGCCAGTCGGCCTGTGACTCGCCGGCCGTCGCGTCCACCATCGACCGGAAGTCGGCGTACGTGACGTTCCCCTCGTGGGCGTTCAACCGGCGGAAGATGTCCTGGAGGGTCCGCGACCCGTTCGTCGATGTCCGGATACGGCGGTCCAGTGCGGCCAGCGTCCGGGCGCCGCGGGTCGCCCACGCCCGGTACTGGGCGCCGGTCGTCTCCGTCAGCACGGTGTCGCCGAAGCGGTCCGGAACCCGGAACTGGCGGTCGAATCGGGTCTCGTCCACCTTGCCACGCTGGTAGGGGGTCAACGCCATGTAGTAGAACGCGCTGGCCTCTGTGAACCACTGCATCTCGGGCGTCGGGGTGTAGTTCTGCCGCGTATGGACGTACTCGTGGACGAAGATGGGTTCGTGGACGCGGGCCCCGTTCGCGCCGGCCGTGGTGGCGGCATCCGCGGCGATCCACATATCCGCGCTGGTCGCCAGGCCCCCCACGCCGCCCTCGCCCCCCTCGACGCCGATGGGCCGTGGCGCGATGAACGCCGTCACGGTGGGGTCGCGCGCGCCGACCCGGATGGTGCCGGCGATGCTCGCGAGGGTCTCGGCGTACGCGCTGGCGGTCGCGTTCGTCTCCACGGCGGTCGGGTGAACGACGGTGAACTGCTGGCCTGCCCCGGAAGTGTTCGCCACGCGGTAGGCCCCGAGGTAGGCCATCGCACGCCCGGCATAGCCGTTCGGCACCGAGAACTGCCGCTCGTAACTCGTCTCGCCGAAACTCCGCCACGAGTACGCGGCGTCGAAGTCGGTCATGTCGACCAGCGCCCAGTCGTCGGTCGCGGCGAACCTGACACTCTCCCCGACCGTCCGGTTGACCGGTGCCCGGTAGGTCAACGTCGGGTCCTCGGTCCGGCCGTCCCACTCGTACGCCCCCCCGTCGGCCCGGTCGAACCCGTCGGTTCCGGTCACCTCGACGGTGCCGGGGAGCGTGACCCGGAACTCGGCGGTCGGCTCCGTGATGCCCACACCGAGTTCGACGCGGACCGTTCCGGGGTCGGCCAGCCGGACGGTGTGGCGGACAGTTCCGGCGGTAGACGGCCTCTCGACGGCGATATAACCTGTGTCGGCTGCGGTCGGTGGACCGCCGGTTCCGGCCTGCGATGGCTCCGGGACGACCGCCGCAGCCGGGACGCCGGCCGTCGCCACGAGCAGCACGGAGACCACGATGACGGCCGCACGGATTCGCATGCCCACCCGTCGAACACCACGCCGTATAGCGCTTCTGGCCGTTTCCGTGGTCGCCCTCCTGTCGCTGGTGGTGCGGTGAGTGATGCGGGGGAAGATCGCTCCGAGGCGACCTTCCGCACGTTGGACGTGCGGGGGACGGGATTCGAACCCGTGGACCACCGGAAGACGTTCCTGCTCGCTCGCTTCGCTCGCTGTGCGGGCTGCGACTTCCGAGGTCTCGTTCGGTCGCCTCCGGCGACGCTCACGAGACCTCTACAGGAGCGAATTTCGAGTCCGCCGCCGTTTCCAGGCTCAGGTGGTTCCAGTAGGATGATGCGGGGGAAGATCGCTCCGAGGCGACCTTCCGCACGTTGGACGTGCGGGGGACGGGATTCGAACCCGTGGACCTCTACAGGAGCGGATCTTGAGTCCGCCGCCGTTTCCAGGCTTGGCTACCCCCGCGCGCATCGGAGAATCCGGCGTTGCCGGGCAAAACCGTTGCGGAGGCCAGTCACGTCCGGGCGCCGGCTCGCGAGAACCGGGCCGCTGAAACCGCTGGCACGCGTACGGTGGTGTATGACCAAGCCCCCGCACCTCTACCGCGACCCCGACCTGGAGACACGTGACGACCTCCTGCTCGAGATCGCGGTCGAGAGCAGCCGCCGACGGCTCGAACTCTCCGACCGGGTGGTCTCGCTGCTCGTCGACGACCTCGAGTACGAACGGCCGGACGTCGTACCGTTCGTGATGGCGAAGGCGTTCGTGCTCGCGGGTGGGGCGACGCTCCCGGAACGAGGGGGCGACGACGAGCGTGACCTCGCCTGGCGACTGGGTGGCGCCGACGGTGGCCGGAAGGCGTCGACGGCCGACCTCGAACGAACCGCCGAGTACCTCGAATCCGTGGAGGTGCCCGACCGGTCGCTGGAGCCCCTGCAGGAACTGGTCCGGTCGAGCCGGCTCGGGGAGTTCTGTGACCCCGACGCCATCAGCGACCGCTCCGAGCGAGTCAACCGGCTGCGCGACATCGCGCGGGACCTCTGAGCGATTCGGAGCGGGGTGGGTCCCGCGACTCAGGCCACGAGACGGGCCTCACACGCCGGACATTCGGGTTCGTCGAGCAACTGCTGGCTCGCGAGGTCGTCGACGCAGATGTGACAGTAGTAGGCACCGCAGTCCGCGCACCGCTCACCGCCGGGGACGCCGACCTCGACGGCGTCACCGCATCGCTCGCACTCGACCGTATCGGTCGTCGCGTCAACGTCCATGAACCATGGTTACGTGCCCCACGGCAAGAAGCTTCGGCTCGTTGTGACTGTCGAACGGCGAGGGCATACTGACCGACGCCGTTACAGCCCTCGCGGCGGAAGCCGAGGCATGGACGACCACACCCGCGACCCGACCGTGGGCCCGCCGACCCGCGGGGACCCGACGGGGTGGCGCGACGACGGCCGCTGGGAGCACGGGACCCTCCGGCGGGCGACGGTCCACGGCGTGCGCCTCTACAACAGCGGCGAGTTCCACGAGTCACACGACTGCTTCGAGGACGAATGGTACAACTACGGCCGCGGCTCCACCGAGAGCAAGTTCCTCCACGGGATGGTGCAGGTCGCCGCGGGCGCGTACAAGCACTTCGATTTCGAGGACGACGAGGGAATGCGTTCGCTCTTCGGGACGGCGCTCCAGTACTTCCAGGGCGTCCCCCGGGACTACTACGGCGTCGACGTGCTCGACGTGCGCACGGTCCTGACCAACGCGCTCGAGGACCCGACGGTTCTCCACGGCTGGGCCATCACGCTCGACGAGGAGGTTCGGGAGGCCGACGCCGAGGACCTCGCCTACGCGGAGTCGCTGGAGCACTGACCCCGGTTCGGCTACCGGAGGTCTCGCGAGTGGACCGGGTGAGACCACGCGCGAGGAAGCGACCGGAGTGGTGGACTCGCGGGAGACGGACGCAGGGTGCGGGAGAACTGCTCGTCAGTATTTGGGGTCGGCGCCGGTGATCTCGTACAGCTCGTCCATCACCTGGTCCCGACGGTCGCGCCAGGCCTCGAAGCCGTCCGGCGAGGTGGGGTAGTCGTCGTAGATGTCCCGGAGGTCGGCCGCGAGGCCGTTGACCTTCCGGAGTTCCAGCAGCGTGCTCCAGTGGCCGAACGTCCTGACGAGTGTCTTCAGCTTGAGGCCCAGGCTCATCGAGGCGGTCCCGTCGCGGGCCATCACGTCGGCGATCTGCTGCCCCGGTAGCGCCGAGATGACGCTGACGAGGTCGTCCACGTCGTAGGTGCCGCCCCAGATGTTGTACAGGTCCATCGCGGCGAACCGCTTGCCGAAGTCGGTCTGGACCTTGCGGTTGTAGTCCCAGAAGGCAGCCTCGTCGTCCGTGGTGCCCTCGGAGATGGCCTCGACGGCCTCGAGTGCGGCCCAGTGGCCGGCCTTCGCCGCGCCGGGGATACCGCCACCCGTGGTCGGGTTGACGTGGGCCGCGGCGTCACCGACGGCGATGAAGCCGGGAGCCGTCGCGGAGTCGTACGGCCGGCGGGTCGGGAGCGCGGCGCCGAGTTTGTCCTTGACGGTGGCGTTCTGGAACTCGGGGCGGTTGCGGACGTCGTCTCGCAGGACGCTCACGAGCTTCATCGGGTCCTTGTTCATCTGGAAGCCGAGCCCGACGTTGATCTCCGTCTTCGTCCGGGGGAAGTACCAGAGGTAGCCCAGTTCCGCGGTCGGCTTGAACACGAGCGCATCGTGGTAGTCGACCGGTTCCTCGACCTCGATGACCTCGCGGTAGGCCGAGCAGAACTGCGAGTAGCTGACGTTCGTATCGAAGGTGGGGTCGCTCAGGTCGGTGCGGTCCTGGAGGATGGAGAGCGCGCCCGCGGCGTCGATGACGACGTCGGCCTCGTAGGTGGTGACCGACCCCTTCGAGGCGGTCTTGACGCCTTCGACCTTGCCGTTCTGGATGACATCCTGGACGACGGTGTCGTAGTGGATGTCCGCGCCGGCCTTGGCGGCCTCCTCGAGGAGGATTTCGCCGTAGCGCTTGCGGTCGAGAACGGCGCCGCCATCCCCCTGCATCTGGATGTCGAGCGTGCCGCCCTGTGGGTTCTCGAACACCGCGCGCCGGATGCCGTCGTTCGTGAACGATTCCCGGCGGAGTCGCTCGCGGTCGATGACGTCGGGGAACGTCGACGTTCCCTTGACGGCGTCACCGCAGGCGATGTGCCCCGCCTCCTCCTCGGACTTGCGTTCGAGGATGGCGACGTCCACACCCTCGCGGGCAGCCGTGGCTGCGGCGAACGCGCCGGCCGTCCCGCCACCGACCACGAGGATGTCGTACGTCTCGGCTGGCATGTTCTGAGGTTATCCGACCCGAACTTAAAATACACTCCTTTCGGGTCGGCTCGCGGCCGCCGGCGTCAGTCCAGTCCGAATCGGCCGAGTAGCCCGTCGTCTCCCTCGTCGCTCTCGTCGTCCGCTCCGTGTCCGTCGCCCTCGCCGGAATCGTTCGTCTCCGTCTCCGGGTCGGTCCCTGTCCCCGACGCCCCGGGCCCGCCGCCGTCGGCCGCGCTGTCGGCCTCGGCCTCGACAGCCCGGCTCCACTCTTCGAGGCCGTCGGCGAGTCGGTCGTAGGCCTTCGCGGCAGGCGCATCGGGCACGCTGTAGCGGACCGGTTCGAGGTCGGCCGTCCGGCTGTCCTCCGGGATGACGCCGACCGCCTCGACGCCGACCTCGTCGGTCACGTCCCTGACGTTCGTCTGCTCGTCGGCCCGGTTCACGACGGTCCCGACGAGCGAGGCACCGTTGCGCTGGCACTCGATAGCCGTCGCGTTGGAGGTCTGGATGTGGGACTCGTCGGGTGAGGTCACGACCGCGACGCCGTCGGCGACCGTCACCGGCGCCGTCGCCGCCACTGACTCCCCACCCGTGTCGATGACGACGGCGTCGTAGGCCATCACCAGCTCCTGGAGAACGTCTTCGAGCTCGTTCGGGTCGGCCGCTGCGACGCGCCGGTCGGAGGGCCAGCCCGCGATGACGGGGATGGTGTCGATGTCGGGGAACCCCGTTTCGTCCACGCCGGCGAACTCCTCGTCCCCGGCGCGGAACGCGGTCCGGTCGTCGGCGAGCGCTTCCCGGTAGGCCAGGAGGTCCGCCTCGGGTACCGTCTCGCCCGAGAGTTCGTACTCGACGGTCGCCTCGCGAATCGTCGCCTCGCCGTCGAACACGTCGTCGAGGGTGTGTTCGGGCTCGATACCGAGGCGTGAGGCGACGTTCCCGCTGAGATCCGCATCCAGTACGGCGGCGTACTGGCCGCCGGCACGGAAGGCGACGGCGACGTTCAACGCTGTCGCCGTCTTGCCGGCCCCGTCCGCACCGGCGACGGCGTAGATATCCATGGGTGTGAATACGTCGCTATCCCCTTAATAAACTGTCCCACCATTGCCGGGTTCCGACCCGCCCGCGGGGGAGCGGACACGTCCGGGGCGCCGGCTCACTGCCGGGACCGGACCGCGTGCCGGTGCCTCGGACTGTCAACAGTTACTTACACCCCATTGGCCTAGAACCGACAATGAGTCAGCAGGACGCCGAACAGTCGGACAAACAGAAGTACGAGTTCAAGAAGGTCATCGAGGAGCTGAAGGATTTCGAGGGGTCGGGCACGCAGCTAGTGAGCATCTACATCCCCGAGGACCGTCAGATCAGCGACGTCGCCCAGCACGTCACCCAGGAGCACTCGGAGGCCTCGAACATCAAGTCCAAGCAGACCCGGACCGCGGTGCAGGACGCGCTGACCAGCATCAAGGACCGGTTGAAGTACTACGACACCTACCCACCGGAGAACGGGATGGTCATCTTCTCGGGCGCCATCGACAGCGGCGGCGGCCGAACGGAGATGATAACGCGGACGCTGGAATCACCGCCCCAGCCCATCGAGTCGTTCCGCTATCACTGCGACTCGGACTTCCTCACGGGGCCGCTGGAGCATATGCTCGAGGACCAGGGCCTGTTCGGCCTCGTCGTCCTCGACCGGCGCGAGGCCAACGTCGGCTGGCTCCGGGGCAAGCGCGTCGAGGCGGTCAAGTCCGCCTCCTCGCTGGTCCCCGGCAAGCAGCGGAAAGGTGGCCAGTCCGCCCAGCGATTCGCCCGGCTCCGACTCGAGGCCATCGACAACTTCTATCAGGAGGTCGCGGGGATGGCCGACGACCTGTTCGTCCCGAAGCGCCACGAGATGGACGGCATTCTCGTCGGTGGCCCCTCGCCGACGAAGGACGAGTTCCTCGACGGTGACTACCTCCACCACGAACTCCAGGACCTCGTCCTCGGGAAGTTCGACGTCTCCTACACGGACGAATCCGGGCTCAAGGACCTCGTGGACGCCGCCAGCGACGTACTGGCCGACCACGAGGTGATGAAGGACAAGCGGCAGATGGAGGAGTTCTTCGAGGAGCTCCACGACGGCGAGCGGGCCACCTACGGCTTCTCCCAGACCCGGCAGAACCTCATGATGGGGTCGGTCGACCGCCTGCTCATCTCCGAGGACCTCCGGCAGGACGTCGTCGTCTACGACTGCGGCGGGAAGGAGGAGTTCGAGACGGTCAGCCGCCGTGCCGAGACACCCGAGCACGAGTGCGAGAACGGCACCGAGGCCGAGGTGAAAGAGCGCGAGGACGCCATCGACCACCTCATCGAGATCGCCGAGCAGCGCGGCACCGAGACGAAGTTCATCTCCACCGACTTCGAGAAGGGCGAACAGCTGATGACCGCCTTCGGTGGCGTCGCCGGCATCCTCCGCTACTCGACCGGCGTGTAAGCGGGCGGAGCTGCTATCGCGTCAGGGCTTCTCGCGCCGCCCGAGGTCGATGCGTCCGGTTCCCCAACGGCTATTCGGCTCGGCGTCGGAGTTCGAACCGACATGAGTGACCAGCAACAGCAGCGCGTCGGTGGTCCGGAGTCGCGTGGCATGCCGATGCTCGGCCTCGGAACGTGGCAGAACGACGACCCGGACCAGTGCGCGGAGACGGTCGCGACGGCCCTGGAAACCGGCTACCGGCACATCGACACGGCCCAGGCCTACCGGAACGAGGACGCCGTCGGCGAGGGCATCGAGCGGGCGGCCGTGGACCGCGAGGACGTCTTCCTCGCGACGAAGGTCTGGATCGACAACCTGGGCCACGACGACGTCATCACGACGACCGAGGACAGCCTCGACCGCCTCGGGGTCGACTACGTCGACCTCCTGTACGTCCACTGGCCCGCCCGCGAGTACGACGCCGAGGAGACACTTGGCGCGTTCGAACAGCTCCGGAACGAGGGGCTGGTGGAGCGCATCGGTGTCTCCAACTTCGAGCCCGAGCACCTCGACCAGGCGACGGAGGTGCTGGGTGAACAGCCGTTCGCCAACCAGGTCGAGATGCACCCGCTCCTCCAGCAGCGCGAACTGCAGCGCTACACCGAGGACAACGGTGTCGAACTGGTCGCGTACTCCCCGCTCGCGCGCGGCCAGGTGTTCGAGGTCGACGAACTGACGACCATCGCCGAACGCCACAGCGTGAGCGAGGCGCAGGTGTCGCTGGCGTGGCTCCGCGAGAAGGGCGTCACCGCCATCCCGAAGGCGACGGGTGAGGACCACGTCGTCGACAACTGGCAGTCGCTGGACCTCGAGTTGAGCGACGAGGAGGTCGACACCATCGACGGCATCGAGGAGACCGATCGCCGGGTCCATCCCGACTTCGCTCCCGAAGCCTGGGGCGAGTAAGCGGCCGGAATCGGGCGGCCGTCCCGACCCGACACCGACGGGCGGAAGGTTGACGTATGGCGGCCGCAACCGCACCGACATGTCGACCGAGCAGCGCGACGGCGTCGTCGACGGCGTCCGTCTCGACGTGCAGCGGTTGCACGAGACGTGGATGGAACTGCTGTTCCCCCGCCAGCGTGGCGCCCAGCACTCGGTGCTCGGCAAGTGGAAACCCTCCACCACCGGTGACAAGGCGAAGTATCGCATCTGGGGTGCCCTCGGCGTCCCTGTCGTCCTCGTGCTGTACCCCCTGATGTTGCTCGGCGTGGCCGTCCGGTTCTACTCGCGCCGGTTCGACAGTCTGGCCACCCGCATCGGCCTGGGCGGCACCGTCCTCGTGATGACGGTCATCTGGGGGGCACTGACGGCCATCGTGAGAACGTACGGCGGGTTCGGGCAGGTCGGCTTCATCGCCGTCCTCGTCGCGAGCGTCACCGCCGTCGTCTCGTCGGCACTCGCCTTCATCTTCTGGGCGAAGGGCGGCCGGGCGACGACGGTGCTGCTGGCGTACCCGTTCGGCGTGACGGCGCTCCTGCTCCCACCGGTGGTGGCCGCCTTCTACTCCGATGCGGTCGGCGCCGTCGTGTTCACGCAGAGCCGTCAGATCGCCATCGTCCTGCTGAACCAGGTGTTCCAGCCCATCGGACTCAAGGAACTGCTGGAGTCGCAGTTCGAACTCCAGGGCTTCGCCTTCGTCCTCATGTGGTTCGGCATCGCGGTGCCGCTGGGCTGGCTCCTTGGACTGGTGGTGACGCTGGCGAATCTCACCCGCCCGCAGGACGAGGACGAGAACAGATCCGGCGGTGCCGAGGCATCCGACGACTGATCGCCGGGGAATCGGCAGGCCTCCCCGCTGGACCAATCCTCATTACCGGTTCGCGCCTACACGGGGTATGGAGTTCGACCTGACCGTCACGGCCGGAATCTTCGCCGCCATCATCGCGGTCGGCATCGGTGGCCTCGTCGCCGCACCCATCCCGATGGACACCAGCACCATCCTGATGATGGTCCTCCCGTCGACCGTCGTGTTCGGCGTCATCTGCCTCGCACTCGGTGTGAAACACGGGGAGTTCCGGGCAGGGGCGTCTGGCAGATTGTAGGTCTATAAGAGAGGATACTATTCCAAAGAGTGTCTGATAAATCCATAGAATTTGCCATAATCTGTGCAATTTTCGATTAATCGATGGGTGGCTGCCGCAGCCCACTCGCTATCCAGCACGTTGGGGTCGGCAGGTGGAACGGGCAACATAGGCCGCGCTCGTGGATCAGGAATCGCCGCCTGCATACGCGCGCCGGAGGCGCGCGTTTCACCGGGCCGAGCGCAGCGAGGCCCGGCCTTTTTTCTGAACGTTTTTTGCGACGAGCGATTTCTCGGCGGAGCCGAGAAATGTATAGCTGGCGGCGGAGCCGCCAGCCGGTGGCCGAAGGCCACCCGAGTCGGAAAAAAGCTCGTTTACATGTAACCGAGGTCGCGCAGCCGCTCCATCAGGTCCTCCTTGTCCTGGGCGCGGTTGCCGCGCTCGGAGGTGTTCGCCATGTCCTGCAGCCAGGCCGGTTCGTCGGCGGACTTGCCCGTCGAGACCTCGGAGCCGAGCGAGCGGAAGCCCTCGAAGTACTTCGGCGAGACCGGGATGTCCTCGGGGGTGAGGTCGTTCGGGAGGTCGTCGAGCGACTGCGGCACGTAGCCGTCGTCGGGGTACTCGGCGACCGTCTCCGGCACGACGAAGTACCAGAACGCGTCCCAGACATCGGCCTCCATGAACTGGAGGATGGGCTGGATGCGGTCGTGGGGCGGGTAGATGTCCGGGTCGTGGCGGGGCGAGAAGAACGTCTCGTCGGCCCGGGCCTCCTGCTCGTCCCAGCGGATACCGGAGATGATGCCGTCGATGTCGTGCTCCTCCAGTGCGTCGTTCAGCGCGACCGTCTTGAGGAGGTGGTTGCCGACGTACGTGTCCAGCAGGAACGGGAAGGTGTCCTCCTCGTATTCGAGGATGTCCCGGACGTGGTGCTGGTTGTGCTCGGAGAGCGCATCGATGGGGATGTCGTCGCCGGGTTCGAGGCCGTTCTCGTCGACGTACTCGCCGACGTCCGTGTTCCGCGCGTACTCGACCTCGAGGTCCCACTCGTCGGCCCAGCGCTCGACGAAGTCCATCAGCTCGTCGAAGTGCTGGTAGTGGTCGATGAACACCGTCGGCGGCATCTCCAGGTCGAACTGGTCGACGACCTCCTTCACGAAGTACAGCGTGAGCGTCGAGTCCTTCCCGCCGGTCCACATGATGGCGGGGTTCTCGTACTCGCGCAGGCCCGTCTCGACGACCTCGAGGGCCTTCTCGATCTTGTCCTCGATGGTCGGGTAGTCCTCGGGGTCCTCGCCTTCGCCGTCCGTGTAGTCGACGTCCAGGTAGTCGGGGAAGTCGGTCATCTCGTAATGAGATATAATTAGCGAGTTGTAAGTGCTTTTCGGCAGGATTCGCGGGTGCTAACGGGTAACACACCAGGTTAGGCGGGCCATACTGAGGATGCCCGCCAGCGAAGGCCGCTGGGTCGGAATCAGTAGCCAGGGATGTCCGTCAGCTCGTAGCCGACGATGAGCTTCTGGATCTCCGTGGTGCCGTCTGGGATGGTCATCGTGCGGGCGTCGCGGTAGTAGCGCTCGAGGGGGTAGTCCTTCGAGAGCCCGTTGGCGCCGAAGACCTGCATCGCGTTCGAGGCGCCCTCGACGGACTGCTCGCAGGCGTAGCCCTTCGCGAGCGAGGACATCAGGCGGGCCTCGTCGTCGCCGCGCTCGACCAGGTCCGCGGCGTGGTAGGTGAGCAGGCGGGAGGTCTCCAGCGAGCACTTGATCTGGTAGAGCAGGTCCTGGACGAGCTGCTTGCCGGCGATGGGGCCGCCGCCGACCTCGCGCTCCTTCGCGTAGTCCAGCGCCTCCTCCATACAGGCCTGCAGGATGCCGACGGACATCGCGGCCATCCCCGTGCGCATGTACGAGAAGATGGCGTTGAGCGGCTTCGCGCTCTGGAACATCGGCGCGTCCATGATAGCGCCCTCGCCCTCGGCGACCATGTTGCCGACGGCGGTCATCAGCTTGTTCTCCTCGGGGACGCGGATGTCGTCGAAGAACATCTGGCCCGTCGGCGAGCCCTTCCAGCCGAGCTTGTCGAG
Source organism: Haloglomus salinum (assembly GCF_024298825.1). Classification (NCBI taxonomy): domain Archaea; kingdom Methanobacteriati; phylum Methanobacteriota; class Halobacteria; order Halobacteriales; family Natronomonadaceae; genus Haloglomus; species Haloglomus salinum. Next base: position 3,216,030 of record NZ_CP101153.1, read on the forward strand.
TTCGCGCGTCTCGAACCCGGTCGTCTCCTTGTCGACGATGAAGAAGTCACGCGTGTCCGTCTCCTGGTCCTGCGCGACGACCAGCGCCATGTCCGCGATGGTGGCGTTCGACACCCACGTCTTCTCGCCGTTGATGACGTACTCGTCGCCGTCCTTCCGGGCGGTCGTGTTGGGGTTGGCCGTGTCGCTGCCGCCCTCCGGTTCGGTGACGGCCATGCACGCGATACAGGAGCCGTCCTCGACCTTGTCGGTCAGTGCCTCGCGGGTTCGTTCGCCGGCGTACTTCCCGAACTGCGCCGGGAACGACATCATCAGTGCGACGTTCAGCGACGGCCACACCCGCGAGAGCTCCTCGGAGGTGATGGTGTATGTCATGGGGTCGGCGAACCCCTCCCCGGAGGCGGGGCCGACGCCGAGCTCGCCGAGTTCCTGCTGGTACGCGACGACCTCGTCCTTGCTCAGGGCCTCCTTGTCGGCCTCCGGCAGGTCCGGGGCGATCTCGTTCTCGAGGAAGTCACGCAGCGAATCTTTGAACATCCGGTCCTCGTCTGAGAGCTGCATACACACCTCCTCGTGGGGCTACTGCCTCGTCGTTGTCCATCACATATGCGGCCCTTCTTGACCCTCCAGGCGAGGCCGCGTTCCCACTGCCCTCTGGTACCGAGTGTCGTGGTGTGGCCCGCGAAGGGTCGGCCGAACGGGGCCAGGAGTTGCCGAAGAAGCGGCGGGGTCAGTTGATGAACTTGTTGTCGCGCCAGTCGACGCCCCCGTTCTCCGTCTCACGGGGGTCCTCGACGACCTTCACGCGGGCGGCGCGGTCCTCGCCGTCCACGATGCGGACCGCCTCGAGGTCCTCACCGACCGCGGTGATAGCCTCGAGCGAGCCCTTGTCGGCCGTCCGTGCGAGGTTGCACAGCACCTCGAACATCGGGTACTGGAGCTCGGTGTTCTGGAGCACCGTCTCGCGGTCGCCCTTGAAGCAGGCGTACTCGATGAGCTTCGAGCGGACCTCCTGCTCGGCCTCCTGCTCGCCGCCGAGGCTGGACCAGGAGGGGCCACCGCCGCCGCCGTCGCCGCCCGAGGAGACCGAGCCGCCGGGGCCGTCGTCCGGGGGCGTCTCCTGCCACTCACCGTCCTCGTTCTCGTAGACACGGTTCTCCGTCACGCTGGCTTTCAGCTGAGCGGTCGGGGTGTACTTCGAGAGGTTCTCCTCGGCGGCGACCGAGGAGATGATGAGCGTGTTGTTCCGGCGGGTAATCTCGATGTCCTTGATCTCCACTGGGAGGTCCGGGTCCTCGAAGAAGGAGTGGACGTCGTCTAGCGGCAGTTCGAGTGTCGAATGGAGTCTGAATACCCTGCTGTTCATAGTATCCCTGTCCCTTGGGAGCGGCCGACCCCCAACAGTTGGGTGGTCATGTGAGTATAAGGATTTCTCACTTATAGTTGTGTCTCTCGGGGCCGATGCCACGAGAACGAGGCGCTCGTGAGCGTACCGGACGACTCAGGCCTGTAGCGTCTCCCCGAGGTCGCCACGCTCCTCCAGTTCGACCAGCACGTCGCTGCCGCCCACGAACTCGCCGTCGACGAACGTCTGTGGGATGGTTTCCCACCCGCTGTGGTCCTCCAGTGCCGCCCGGTACTCGTCGAGCGACTCCAGCACGTCGACGGTCTCGAACTCCTCGCGATACTGCTTGATGAGGGTCAGTGCCCGGTCGGAGTAGCCACACTGTGGCATCATCGGTGTCCCCTTCATGAACAGCACCACCTCGTTGTCGGCGATGGTGCTGGCCACCTGCTCGTCGACTTCGTCCTGCGGGAGACTGCTCTCGGGGTCGAACGTCATGTGTTGCGTTCGAATGCGGCGATGCATATCCCTTGCGGGCGCCCTGGTCCCCGGCTACCCGTCCAACCGGAACGGCGGTCGGTCACGTGGCCGCGGCTCACCGTCAGGGAATCGGGTTACCCGGGCGCTACCGACCAGTTAACTGTAACCCCGTCCTACCCGGACCCGATGACCGATAGCGAGAGCCAGGACGTCGACGAGTACGAGGTCGCGGTGGTCGGCGGCGGGCCGGCCGGACTGACGACGGCGGTCTACACGACTCGACTGGGGCACGACACCGTCGTCATCAACCGCGGCGGCGGCCGGGCGGCGATGATGCTGGATACCCACAACGTCATCGGCGTCACCGAGGACGTGAGCGGTAACGAGTTCCTCCAGACCGCCCAGCAGCAGGTCAAGGAGTACGGCGCCGACTACCACCGCGACTTCGTGAGTGATGCCGAGCGCACCGAGGACGGCCGCTTCCGCCTCACCGCCAACGAGGTCGAGGTCGTCGTCGACCACGTCGTCCTCGCCACGGGTTTCTCCGACGTGCGGCCGGACCCCCCGCTCCCGCGCACGGGCCGGGGCCTCCACTGGTGTCTCCACTGCGACGCCTACATGTTCGTCGACCAGCCGGTCTGGGTGATGGGAACCGGCGAGGCCGCCGCGAAGGTCGCGATGATAATGCTCAACTTCACGGACGAGGTCGACCTCCTCACCCGCGGCGACGAGCCCGAGTGGTCCGAGGAGACCGACCGGCAGCTCGCGGCCCACCCCATCGACGTCGTCCACGACGACATCGAGAGCATCGAGAAGGGCGAGGACGGCTGGCTCGAGGCCTTCGTCTTCGAGGACGGCACGCGTCGCGCGTACCGCGGCGGCTTCCCGATGTACGGTAGCGACTACAACACCGGCCTCGCCGAGCAGCTCGGTGTCGACCTCAACGACGACGGAACCATTGCCGTCGACGACCACGGCCGCACCAGCGTCGAGGGCGTCTCGGCCGTCGGCGACATCGTCCCCGGTCACAACCAGATTCCGGTCGCGATGGGCCAGGGTGCGAAGGCCGGCATCGGCATCCACTACCGCCTCCGCAAGTACCCGCGCTCGCTCGATGACATCGAGTCCGAGGGCGAGGTCACCGCGGAGCAGGTGCCCGGGATGAGCCCGGAGATGCGCCGACGCGCCCGCGAGCACAACGCGAACGCGGCCGCTCCCCCGGTCGAGGAACCGGAGCCCGAGACGGCGGACGACTGATCCACCGCTGAATCGGATGTTTCTGCAGAATAGTTCGATTCCGATTCGAATAGTGCCTGCTCGGCTGTCGTTGACGGAATAATGGAAAAATCAGCACCGCGAGCGTCAGTCGTTAGCTACTCGCGGTCTCGGTCGGTGTGGCGGTCTCCGTGCTCTGGCTACCCGAGTCGTCACCGGAGCCGCCGTCGGACCCGGCGTCAGCGGAGCCGGACTGCTGTTCGCTCTCGGTGCTCGTCTCGGTCGCCTCCTCGTCCGATTCGAGCGTCTCCTCGAGCGTGACCGTCTCGTTCTCGTAGGTCACCTCGACCTCGACCTCCTCGGCGTCGCTCGGCACCGCGAACGTCGCGTTGCCGTCCACGTCGGTCAGGTACTCCGTGTCGTTGTAGGTGACCGTCGCGTTCTCGATGGCGGTCCCGTTCTGGGAGACGTACACCGTCGCGTTCTCGCCGGCCGTGACGTTGCCGACGAAGGTCGCGTTGAACGCGGCCGTCTCGCTCTCCGCGTCGTCCTGCTGGGGCGCGCCCTGCTCGCCCTGTTCGGACTCGTCGTCCTCGTCCTCGGCTTCGTCCTCTCCGCCGACCTTCTCGATGGGGACGTCGGTGCCGGACTCGCTGGCGACCGGCTTGATGTTGTAGGAGCCGGAGTTGCCCCGCTTGACGACCGTGATGTCGTAGACGAAGTCGACCTCGCTGTCGGCGGTGACCTCGAAGTTCTCGTTCAGCTGGAGCTTCGAGGACGGGAGCTTCACGTCGGTGGTGCTACCGTCGGTGAGCGTCCCATTGACTTCGTTGATGCTGATGAAGACCTTCGTGTAGTTGCCCGCGGGCACGTCGAAGGTGTCCAGGATGGTCGCGTTCTCGCCCTGGAGCTTCGTCAGGTCGACCGTCTCGTTGTCGACCTCGTACGTCGCGTTCGTGCCGTTGGCTGCCGGGCCACGGAGCGACACCTGGTCCACCGTGACGTTCAGGTACCGGAAGTCGTCGATGGCGTTCTGCTGGTCACTGACGTAGAAGTTCATCTGGCCCTGGTCGGCCTGCGCGTCGGTCTCGTTGCCGTCGTCGGTGGCCGTCGGGGTCGGGGTGTCCGTCTCGTCCTCGGCGTCGGCATCCTCGTCGTCAGCGTCCTCGGACTCGCCGTCCTCGCCGACCTTCTTGATGGGGACGTCCGTCCCGGACTCGCTGGCGACCGGCTTAATGTTGTAGGAGCCGGAGTTGCCGCGCTTGACGACGTTGATGTCGTAGACGAAGTCCACGGACTCGTTGTTGCCGACCGTGAACTGCTGGTTGATGCGGAGCTTCGAGGACGGGAGCTTCACGTCGGCGCTGCTGCCGTCCGTGAGGGTCCCGTTGATGTCGCTCACGCTGATGCGGACCTGCGTGTAGGTCCCGTTCTCGACCTCGAACTCCTGCAGGAGCGTGGCGTTCGCGCCCTTCAGCTCGGTCAGGTCGACCGTGCGGTCGTCGACCTCGAAGGTCTGCCACGCGGACTCACCGTCGTCCTCGGAGTCCATCTCCTCGTCCTCGGTCTCCGTGGTGTTCGTGTCAGTGGTGTTGGTCTCGGTGGCAGCTTCCGCGTCCGACTCGTTCCCGTCGGCCTTCTGGAAGGCCACCTCGTCGATAGTGACGTTCAGGTGCTCGAAGTCCTCGATGGCACCCGGCTGGTCACTGATGTAGAAGTTGATGGTTCCGACCGCGTCGCCCGATGTGCCGTCACTCGGCTCGCCGCTCTCGCCCGGACCGCCGCCGCCGAACGAACACCCGGCGGTGACGAGCATGAGCGCTACGAGCACTGTCGCGAACTGCTGTCTCATTATGTATCCAGCTATACACGAATGGGCTCGCACATAGAAGGCTTATGGCCGATTCCGACGAATGTGGGCGCTACAGGCCCGCTATCGTCACTATTTGCCGAAGAAGGCGTGATGTGCCATCGTTCCACGCAACCGCCCGGCGGCGGCCTGCGTCGGTGCGCCGCGAGGTCAGCCCTCGGCGCTCGCGTCGCCCTCGGCCGCGCCGTCGGCCTGGCCGTCCTCGTCCGTGGCCGCGTCGTCGTCGCTATCATCGTCGTCGCTATCGTCGCTGTCCTCGCTCTCCGCGTCCTGCTCGCTCTCGGCGCTCACCTCACCGTCTACCTCGACCTCGCCCTCGGCCTCGGCTTCGTCCTCATCTGCTTCGTCGTCGGCGTCTGTCTCGGCCTCGGCTTCTGCTTCACCCTCGGCCTCGTCCTCGTCGTCGGCCGCGGGGAACTTCCGCGTCAGTTCGACCTCGCCGTCCGCGTACTCGACCTCGACCTCGACCTCCTCGGCGTCTGCGGGGACGTCGAACATGACCGTGCCGTCACCGGCCGTGGTGTACTCCTGGTCGTTGATCTCGACAGTCGCGCCGGCGACCGCCTGGCCCTTCTGTGTCACCTTCACCGTCGAGGCCCCGCCACGGTCGACGCTACCGACGAACCGGGCGCTGACGCCGGACTCGTCGTCACGCTCGACCTCCTTGATGGGGACGTCCGTCCCGGACTCGCTCACGACCGGCGTCAGGACGTACTTGCCCGACTTGCCGGCCTTCACGACCGTCGCGTCGAAGACGAAGTCCAGCGACTCGTTCTGGCCGACGGTGAACTCCTTCTCGACCTGCAGTTTGCCCGACGGGAGCTTCACCCGCGTGGAGTTCCCATCCTTCAGCGTCCCGTTCACGTCGCTCACGTACAGGAAGACCTTGTCGTAGGTCCCGTTCTCGAGGCGCTGCTGGCCGACGACGGTCGCGTTCTCGCCCTGCAGCTCGGTCAGGTCGACCGTCGTGTCGTTGATGTCGTAGGTCTCCCAGCCCTCCTCGGACTCGGGGCCCTCGCCGTCGGACTCGGCCTCGACTTCCGCGTCAGCCTCGCCCTCCGCCTCGGCGTCAGCTTCGGTCTCGTTCTCGGCCGCATCGTCGGCGTCGACCGTGTCGCCGGACGCGTTCGCGCGGTGGTAGGCCACCTTGTCGACGGTGACGTTGAGGTGTTCGAAGTCACCCATCGCGCCGGGCTGGTCACTCACGTACAGCGTGACCGTTCCGGAGTCGTCGGACATCGCGGCGTCGCTGGCACCGCCACCAGCACCGCCGGGGACACCACCCGTACAGCCCGCGAGCACCAGCATCGACGCCGCGACGAGCGCGGCGACCGCGTCTGTTCTGAACATCGTATCCCCTCGTACTGGATTCGACCCCATAAGCGAGTGATGCCGTTCGAACCGTTCCCGTCCCCGCCCCGTCTTGCGATTGAACGTCCTAAACGGAGTGAACGTCTCGTCGGCTGGGCGGTCCGGGCCGGCCATCCGACACGGGTTTCACGCGGCGCCCCCGACCCAGGTGGTATGTCTCTTCACGTGACGTTCCTCGGCACCGGCGGGGCGGTTCCGTCGGTCCGGCGGAACACATCCGCGCTGCTGGTCCGCCGCGAGGGCGAGCGACTCCTGTTCGACTGCGGCGAGGGCACCCAGCGGCAGATGATGCGCTTCGGGACCGGCTTCGACGTCTCGCATCTCTTCGTCACCCACACGCACGGGGACCACACGCTCGGCATCCCCGGGCTCCTCCAGACGTGGGACTTCAACGACCGCGAGGACGGCCTCGCCATCCACGTCCCGAACGGCGAGCGCCGGACGATGCGGAACCTGCTGGACGGCACCGGCACGAATCCGGGGTTCCCGGTCCGCATCAACGAGGTGGGCCCGGGCGACGCCGCGCTCGCCCGCGACGAGTACGAGGTCCGCGCGTTCGCGACCGAGCACCGGACCCGGTCGGTCGGCTACGCTATCGTCGAGGACGACCGGAAGGGCCGGTTCGACCGCGAGCGGGCCGAGGAACTCGGTGTTCCGGTCGGCCCGAAGTTCTCGACGCTCCACGACGGCGACCCCGTCGAACTCGACGACGGGACCGTTGTCACGCCGGAGCAGGTCGTCGGCGAGCCCCGCCCCGGCCGCACCGTCGTCTACACCGGCGACACCCGGCCGACCGACGCGACCGAACGCATCGCCGCGGACGCCGACCTCCTGGTCCACGACGCCACGTTCGCCGAGGCCGACGCCGACCGCGCCCCGCAGACGGGTCACTCGACGGCGACCGAGGCCGCCGCGCTCGCCGGCCACGCCGACGCGAAGCGACTCGCGCTCGTCCACATCTCCTCGCGATACGCGGGTCGGTCGGAGCTGCTGGCCGAGGAGGCCCGCGCGGGCTTCGACGGCGAGGTCCTGCTCCCCGACGACGGCGACGAACTCG